>JAWUYS010000038.1:0-19746 GCA_034110685.1 Neptunomonas sp.
ATGTTTACCGGTTGGTTTGCCGGTGCTTTGGATCAGATCACTGAAAGCCTAGGTTATGACGTTCGAACTAAGGCTGAGCAGACGCAGTGTGCTGCCGAAGAGGGTTGTGAAGTGGGTTATTTTGAAGTCTCCCCTGCTGTAACAGGTTAATATTAATAACAACCGGTAGCTTGCAATAGTGTATTGGCATGGTTTGATTTTTGTTAACCTCTCAGACTCGCCTTGTCCTTTCAATGAAAAAATCGAGGGTTTAGGTGACTACTTATCTCTATTCGAATTAGAGCGCTTTTTATATGCCCGCTGAGTATTGGAATAGCAATTGAAAGTTAGCAGTAGAAAACGCTATCGAAAGCTATCACCTGTTCAAAGTCCATAAAGAGACGTTGGAGACCACGACTCCCAGCAAACAAGCATACTATGTTGCCGGCAATGCTGAATGGTCCTTAACTGGTGGAGTAATAAAGGATGATCGAGGACCTTTGAGAAAGTGGTTAAGTAGTGGTTATCCAGAGGCTTATAATCACTACTTGTTACTTTTTCTGGCCCCTTCGCTTATTGCTGTTGTCACGTATGAGGGGTTGAATTGGATACAGGTTTACCAGAGGGGCCTGAACATTGCTCAATTATCCCTGGGGGCTTATCGGAGTATCCAGTAAAAGATTTTAAATCATCAGGATTTAAGTTTACGAAAGCTTTTCTCAATGAAGATCGAGTAATTTATGAGCGGGAGCAGCGTGGCATGCATTCTCGTAAGAGCAGAGGTGGAAAATTGGTAAGTTTGGAAAAATATTGGTGGATTTTCATCAGTATCTTGCCAATAGATTGTTCCAGAGCGTTACTGATAAGTTTATAGAGACAGAGCAAGCCGTACGTTTTTATAGAGAATAGGGGTATTAGTAACAAAAGGGCATAAAAAGGCCAGTCTATGACAACTGGCCTTATTTAATAGATGTTATATCGAGTCAAACTGTCATTAGCTGTTTTTCATGTCCGGCATATTACGGCCATAGAAAATTTCGTTCATCTCTTTGAATAAACGCTCAGACACTTCTTCTGCTTCATTGTCTTTCAGATCATTAACCGTAGTTCCGAAGAGGTATTGGTCTAGATCGTAATCATTCAGCATCATTTTAGTATGGAAAATATTTTCCTGATAGACGTTTACATCCAACATTTGATACTGGTCACGGACATCTTGACTCATAAAATTTTGGATAGAGTTAATGTCGTGATCGATATAGTGTTTTACACCCTTAACGTCACGGGTGAACCCACGTACTCGGTAATCGATAGTAACGATATCGGATTCTAATTTGTGTATTAGATAGTTGAGCGCTTTTAGTGGCGAGATAATGCCACAGGTAGACACTTCTATATCGGCCCTAAAGGTGCAAATACCATCATCAGGGTGACTTTCTGGATAAGTATGAACACAGATGTGGCTCTTATCTAAGTGAGCAACAACTGAGTCAGGTAGTGGGCCTGGTTGTTCTGTCTTGTCCACATCTTCAGAGTCTTTTAATGGCTCTTCAGCAACCAAGATAGTAACGCTGGCACCTTGGGGCTCATAGTCTTGACGAGCTACGTTAAGGATGTTCGCACCAATGATGTCGCAGACTTCACTTAAGATTTCAGTAAGCCTATCGGCATTATACTGCTCATCAATATATTCAATATACTCGGCTTTCTGCTCGGCCGTTTGGGCATAGCAAACATCGTAGATACAGAAGCTCAAGCTCTTGGTTAGGTTGTTAAACCCTTGTAATGTAATTTTACCGTTCGATGACAACGTCGTAAGTCTCCAACCGTTGCAGACCGCGTAAATAACGCACTGAATGATAGTTCAATCCCGTATGGATTGAAGGCGAGCTTTATTTTATTCGAGCCTAGCCTAAACACAAAGAATAATTTTTGCTTAGTCGGTATTTCTGAGGAAATAAAATTTATTGTTCAATTATTTGTTTGATATTTTTGATATTTTGTTTTTTTTAAGACGTTGATATTTATTGGTTTTTTTTGTATCTCTTGTGTTGTTTTACAAACGATCAATTATGACTGATTATTGGACAATATATTCGCCTAAATCAATGCTGAAGTGTTAATGATCACGCTATTCTGCTGGCATAGCCATTGTGATATTAGATGTTGAGCTATAGCAGTCTCAAGTAAGTAGGCAGGTGTACTATGTTAGATAGTTTTACATTATTGGCAGATTGGTTGGTGTACGACCTATGGGGTCTGAGCGCTTCGACTAAATTGGGCGACGCACTGCATTTTTTTATTGAAGATACCACTAAGATTTTTGCTCTTTTGGTGGTGATGATTTACCTGATCGCGTTACTAAGAGCTTCAATGAATGTTGAATCGGTACGTAGTTGGCTAGTAGGTAAAAGCCGTTTTGTGGGTTATCTCATGGGCTCATTCTTTGGTGCGGTAACTCCCTTTTGTTCTTGCTCTAGTATCCCTCTTTTCCTAGGGTTCACATCGGCGGGGATCCCTGTAGGAATTACTATGTCATTTTTACTCACATCTCCATTAATTAATGAAGTTGCCATTGTGTTGCTCGGTAGCCTATTGGGTTGGAAGTTTACGCTGATCTATATTGTGGTTGGCATCTCTGTTGGTGTTATCGGTGGTGTTTTTCTGGATCTTATTAAGGCAGAAAAAATGCTGCAACCTTTTGCTGCAAAAGCTTATATTGAAGCTAAACAGTCTGCTGTTAAAGGTGAGAGTAGACGTTTAAGTTTGTCTGAACGTCATCAGTTTGCCAAAGATGAACTGGTTGATATTTTTAGCAGGGTTTGGAAGTGGGTTATTGTAGGTGTTGGGCTAGGGGCTGCACTACATGGGTTTGTACCAGAAGGTTGGTTTGCTCAGAATTTAGGACAAGGTCAGTGGTGGTCTGTGCCTGCTGCTGTTGGCTTAGGCATTCCTTTATACTCAAATGCAACCGGTGTTATTCCTGTGATGGAAAGTCTCATTACTAAAGGTTTGCCGATAGGAACTACGTTAGCATTTTGTATGAGTACAGTAGCGGCGAGTTTTCCTGAGTTTATTTTGCTAAAACAGTTAATGCAGTGGAAGCTATTAGCTATTTTATTTTGTTTACTGTTATGTGCTTTTACACTGGTAGGATGGATTTTTAATGGTATAGGGCTGTTTTTAATAACAGCCACATAGTGTGCTTTTTAAAGTGTCCTCTTGAGTGTATTTATAAGAATTTTGACCATAACTGAGGGAGAATCGTGATATGAAAATTATTAAAGTATTAGGTTCTGGTTGCAGTAAATGTGAAAAGACAGCAGAAATCATTACACGTTTGGCTGCTGAAGCTGGTGTTGATGTGACTGTCATGAAAGAGACAGATCTTGCTGTTATTATGGAATATGGTGTGATGAGTACACCCGCTGTCGTGATCGATGAGCAGTTAATGCACTCGGGTTCTATTCCGCATCGATCAGATATTGAAGCTTGGTTAGCGATCGCATAATCGCGTGTATAAGCGCTCTGTAGAAAAGTATTAAGGATTATAAAATGACGATTAAAGTGGGTATCAATGGTTTTGGGCGTATTGGTCGCTTGGCAATGCGTGCAGCATGGGACTGGCCTGAAATTGAGTTCGTGCATATTAATGATCCAGGTGGAGATGCGCCTACGCTTGCTCACTTACTAAATTTTGATTCTGTACATGGGCGCTGGCAGCATGATGCAAGAGCCGAAGGTTATCGGATCTTTGTCGGTAATAAGTCTTTAACCGTGAGCCATAACCGGGCTATTGCTGATACTGACTGGTCAGGCTGCGATATCGTTATTGAAGCGTCAGGTAAAATGAAAACCAAAGCGCTGTTACAGGGATATTTAGATCAAGGAATAAAGCGTGTGGTGGTGAGCGCTCCTGTTAAAGAGGAGGGTGTACTTAATGTAGTGCTCGGTGTGAATGACCATCTTTACGACCCTGAACTCCACGATATTGTGACGGCAGCATCATGCACGACTAACTGTTTGGCTCCTGTAGTTAAAGTGATTCATGAAAATCTAAAAATTCGTCATGGTTCGATGACCACCATTCATGATGTCACAAATACGCAAACTATTTTGGATGCGCCGCATAAAGATTTACGTAGAGCGCGTGCCTGTGGAATGAGCTTGATTCCAACGACGACGGGTTCGGCAACGGCAATCACTCACATTTTTCCTGAGCTAAAAGGCCGCTTAAATGGCCATGCTGTTCGCGTACCACTGGCCAATGCCTCTCTAACTGACTGTGTTTTTGAAGTTGAGAAAACAACCACAGAAGCAGAAGTGAACCAACTGTTTAAGGAGGCTGCAGAAGGGGAACTACAAGGGATTCTTGGTTATGAAGAGCGTCCACTCGTTTCTATTGATTACAAGACAGATCCTCGCTCAGGTATTATTGATGCCTTATCAACTATGGTGGTGAATGGTACGCAGGTAAAAGTGTACATCTGGTATGACAATGAGTGGGGTTACGCGAACCGGACGGCTGAATTGGTCAAAAAGGTCGGGTTGATTGATCAGCAGTAATCACTCCATGTTTACATCAATCTCTTCTGAGATTCGCCAGTACTTACTCATTACTGCTAACTACTGGGCTTTTACATTGACTGATGGGGCGCTACGCATGCTGGTAGTGCTCCATTTTCATGCTTTGGGTTATTCCCCATTAGATATCGCGTTTTTATTCCTCTTCTATGAAGTGTTTGGTGTGATAACTAACCTAGTCGGTGGCTGGTTGGGCGCTCGCCTTGGTTTGAATAAGACAATGAATATTGGACTGGTACTGCAAGTAGGGGCGCTTATTATGTTAGCGGCTCCTTCTGCGTGGTTAACGGTTGCGTGGGTGATGGCCGCGCAGGCATTATCGGGTATAGCGAAAGATCTCAATAAAATGAGCGCCAAGAGCGCTATTAAGTTGCTCGTTCCTGAGGATGCTCAGGGCAAGCTATATCAATGGGTAGCGTTGTTAACTGGATCTAAAAACACCCTGAAAGGCGTGGGTTTTTTTCTGGGTGGTGTATTGCTAACACTGTTTGGTTTTACTTCATCTGTTTTGATGATGGCTGTTGGTTTATTTATTGTCTGGATGATATCGATTTTATGCCTGAAGAAATCATTAGGTAAAACGAAAACTAAGCCGAAGTTTAAAGAGATTTTTTCCAAAAGCAGAGCAGTAAACGTTTTGTCGGCTGCGAGATTATTTCTTTTTGCAGCCAGAGATGTATGGTTTGTAGTGGCGATTCCTGTGTTTTTTGCTGAGACGCTAGGTTGGGATCATTGGTCGGTTGGTGCTTTTATGGCTTGTTGGGTGATTGGCTATGGTGTTATTCAGTCGCTAGCTCCTTATGTGACAGGCAAGCGATCTGGGACATTGCCGGATGGGCGGGTGGCCGTCGCTTGGTTGTTTCCACTTATAATGATTCCTGCATTGATGGCTATTATTCTTGGCGCGAATATGGATGTGGCGTTTGCGAGTGAATGGCTACAACCCTGTTTGATTGGTGGGTTGATGCTGTTTGGTGCTTTTTTTGCCGTGAATTCGTCATTGCACAGTTATCTTATCGTTAGTTATGCCAAAGAAAACGGCGTTTCGCTGGATGTAGGTTTTTACTACATGGCAAATGCAATGGGGCGGCTGGTGGGCACTTTGCTTTCAGGGGGCGTGTATCAGCTCTACGGATTGGAGGCGTGTTTATGGATATCGTCACTATTCCTGTTTTTAGCGTGGCTTATCTCATTTAAATTACCTCAAAAAATTTAAATTTCATTTTCGTTTCAGCTTGTGGTGTCACGATACTCTTCGTTGTTTTTTAATAGATAAAATATTCTTTAAAAGAAATGTAAGGTTTAGGCATTTCATTCGACTAACCTTAATAAATCAAAAAGTAAAAGAGAACCTTATATGCATGAAATGTTGCCTCACCTGATTCAGACAGATTTTCCTGCCATAAAACGTACTCAATTAGATACGTTACAGGCAAATCTGGGCTATCGCTGTAATCAATCTTGTCTCCATTGTCATGTGGCGGCTAGCCCAAAACGTACTGAAGAGATGGACTGGGAAACGATGCAGTTGATGTTGGACTTTATTGAAAAGTACGGCATCACTACACTCGATTTAACGGGTGGCGCGCCAGAGATGAATCAGCATTTTAAACGCTTAGTTATTGAAGCACGTAAGTTAGGAGTCAAGGTTATAGATCGTTGTAACCTGACAATTCTTTGTGAACCAGGTTATGAGGATTTTGCGGAGTTTTTAGCTGAACATGATGTCGAAGTGGTGGCATCACTGCCTTGCTATTTAGAAGATAATGTTGACGCTCAACGAGGCGATGGCGTTTTCTTAGCAAGTATTGAAGGGCTGACAAAACTCAACAAGCTTGGATATGCACAGGAAAATTCAGGCAAAGTGCTAAACCTTGTTTATAACCCGCAAGGTCCTGTTTTGCCGCCGGAGCAGGAAGCTTTGCAAGCATCTTATAAATTTGAACTAAACGCGCGTTATGGCGTGCAGTTTTCTAATCTGTTCACCTTAGCCAATATGCCTATTCAACGTTTTGGCAGTATGCTCATTTCTAAAAAGACCTTTATTCCTTATATGGATCTATTACGCGCTTCTTTTAATGAAGCAACGTTAGAAAGTCTCATGTGCCGCTCATTGATTTCGGTCGATTGGCAAGGCTTTGTGCATGACTGTGATTTTAATCAACAGCTAAAAATGCCTTTAGGTAGTAGCCGTGAGCCTGTTCACTTAGGCGCTTTGCTCGAAGAAGGACTACAAGAAAGTGCAATACGGATTGGAGACCATTGCTACGGTTGTACAGCGGGTCAAGGGTCAAGCTGTGGTGGTGCGCTGAGTTAATTCTGTATATTTTCATTAAGTCTCTAGTTAAGAGCGTTGAGCCTACTGAAACAGTATTGCTAGGTAAGGCTCTAGCCTAAATAATTATTATCGGGAGTAACCGATGAAGCGTTTGTTAGTCGTATTAGTCATTATTGTTGCGTTGCTGATAACTTGGCAGTCCGGCGGTTTTTCGTTGTTGACGCTGGAAAATCTTAAATTTCAACAGGCAGAATTGTCATCTTGGCGAGACCTGAACCCTGTTGGTGCTAGTGTTACATTTTTCCTTATTTATGTTTTGGTTACTGCGTTGTCGATTCCCGGTGCCGTTATTATGACGCTGGCCGGCGGAGCACTTTTTGGGTTGCTATGGGGAGGCATACTGATCTCTTTTGCTTCAACGTTAGGGGCTACCTTGGCGATGCTAGCTTCTCGCTATTTAATCAGTGATTGGGTGCGCAGTAAGTTTGCTTCCTCTATCGCACCGATTGATGAGGGTGTTGAAAAAGACGGTCCTTTTTACCTGTTTACTTTACGTCTGATTCCTATTTTCCCTTTCTTTATGATCAACTTGTTAATGGGGCTTACACGAATGCCTGCCAAAACATTTTGGTGGGTGAGTCAGTTAGGAATGTTAGCGGGTACTTTAGTGTTCGTTAATGCCGGTACACAATTGGCTAAAATTGATTCTTTATCGGGTATTTTGACGTTTGAGATTATTGGTGCATTTGCTTTGTTGGGAATATTCCCTCTCATTGCGAGAAAAATTGTAGAACTTGTTCAAGCTCGTAAGGTTTATGAAGGCTGGAATAAACCGAAAAAATTCGATACTAATCTGATTGTAATCGGCGCGGGTAGTGGCGGATTAGTGAGTGCTTATATTGCGGCGGCGGTGAAGGCAAAAGTAACGCTCATTGAAAAGCACCAGATGGGTGGCGATTGCTTGAATACAGGCTGTGTACCTTCTAAAGCAATAATTCGCTCGGCCCGACAAGCGTACGAGATGCGTCAAGCTGATCAGTTTGGAATTCAGTCGGTTGAGCCGCAAGTTGATTTCGCCGCAGTTATGGGGCGTGTTAAGAATGTTATCGAACAGATAGAGCCGCATGATTCCGTCGAGCGTTATACCAACTTAGGTGTTGATGTTATTCAAGGGACCGCCAGTATTGTTTCTCCTTGGGAAGTGTCGGTCACAAAAGAGAACGGCGAACAGCAAACCTTATCTGCAAAATCCGTCATCATTGCTACGGGTGCGCGTCCACGCGTTCCTAATATCCCAGGACTGGATCAAGTCGATTATCTGACGTCTGATACCTTGTGGGAGCTAAATGAATTACCGAAGCGTTTTATAGTGTTAGGCGGTGGGCCAATAGGGTGTGAGTTATCCCAAGCATTTTCCCGATTAGGTAGCGAAGTGAGTATTGTGCAGCGAGCACCTCACTTGATGCCAAGAGAAGATGAGGATGCTCAGGTGTTAGTCGAGCAACAATTTTCGGATGAAGGTATTGATCTTCACTTGTCTAGTACGGCTAAAGAAGTGGTAGTACGAGAGGGGCAGGCTTACCTGCTTGTGGAGCACGCGGGAGAAATTGTTGAGCTTCCATTTGATAAGTTGTTGTTAGCACTCGGTCGAGAAGCGAATACCAGCGGGTTTGGACTCGAAACTCTTGGAATAGAAACACGTGAAAACGGGACGCTGGATTGTAATGGCTTCATGCAAACACGCTTTCCAAATGTATACGTGTGTGGCGATGTTACTGGGCCTTTTCAGTTTACCCACGTTGCAGCACATCAAGCATGGTTCGCAGCAGTTAACGCACTGTTTAGTGGTTTTAAACGCTTTAAAGTGGACTACCGCGTTATCCCGTGGGTGACGTTTACTGATCCTGAAGTGGCACGTGTTGGTTTGAGCGAAAGTGAAGCGAAGGCGCAAGGTCTAGCTTATGAAGTGACACGTTATGGCATTGATGATCTTGACCGTGCTATTGCTGACGGTGATGATCACGGCTTTGTTAAAGTAATAACGGTTGCTGGTAAAGATAAAATCTTAGGTGTAACCATTGTTGGTAAGCACAGTGCTGAGTTATTGGCTGAGTTTGTCTTGGCGATGAAATACGGTTTAGGTATGAATAAACTGCTGGGAACCATCCATACTTATCCCACTTTTTCAGAGGCTAATAAATATGCCGCTGGTGAGTGGAAGCGAGCGCATGTATCACCAAAAATTATGGTATGGCTGGCTCGTTTTCATGCATGGCGTAGGAGCTAAACGTGCAAGAGGAAGCTACTTTTAGGCTAGTTTTTTTTCTGGGTGCTTTTATAGTGTGTGCCGGTATTGAATGGTTACGCCCAAAGCGCGCTTGGAGAGAATCTAGACTGACACGCTGGCGTATAAATTTAGCTATTATTTTGATGAACACCTTCATTGTGCGTATGACGGTAGGGGCTATTGCGGTGACCACTGCCGTGTGGGCCCAGCAGGAACAAATAGGCCTGTTTTATTGGTTGCAACTACCGACGATTATCGCGTCGGTAGTTGGATTTTTACTGCTGGATATGGCTATTTGGTGCCAGCATTGGATTACACATAAGTGGTCTGTTCTGTGGCGTCTTCATCAAGTACATCATACAGATCTCGATCTAGACGTTACTTCTGCTTTGCGGTTTCATCCGGTAGAGATCGTATTATCTCTGATCTATAAAGCCCTAATAATCGTAATATTGGGAATTGATCCCTTGGTTGTTATTACGTTTGAAGTTGTACTCAATGCATCAGCAATTTTTACGCATGCCAATATCCGTTTACCGTCGAGGCTAGACAGCGCCCTTCGCTGGGTTATCTGCACTCCCGATATGCATCGTATCCATCATTCTGTCTATCAAGAAGAAACGGACAGTAACTATGGCTTTTTTCTGTCTATTTGGGATCGCCTCTTTTCAACCTACACAGTTGAGCCCAAAGATAATCATCAGCAAATGCAATTAGGTTTATCTGAGCATCGACAGCAGCCCGCTCTAGGCTTTTTAGCATTACTTAAGCTGCCTTTGCAAAAGCGGCGCTCAACTCGTTAGGTGTGTTGATGAAAGTGCCAGCAAAGCCTGAAGTCTCGATTATTATTCCCATGTTGAATGAATCAGACATTATTGTTTCGAAGCTACAATCGTTACAACATTTTCGCTCACGGTGTGAGCTTATTATCGTTGATGGCGAGAGCCTAGATGACAGTGTAAAACTAGCTCGCCCATGGGTTGATAAGCTTGTAGAGTCACCGGCTGGCCGGGCCATGCAGATGAATACGGGAGCCCAGGTTGCATCAGCTGAGCTGCTTTTTTTCTTACATTTAGATACTGAAGTGCCCGCTGATCTGATGGGACTATTACTGGTTAATCGTAATACTTCTGATTTTTGGGGGCGCTTTGATGTAACTATTGAGGGAGCGCATTGGATGCTGCCCGTTGTTGCGTTTTTTATGAACGCTCGCTCCAGAATAACCGGCATAGCTACTGGTGATCAGGGGATGTTTATTAGCCGCTCGCTGTTCGATAAAGTGGGAGGCTTTCCTGATCAGCCATTGATGGAAGATATTGAGATTTCCAGAAGGCTTCTTCAAGAAAAAAGACCGTACTGTATTAAGCAAAAGGTAAAGACGTCTGGCCGTCGATGGGAAGAGAAGGGAGCTTTTAAAACGATTTGGTTAATGTGGTCGCTAAGGTGGGCATATTGGTGTGGGGAAGCGCCTGAAAAGCTTGCGAAGCGTTATGGTTATCAAGTAGAGAAACAAAGTAAATGAGTACAGCTTTAATTATTTTCGCTAAGGCGCCAGTCGCTGGAGTGGCCAAAACACGTTTAATACCTGCGCTAGGGGCTGAAGGCGCGGCACAATTGCATTCGCGCTTATTGGAGCACACAGTTCAACGGGCAATGGAGTCGGCCTGCTTTCCTATTTACCTCTTCACGCCTGAGGGTAGCGCCCACCCTTTTATTGATGACTTGTTGGCTCGTTATCCTTTGGTGCATAAACTTCAGGAAGGCGTAGACCTGGGTGAGCGGATGAAAAATGCGCTCACCAGTGTTTTGCTGAACAATGATAAAGGTGCATTGCTAATAGGCAGCGATTGCCCAGCCATAGATGCCGCACTGATAGAAGAGTGTGCCTGCGTACTTGAGAGTAATGATGCCGTTTTTTTACCTGCTGATGATGGTGGCTATACGCTGGTGGGCTTTAAAAAAAATCATGAGGCACTCAGTAATGTATTTTCGAGTGTAGAGTGGGGCACTGAAAGAGTCATGCAGCAAACCCGAGATAAGTTAAGGCAGCTAAGTGTAAAGTGGTGCGAACCTGCTTGCTTGTGGGATGTTGATCGACCCGAGGACCTAGATAGGCTTAAGCAGCAGTTTCCTTTGTTATATTAAATTTTCATAATGCACTGAAAATTCTCTGTATCTGCTCTATTCTTCATTATATAAACAATGATGGGTAGGGCTTAATATGGATTTAAAGCCAGAGGTTAGTAAGGGTGCTGGTTATAAAAGAGGGTTCATATATCTTCTTTTTATATGTTTTATGGGTCTATCCGCAAGTGCCAAAGCGGATGTACATGAGGGGGCTCGCAATGAGTTTAAATACCTCATCGACCAAGTGTATTTACTCCCTATTGTAAAACAGAAAGAAGAGGTCAAAATTGCAGTTGTTTATCCAGGGCTGCAGGCATCTGATTATTGGCAGCGTAGCTTATCTGCACTTAGAGGCAGGCTTGATGACTTAGGCATTTTATATAACCTTGATATTCGCTTTTCCCAACCACATATTCAACAGGATCTTCAAGAAGCGCACATTCTTGAAATGCTGGAGCATGAGCCCGACTACTTAATTTATACCATTAACTCACTCCGTCAGCAGCGGATGGTAGAAGCCTTACTGCAGAGAAAAGAGCCTAAGCTTATTATACAAAATTTGACCCGGCCTATAGCTGATTGGTACGACATTCAGCCGTTGATATATATAGGGTTTGATCATGTGGAGGGTGCAGGTAAATTAGCAAGATACTTTAAACAGCGTTTTTCTGAGGGTAGTGAGTATGGCATTATTTTTTGGGGAAAGGGTGTCGTCAGTGATCAGCGAGGGCTAACTTTTGAGCGGAAAATAGGCAACTATCATAAGCTTAAAGCGAGCTATTACACGCAAAGTAGAGCGCAAGCTAAGCGTTCAACGCTACTTATGCTTAAGGATAACCCTGAGCTTAAATATATTTATGTATGCGCAACGGATGCTGCGTTAGGTGCGGTGGATGCACTCAAAGAGTTGCAGCGATCCGATGTGGCGATTAACGGCTGGGGGGGAGGTCAAGCTGAGTTAGATGCTTTTCAAGAAGGTTTATTAGACGTAGTGCTCATGCGTGTGAACGACCAAAATGGTATAGCCATGGCTGAAGCGATAAGGTTAGATATGTTGGATCAGCCAATGCCTAATGTTTATGCAGGTGATTTTAGAGTGCTTACACAGGGTATGGATGTAGGTTTGATTAATCGATATATCAAGGAAGCTTTTATTTATTCTGGAGACGTGCGTAGATGATTTTACGGTTTCGCACACTCACTTTTTTACTCTTCTTAATTACGTTATCAGGCTTTCTTTCTGTCTTTGCTTTCAATGCTTACCATGCAACTGAGAAGGTCCTAAAAGAAGAGACGCTGGCATCTTTATCACAAAGTGCGGGTGCTATTCGCCACGAACTTAATACCTATCTGCGTTTAATTGATCAAGAACTACATAATTTAAAGTCAATGCCTGAGCTGCAGGTGGCTATGGAGGAGAGAGGGGAGATTGAGTTACGCCAGCTCATAATGGAGGGAGAGCGCCCTTCATCTATGCAGCGTTATCAGTTCATTATATTGAGTTCATTAGACAGTAAGCAGTGCTATTTGATTAAAAGTCGCTTAATCAATATCGGGACTGAAATTTGTCGTGATCTTTATCAAAGCTATACACGGGTAATGACTCAGGAGTGGAATATCTATCGTAACGGGCCGCAGGTATTGCTGGCTAAAGATTACTTGGTGACTAATGGCGAGCAAAAAGTTATTGGTCGGATGATTGGTGGCATTAAACTATCAAGTAACACCTTACTATTAAGTCAGTTGGTTAACCGGTCGGTGGTTGATCTTGATAGTGCTCAGCTGACGCTTTCGGGTGCCGTTATCAATTCATATAGGCCTTTAGGGAAGGCTTTAACGGTTAATGAAAAGAAATGGTTAGAAGATAATACGCGAGAGAAGTACACCGAAGATTTTGGGCAGTTTGGTGAAGGTTTAGAATTAGAGTTAACCGCTTCACAACAAGATACACGTTCTCTTGCTATCCAATTTATCAAGTTATTGGGTAGCGGGGCACTCATCGGTTTGTTGGTGAGTGCTGCTGTGGCTTTTCTACTATCGCTAGCTCTTGATAAGCAGCTCCAAAAATTAATTCTTTATATTCGTGACTTAGCTAATAAAGGCAAAGATGTAGGCTGGGATGAAGGTGGCATTCATGAATTTAACCGGATTGGAGAAGAGATAGACCTTATAGTAAAAGAGCTATTTGAGCGTCGTTTTGAACTTAAGGATACCAATGCAAAGCTTGAGACAACGCTGCAGGAAAAGCGCACTATTTTATATCAGTTAATTCAGAGTCAAGAACAAGAAAGAAGTCATCTAGCGCAGGAGTTGCATGATGAGCTAGGTCAGTTGCTGACTGCGGTTAGAGTTGAGACTGTATTGCTTGAGCACCAGATTCCACTTAACAGTCCATTGTTAGACCACAGCTCCAAAATTAAGCAGCTAGTCTCAGATATGTATTCTACGGTTTATGATCGGATTATGTCACTCAGGCCCGTAGAGCTAGATACATTAGGTTTGAGCCAGTCTATACAGCAGATCCCTACGTTGAATAGCTTACGACAGACTGGCGTTAAAGTAGCGCTTGATATTGATGAAATAAAAATGCCGCCAGGCACTGATATTCATTTATATCGAATTGTTCAGGAAGCGTTGACCAATATTATGAAGCACGCCTTGGCTACGGAGGTCTCTATTTCTTTATACAGCGATGACAATCAAATACTACTGAGTATCATCGACAATGGGCAGGGATTGGATGAGTCCCAGCAGTATAAGAAAGAGCATACAGGGTTTGGCTTGCTAGGAATAAAAGAGCGGTGTGAGTATATCGGGGCTAAATTATCAATTTTATCCGATGATGGCGTCAGTTTGCGAGTTGTTGTGCCTTTAGAGAGGGTAGAGGACTAGTTTTCTACATTACCTATATTGGTTATTTTTTGATCTGTGGCAACGCTAAATAGCGGAGAAAACTCTATTATAGTTGCCTAATATAAGGCTTCTCGAATTATGGGAGGTCTTTTTTATAAGCGAAATTTTATATAAGTTATTGTTATATATAAATTCCTAATGCTTAGCTTCGTTGGGTGTGATGATGGATTTTGAGTTTCTTATCTCTTGGTTAGGCGAATCCGGTACCAATGCTTTTGGAGGCTTGCTATTGGGTTGTATGTTTGGCGTGTTCGCGCAAAGAAGTCAGTTTTGCTTACGAGCTGCCGTGGTCGAGTTTGCCCGGGGGACCATAGGTAAAAAAGTGGCTATTTGGTTACTGACGTTCTCAGCTGCTGTAGGGGGAACACAGATTCTTATTACCCTAGGTGAGCTGGATATCACTGACTCTAGAATGCTGGCCAGTTATGGAAGCCTGTCGGGTGCTATTGTAGGTGGTTTGTTATTTGGCGCTGGTATGATTTTAGCTCGAGGGTGCGGGTCTCGGCTTTTAGTACTAGCAGCTACAGGAAACTTAAGGGCGCTATTCTCAGGTTTATTGTTTGCAGCAGTGGCGCAAGCGTCGTTAAAAGGAGTCTTGGCACCGGTGCGGGATAGCATTGCTGGGGCGTGGCTGCTGCATAATGATGGAGGTTTGGAGCTTATTTCTTTTTTAGGGTGGGGGTCATATACCGGTATCTATTTAGGTGTGGTGTGCATGATCGTTGCTATTTTTTACGGTATAAAAAATAAACTAACCCCATGGGCATGGATTGGCTCGGTGGGTGTAGGAGCAATGGTCGTAGGAGGCTGGTGGTTCACTTATCATTTATCCTATCAAACGTTTGATCCCACTCAAGTTGAAAGCATGACTTTTACTGGCCCCTCTGCCGATACGCTTATGTATTTATTAACACCTGATAATGTGGCATTGGATTTTGATGTTGGCCTGGTTCCTGGTGTGTTTTTAGGGTCATTTTTAGCAGCTTTTTTGTCTCGTGAGCTAAAATTACAGGGATTCCAAGAAGGCCGCAGCATGATTCGTTATATTGTAGGCGCGTCTTTTATGGGGATGGGGGGGATGTTAGCTGGCGGCTGTGCTGTAGGTGCGGGATTGACTGGAGGATCCGCTTTTTCAATTACCGCTTGGGTGGCTTTAGCGTCTATGTGGGCCGGTGCTGCGTTGACAGATGCAGTGGTTGATCGTGAATGGAAAAAAGAAAAGGCTGAAGTGTCGTCTGTTGGCATTAAAGAGCGGCCTGCACTATCTTAAAGTAGCTATCTCTTCTAGCTTATGGAGTGAAGAAAAAACCAGTTAGGCTCAAGTGACCTGACTATATTGAACGCCTTACATCAAGGAAGATGGAGTGTTTATGCGTAAATTACTTGTTTTACTCGCGTTGCTTGTTAGTAGTCAGGCATCTGCTTTGCGGTTATCTAATGGGCAGCTATTATCCTCTGGGGATGAGTTGTCCAAAGTCTACGAAAATCTCGGCAAACCTATTGCTAAATACAAAGCTAAAACTCGATGTGGGTCTGGACGTACCTGCTCAGTAACCCGCATGGTTTATCGCTTTGATGGCCGTAAATGGTTTATTGATGTTAAAAGCGGTCAGGTTGTCAATATTGAGTGGACCTATCGTTAGTAAGCGTGTTGTTAAGGAATATACAGTTTATTGGCATTTGGTAGATGCTGTAATTAATAGATAGGCGAGATATCAGCGAGTCAGCCACACAATAGAGGATGACTCGTCTTTTTATCGATGCTTGTGCTAACCACCTAGTATTTTCTTAAGCATGGCTTTTTCGGATGACAAAACCTGCTCAACAATCGTTTGTTGTTTAAAGTGCTGATAGAACTGTGCAAGTTTTGGCCATTTGTCATCAGGCACAGTTTCGCTGGCATGTTCATAAGAGATTAGCTGGCTGGCTACGCTAATATCGGCAAGAGTTAATTCATCTGCAATGAAATATAGGCCGTTAAGTTGTGACTCTAAATAGTCAAAGAGGGGCGGTAGCTTTTCGTGGATGGCTTTTTGAACAACCTCTTCGTTAGGTTGTTTGCCTGCCATACGGTTTAAAATTCTTTGGCTAAATACGGTAAAGGTTGTATGAGTTGATAGTTCGTAATCTGCGTACTTTTCAAGCCATTCGCTGCGAGCTTTCAGTAAAAGATTATCGGGTATTAGCTTTTTCTCTGGATAATGAGCATCCAAAAAATGAGCGATAACGGCAGAGTCTGCTAGCGTGTCTTCTCCCAAAACAAGTGCAGGGACTCTTTTCAGAGGATTGAGTGCTTCATACCCTTCGGGTGTGGCGTAAGGCACGATCATCTTTGAATCGTAATCAACTCCTTTAAAATCAAGTAATAATCTAACTTTACGCACGAAAGGTGATAACGGAGCTCCATAGAGTACTGGCTTCATAAACGCGTTCCTTAATTAAGCAAAATATGGACAATAGAGGATTATAATAAGGGAAATCCCTTTGTGTGCGCTAGTGCCTTATTTACTCCGCAGTGGTTATTAAGTTGCCATTAGTCAGTTTCATCCGCTTGATTCGATAGTGCTTCAATATGACTGCTTAGCTCGAACACTTGTCTGTCATATTTCTGGGAGTAGTGCATATTTTCTAATGAGTTCAGGCAGTTTTTATACTGATGAATAGACACCTTTGCCCCTTTCATCTGCTCACACACTATGGCATCAAATATCATGCAATCTATGCTGGCTTGAGCATGGCAGTACTGAAGATGTGAGAGAAGATCGTTAATAATTTGCGTTGGAATGCTGCTTTTTTTTAGAGCTTGCAGCCATTGAGATAATTCTCGGGCAGCTAGCATTGCTTTTTGTGCTTCGCTTTTATCATTCAATAGCGTTAGCGAGCCTGCTGGATAAGTATTATCAGATGAAAAGTCTGATAATTTTAGAAGGCTTGTATTAGCTGCTTTTTGTGAAGCAGCACTGTTATCTAGCAGCAAAAAGTTCTTCCATTGAGCCTTAAGGCGCTGGCTGACAAGATGATTGAGAGGCTCTGGTATCAAGCGGCTAGGAAGGGTGTCATAGAGCTGTTCAACGTTGCGTATGTTGTTACGAATGGCTTGCATGCGTGTACGCTTTTGTTGTCGTTGATTTTCTATGCTTTGAATAATAATAGCGACGCCTATCAAAACACCAATCACGATGACGATGATAATAGCTGTTCCAGTCGAAGACATAAGTACGTTATTTCTCAAATAATGAAGTAATTGATTTTATAGGAAAATCATTTAAAAATAATGCTTGACGTAATCTTATCTCAAGCATAATATACGCCCCGCATTTGAGGTAAAGCTTTGAGTGTTTTAGCGTCCCATTCGTCTAGTGGTCTAGGACACCGCCCTTTCACGGCGGTAACAGGGGTTCGAACCCCCTATGGGACGCCAATTATTTTAGTCGTTAATATAGCTAAAGTAATGTTGCGGGAATAGCTCAGTTGGTAGAGCACGACCTTGCCAAGGTCGGGGTCGCGAGTTCGAATCTCGTTTCCCGCTCCAAATTTGTAAGTAAAAGTTTCAATAGTGCTTTTTCTAAAAAGTACTTATGATATGTCCCATTCGTCTAGTGGTCTAGGACACCGCCCTTTCACGGCGGTAACAGGGGTTCGAACCCCCTATGGGACGCCACCAACTTTCTTAACAGAAAGCATCAGCGGGAATAGCTCAGTTGGTAGAGCACGACCTTGCCAAGGTCGGGGTCGCGAGTTCGAATCTCGTTTCCCGCTCCAAAAATCACATCCTTCATCTATACTTGTTCACATCTTTGAGATTCGGCCATTCGCGTCGATATTTTGCCTTTTAGGCAACAAAAATGGAGTAAGTGTGCAGTTCATGAAAAGTCTCATTTGGAGCCTCCTCAGTTCTCTAGTTTTTTTCTCGTTAAGCGCGAATGCTGAAAACATGTGTTCTTCGGTTTCTACGTCAGCGGCGTCAGGCAGTTTGTTTGATTCGGGAGGTAGTGGTGGTCAATATGCTAACCGAGAAGATTGCTCTTTTTTGATTCAGCCTGCAGGTGCTTCTAGCGTAACACTTACGTTTTCTGATTTTGCTCTTGAGAGCGGTTACGACAATATCTATTTATATGACGGTACCAGTACGTTCTCTCCTCAGATAGCGGGCTTAAGTGGTTCAACCGCAGGGACGTATACTGCGAGTTCTGGGGCTATGTTGGTTCGTTTCACAAGTGATGGCTCTGTTGTTGATCGTGGTTTTTCAGCAACGTGGGTGGCAACGACTAGCAGTTGTTCTGCACAAAGTGTAGGAGACGGCTTTTCTAGTATTTCTTACAACCAAAATAGTGGTAGTACAAATTGGACCGGGAGCTGGGCTGAGGTCGGTGAATCTGATGGTGTTAGCGCAGGTATTGCCAGAGTACGTAGTGATCTATGTAGTAGCGGGAACTGCTTGCGTTTAGGTGTTCCATCCGGCAGTAGTGCGCTAACCTTTAGCAATCGGGGTGTTTATAGGGAGGCTGATTTAAGTGGGGCCACTAGTGCAACGCTATCATTTGTCTATCGTAGAGGAGCTAATCAAGGTAATCAGACCGTAGTACTCTCGGTTTCTAATAATGGTGGCAGTAGCTGGACCAACTTACAAAGCTACTATATCGATAGGAGTAATACATCGGCTGTGTCCGCTTCTTTTGATATTTCTGCTTACGCTAGCAGCAATACACAAATTCGCTTTTTAGCATCAGGTAACAGAGCTGTGATTGGTATGTATATTGATGATATCAATATTAGTTATCAGCCGGCCTGTACGACTGTATTGCCTGCTCCCAGAGCAGAGTGGCGCCTTGATGAAATGGCATGGTCTGCTTCTGCTGATGAAATTAAAGATTACAGTGGTAATGGGTTTCATGGTGCTGCTAGTGAATCTATGAATACAAGCATTAATGGGGTGGTGTGTCGAGCAATAGATTTATCGATTAAAGGTACCGTGACTACTGATTATATTTCGTTAGATTCCGCTGCTTTTAATGGCTTAAATGAATTCTCATTTTCTGTATGGGGTAAATCTTCAGAAACTGGAAATCAGGCTTTGCTTTCTGGTTTTGGTCCAGATCATTCAAATGAACTGTTGTTAATGTTTTTTGGTAGTGGGTATTTTCAGCCTTTTATTAAAAGTGACACTTTCGGTAGTCGCAATGGATTTTCAATACTTAACTTTGCAAGTACTTCTAATAGAGATCAGTGGCATCATTTTGTTTACACACGTAAAGCTGATAAGAATTGTTTATATATTGATGGGGCATTGCAAGGGTGTAAATACAGTGTAGCAACCGGTGCACTTCGATTGTCGCCAGGTAGTGTGATTATTGGTCAAGAGCAGGATTCTTTTGGTGGTGGATTTGATATCTCCCAGGATTGGGATGGTTGGATTGATGAACCAACGATTTTTGAAAGTGAGCTTAATTCAGCGCAAGTATCAGCAATTTATGTAAACCAAACAGCCGGTAAAAACTATGATGGTACGGAGCGTCGCTGTGAGCTGCCATCTCCGGTAGTCAATTACCGGTTTGATAGTTGTAATTGGTCTGATGGG
>JAWUYS010000039.1:0-19011 GCA_034110685.1 Neptunomonas sp.
GATCACTAATATGATGGGAAACAGCCCCTCTATACGCCAAGTACAAGAAGTTATTCATCGCGTAGCGCCGACCCCTTCTGCTGTCATGATCGAAGGTGAATCCGGTACGGGTAAAGAACTAGCCGCCAGAATGCTGCATCAGTTTAGTAACCGCAGCGGCGCATTTGTACCCATTAATTGCGGTGCAATCTCTCCCGACTTATTGGAAGCCGAACTTTTTGGGCACACCAAAGGCTCCTTTACAGGCGCCGTTAAAGCACGAGACGGCTTGTTTAGCTTTGCCAATGGCGGCACATTATTTCTTGATGAAGTGGGCGAAATGCCCTTATTAATGCAAGCCAAGCTACTGCGTGCTTTAGAAGAAAAAGCGGTACGTCCTGTGGGTAGCGAACAAGAGATCAGTATTGATGTACGTATTATTGCGGCAACCAACCGACAGCTAAAAGACGAAGTATCCTCAGGACGCTTTCGTGAAGATCTGTATTATCGCCTCAATGTTCTTAGCATTACCTTACCTCCACTTAGAGACCGCCGCGAAGATATCCCTGAGCTAATCCATCATTTTTCTAATACGTTATCCCGCGAACTAGGACTGGCAGCCATTCCATTTAGCCACGACGATTTAAAGGAGATGCAGCACTATCATTGGCCTGGCAATATTCGCGAGCTTAAAAATCTAATTGAACGCTGTATTTTATTAGGAAAATTACCGGCGGAATATTTCCGCGAGCAAAATCAAAGCGACTCAAAAACAGCCAGTAACTTTTCTGGATGGACCATGGACGCTGTCGAAAAGCAGCATATATTGCTCACCCTTGAACAACATAACGGCAATAAATCCTCTGCGGCTCGTGCACTTGGCGTTTCAAGAAAAACCCTAGACCGCAAACTAACTAGCTGGGCGTGCGAAGAGCAAGCAGCAACCGAGTATGAGACCGCCATATGATCTTGGCCCTGTGGCAAAAAATTAATAGCTCGTTACGTAACAAGTTATTATTACTAACCTTGGCGCCGCTCATATTAACGGCCATCGGTTTTGTCATCATGGCCGCCTATTGGGCCAGCAGCTATACCGACCAGCAGCTGTATATGAAAGTCAGAGCAGACCTTTCTGTAGCCAAAGGTACGCTGGATATTATGCAGCAAGAGCAACTCAATACGCTCACACAGCTAGCCGGTAGCTATGAGTTTCGTACCAATCTTCAGCTAGATAACCAACGCGCTATTCAAGTACAAATGCTGGAAACACGCAAAGGTCGCCAACTGGACTTTTTACGTTTTCTCTCTACCGATCTAATTGCAGATATCAAAGACCCCGCACTAGCGCCATTACTGCCCCGCCTATATCGCGGAGAGCCATTAAAAGGCCTTACGGTACTTGATAAAAAAATGCTCGACCTCATCAGCCTTGATCTCGAAAAACAAGCCCAGATATCCTTAACTGAAACACCCAGAGCCATCCCTACTGATCGTTTAATTGAAGATAAAGCCATGGTTATCAGGACGTTACTCCCGGTTAATAACAAATTAGGTGAGCTTATCGGCATACTCGATTCCGGTAGCATCCTTAACAACACCACTCGTGCAGTCGATACCATTCGCGACCTAGTTTATGGGCCTGGCACTCTTCCAGAAGGCGGTATTGGTACCGTCACACTCTTTCTTGATGATGTACGTATTAGCACCAATGTGCCGCAAAACCAAAATTTTTCTGATAGCTCTAGTGCAATCTCTGAAGGCAACTCTAGCAATACCTCTGGCCATAAAAGACAGATGTCTTTGCAAGAGCGCGCTATTGGTACGCGCGTATCTGCAGAGGTACATAAATACGTCATGACAAGAGGCCTAACCTGGATTAACAGCGCCTTTGTAGTGAATGATTGGTATATATCCGCCTACCAACCTCTCATAGATTTAACCGGCCAGCGTATCGGCATGATCTACACCGGTTTTACAGAAGCGCCGTTCAGTAGGATTTATTACAAGACACTGTTTGAATCAGGCAGCCTAATTGGGCTAATCATGCTGATATCAGGATTTGTAATACTGCAACGTACTCGCGTGCTCATCAGCCCTCTGGCTCGCATCCACTCCGTGGTTACTGCGGTTCGCGATGATGGCTCTATTCACCCAAGAATTGGCAAACTTAATACCTCCGATGAATTAGTGGATTTAGCCCGCCAATTTGATGCCATGCTAGACCTACTTGAAAGCCGTGAGCAGGAAATATTGCAAGCCCACGATCAGCTGGAGCTTACCGTCGAAAAACGCACTAGCTCACTACGCAATAGAACAGAAGCCCTCAAACAACATATACGCTTACTAAAAACCACACGGAAAAAGTTATTAGATAATGAGAAATTGGCGGTATTAGGCGAGCTAACTGCCGGTATAGCCCATGAAATAAATAATCCAGCGGCGGTGATACTCGGTAATATGGATTTACTAGTGGCAGAATTAGGCGATGCGGTTGAGCCTGCCCGAGAAGAGGTCGATATGGTCATTCGACAGGTCTACCGTATCCGCTCATTGATCAATAATTTGCTGCAGTACAGCCGCCCAGACCACTATGTTGATAGTTATGAAAGCCACCAGATAAACCAAGTCATCGATGACACTCTACTTTTAGTTTCTCATGCCTTGGAAAAACAACAGGTCAGCATCAAGAAAAGTTACAATGCTAGCTGCTCTGTGCAAGTCAACTATCAGCAAATCCAACAAGTCTTAGTTAACCTTATTCTTAACGCATCACATTCGCTAACCGAACCCGGTAGCGTCCAGTTACACACCTGTGACTGGGTTGAGAGCGATGATACTAATCAAGAAAGCATTGATAGCGAGCATGCCGATACAAAGAGTGAGCAAGGCAAGGTAAAAGGCGTCATTATTAGCGTAATAGATAAAGGGCTAGGGATTAGCGAGCAAAACCTACAACACATCTTTGATCCTTTCTTTACTACAAAAAAGAGCGGTACTGGTCTTGGCTTATCCGTAAGTTACGGTATTGTGCGTCGCCATGGTGGCGATATTAAAGTCTCATCAGTCCTTAATGAAGGCACTGTATTTTCAGTGTACCTATTACACCAAGCCAACATCTCTGCTGACAGCGAACTAGAAGGGATACTAGACGGACTGACAGCAGCAGAGCGTACCAACCGTCGCTCACTTGCTGATGAGCAAGCCTGATAGAAAATACAGCATTTGTTGCTTAGCTTCTGACGGCCTAATTTCTAGCTACTCACCCTCAGAATTCCAGACCAATCGCCCACTGCGACTAAGATCATATCCTTGTAAGCGATGCGCTAGCATAACGCCCTCAGGGCCCTGTATAAACTCAAACAGCTGTTGTAGAAGTTTTCTAAAATACACACTTCGCGGCACCACAAGATCAAAGCTCTCTTCACACACGGGAATAAACCCTAAACCAAATTCCTTAGCGGCACTGAGTGTACCCGGGCCAATATCAGCTTCTCCCCGAGCAATCATAGACACCATCTCACGCTCTGAATATGCTGTATTAGTCACCGTTAATCGCTCAAAAGGATACGAGTGAGTCATCAACCATTCCTTTAAAAAACGCTGCGAACCGGCTCCCTTTTGCCGTACCGCCCAGCGCGTATTACGATCTAGCGCTACTGTAGGGTCTTCAAAACGAGATTGATCTTGCGCACGAACAATCAAACCTTGGCTACGGCAAAATAGATGCACCAGTATCCAGTTTTTAGATGAGTTGTATTGCTGGATTAACGCGGGATGGCGTACTTCACTTTCTTCCGCTCGCCCCCAATGAATCACGCAGGCATCAGCATGCCCCTGCGCCAACAATTCAAGCCCCATCGTTGTGCCCGTTACAGTATAACTAAACAGTGCCTGCGCCCTGAGTTGCTGTGTAAGCCGAATGGCCGCTGCTTGTAACAAAGGATCATCACTGCCTCCTAAAATCAGGCGGTCGGTCATCAAACCACCATGGCAGCTATCCAATAACCAGCGATCCACCAGCACTTTAGGAAACAACCATTTTCCGGTTAGCTTCGTTGCAGGAATCTTCCCTTCAGCAGCCATCACATAGATTTTTTTCTCATTGAGGTGCAGATATTCAGTCAATTGACGAACATTTAAAAAGGTAGGGGGTAACTCGCTCACGATACAGCTTCCATTGCTTTTGTCTTAACTTTTATTTTAGCTTCGATTCTAGATTCCGGTATAGCATCTAGTAACAGTGAATCTTCACCGCTAAATAATAAGAAGTGCTTACCCTTGGCGCGCGCCAACATAATAATGCCGAGCTCCTTCGCTAACGCTAATCCCATTTGAGTAACGCCTGAACGCGACAGCAATATAGGAATACCCATCTGCGCCACTTTAATTACCATCTCAGAGGTTAAGCGCCCTGTGGTATAGAAAATTTTGTTCTCTTCATTAATGCCATCGAGCCACATTCGCCCGGCTAGGGTATCAACCGCGTTGTGACGCCCCACATCTTCAACAAAAGCAACTACCTGTTCTCCTTCACAAATAGCGCAACCATGAACTGCGCCTGCATTTTTATAGGTTTCATTATGGTGGTTAAGATTATTAAGAAGTGCGTAAACGGTGCTTTGTTTAATTTCAGCTTTTGGCAGCGACACTTCAGCAATTTTATCCATCAGACTTCCAAACATAGTCCCCTGCCCACAGCCGGTTGTTACTGTGCGCTGCTGTAACTTTTCCTCCAGCCCCGGTGGCTCGCCGTTAGTGACTACAGCCGCCGCTTCAACATCCCAATCAACCTGAACAGCTCGCACCTCATCCAAGGCAAGAATGAATCCCTGATTGCGTAAATAGCCGAGCACCAGTGCTTCAGGGTCACTCCCCAGTGTCATCAAGGTGACGATTTCGCGCTTGTTGAGGTATATCGTTAAAGGACGCTCACATGCTATCTCAACAACACGAAACTCGCCCTTTTCATCTAATGCCTGAACCGACTCTGTTAAATTCGTTGCTGCCTTACTCAATACCAACTGCGTATTTTGACTGCTCATTAGCATACCCGTTAGTTTTCATCCGTTATTACTAACTTTGCAATTTCTGTTCCTGCCAAGCGGCTTACGAGCAATACCCCGCCGCCATCCCAAAACATCAGCAAATACAGACAAATACATGCATGGCTTACTAAAGCCTCACTCGCTCTATGGGCCAAAATGTCCCACTCACTTTTATAACTGTCCCTTTTTTACCACTCGTGCTCTGGTTGAAGACGACTCTACTCCTTTAGCGGCTTTTCGCTGACTAACCTTACCGCTCTGCAAGCCGCGCCCCCATAGGCTATTAACACTGACCAAACAGTGCTGGCCCATCCCTTGCTAAGGCTTTAAATACATTTACAACAGGAGCCGGATGATGTCCGCCAGTAAAAGCATTGATCGTTGGCCCATGCAAATAGCCCTACAGCATGAATCTGTGCTGACTCGCGGCTGGGAAACCGAACGTTGGAGTATTAAGGAATTAATACCCAAATCAGACGAGCGAGAAAGCTACATCAATATAGATTTAGAGCTCTATAAGGATGAGCGCACGGCATATCGATTTAATCTAAATTCAGCATCACCGCACCTTTTCGTGCTCTGCGATGAAGATGAAACAGACGGCACATTAACCCCCGTACACATTACGGCCAGCCAAGATGAAGCCGCTTCATTTATGGACGGTGAACATCAAATATTAGAAACACCCATGCCTGCCGCCGTGCAATGTTGGGTAGATAGCTACCTAGGGATACATGGCGAGCTTATAGACGAAGGCAAGAAAAAGAAAAAAAGAGGCAAGGGGCGCAGTAGTGAACGATAAAACTTTTATCTCTCGCTGGTCTCGCCTCAAATCAGAACGAGCAGCGCAAGCATTAGAAACCAAACCCAATCAGCTGGACGACACACTCCTTGCATCACAGAGTGAGTTACACGACCGCACTCTTTTCGAGAGCGTCTCTGACGACTCATCAATTGAAGCAGTTCCCCAGCCGCATGAAAGTAATGTAGAAAAAAGCAATACAGATGAAAGCAGTGCAGGTGAAAGCAACGCAGAGACAAACCTTGAGTTAGCCGAAACGCCACCACTCACCGATGAGGATATGCCTTCTCTGGAAAGCCTGAGTGAAGAATCTAATTTCAGTCAGTTTTTCTCCTCTGGTGTCAGTGACGAGTTACGCAATTTAGCACTACGCAGGTTGTTTAACTTACCGCAATTCAATATTCGTGATGGCCTCAATGATTATGACGAAGACTTCAGCAAGATGCCTGCATTAGCACAAGAAGTTGCCGCCAAAATGCGTAGCTGGCTACATGAAAAACAAGATGAACTTACAACAGAACTCACATCAGAAGAGCAAGAAGAGCGCTCATCAGAAGAAAATGAAAAACAGACAAAAGAGGCGAACACACCTGTAAGTAACTCATTGACTGATAAGGATATCGAGTCACTTGCAGAGGTAGAAGATGATCTTGGCGATGCAGACCTTGAAGGCTAGCGCGCCGATTTGACACACAAGCCACAGGGCAGGCAGACAATATGTCCCACACTGAAGCAATTCGTAACATAGCGCTCTGATCTACACCCATTTTAAGGCGCTTTTTTCAGATTTTTCTGGTTTCGCTTTTGCTTTATTTATATCAGTGATTTCAATCTGTTCGGGTGAGTACAGGTTGGCACCCCTAACAACATGAATAATAAACAGCCGTCGATACCAAAGACAGACTGTCCGTAACCGCTAAAGGTTGCACATGTTGTGAGTGGTCAGGTGAGGTATTAAATGACAAACGAGCAACCCCTGAATAATCAGGCACGACAAACTGCGCAAGCGCGTGTCACGCCGCCACATAACTTAGCACCTGCTACGGTGAGTTTTAGCACCCAAGGGCACCTGCTAATTACTGGCCCAGAAGATATGATCCGCCTTGCAGCCGAACAGCTACAAGACATGGCCAGCATCACCCTACTGTGTACCGAAGCAATACAGAATACCGATACTACGCATTTAGAACAGGCACTAGCCGCAGCAGCCAACTTACCCGCCTACCAAACAAAAATAGAAGCTATCAAGGGGTTTTTAGGCCAGTTCCAAGTCATCGTTCAACACGAAGAACAATCGATTGAACTTGCTAAACTCACTCAAAACCGCGCTACATTTGATTTAGTTCTAAACTTGGGTAAAGAGTCATTATTTGCAAATGCTGAACTGGCACCTGCAGGTTATTTTCATATATCACCTCATGCGGATAACTTCAGTGAAGTAATACAGCAGCTTCCTGATTACATCGGCGAGTTCGAAAAACCACGCTATTTTCAGATTAATAACGACATCTGCGCGCACTCAAGCCGAGGGCAAATCGGATGCACTCGCTGCTTAGACGTATGCCCAGCCAATGCTATTAGTTCGATAAAAGACATAATCAATATTGACCCGCACATTTGCCACGGTGCCGGAGGATGTACCACCGCGTGCCCAACAGGTGCAATCACATACACTCTTCCGCAACCGGCTCGCTTACTAGACTATATTCAAAAACTTCTACTGACTTACCAAGAAGCTGGCGGCACTCAAGCGGCGCTATTACTTCATGATCACGAACAAGGCCAGCAAATAGTCACTGAGCTGCTACCACAGCTACCTGGCAACATAATACCGATTGAACTAGAAGAGATTACCGCCGCAGGCCAGGAAATATGGCTTGCTGCATTGGCCGCAGGCACCAGTCATATATTGCTATTAGATACACCCGCTGTGCCTGAATCCATCCGCTCATTGCTTAAACGTGAAGTAAAACTCACGCAAACCATGCTAAGCGGTTTGGGCTATCACCCATCTCAAGTCCAAGTGATTAATCGCGAGCAGTTAAGTGCAGACTTGCCAGAGCAATTGAATGACTTATTGACCCAGCAAGCCGTTTCAACAGCCATACACACTTCACATGAAAACAAGCGCGACACTCTGTTTGCGGCTTTGGATCATCTAACTGAACACGCACCTCAAGCGATACCCGAACACCTCACCCTGCCGGCGGGCTCTCCTTTTGGTCAAGTCACCATCGACTCATCAAGCTGCACATTATGCTTGTCCTGTGTTGCGGTCTGCCCGACGCAGGCCCTAACCAGTGGAGGGGAAAAGCCGGCGCTTAATTTTACTGAGCAAAACTGTGTGCAGTGCAACCTGTGCGAACGTGCCTGCCCCGAGAATGCCATCACCCTAGAATCACGCCTACTTCTATCGGACACACGTAAGCAAGCTATCGAGATCCATGCAGATGAAGCTTTTGAATGCATCACGTGCAGTAAGCCTTTTGCACCAAAACGTACTGTCGAAAAAATGCTCGATAAGCTTAGCGAGCACCGCATGTTCCAAGGGGCAGCTATTAACCGACTAAAAATGTGCGAAGACTGCCGGGTCAAAGACATTTATGTCGACCTAACACAGCACCCTGAAAAGCAACTTGAACTGTAAGAACGAGGAGTCAGAGACCATGAATATGATTAACGCGACTCCTGCTCTGCAGGAAACCGACCAGTTAAGAGCCGACATCTACGCCCTACTCGCCACGCTGTTGCGCCAAGCACCAAACGGCGAACTACTCGAGTGGTTAGCAAGCCTTGAGCCTGATCAAGACGAAGACACGCCCATGGCACGCGGCGGGAGCACATTAGTACTGGCCGCCAAACATAGCCGGCCCCAACAGCTAGATAATGAATACCACCACCTTTTTATTGGTGTTGGTCGCGGCGAACTTATGCCTTTTGCCTGCTGGTACCTAACAGGCTCCCTGATGGAAAAGCCTCTCGTGTTACTACGCGAAGACTTAAATCGGCTCGGCTTTGAGCGCCAACCCAGCGTTAAAGAACCGGAAGATCACATTGCAGCGCTGTGCGAAGTAATGAGCTTACTCATCACTAATGGCCATGGCTATGCAACACAACACCAGTTTTGGCAGCAACATTTACAAAGCTGGGCAACTAAGTTTTTTACAGATTTGCAGAATGCGGATAACGCTGTGTTTTACACCGCTGCCGGCTTGTTAGGCGCCGCTTTTATGCAACAGGAAGATAACTGGTTCCTGCAGTTGTCTCCTGCCGCACGTGAGAGCGGACAACAATAAAAACAGGATGCTTAACCAATAAGCGACTTACAGAGCGGAGATAAATTATGAGCCAGCAAGAAAAGCCTGATACAGGGCGTCGCGGGTTTCTGAAAACACTGGGGCTAGCAGGAACAGCCGTTGGCGCTGTTGCCGTTGCCGGCACCGTTAATGCAGAAGTAACCACACAAACAGAAGAAGAAACTAAAAGTTCTGGTTACCAGGAAACTGAACATGTTCGTAGTTATTACGACACATTACGTAACTGATAATACGAACAGGTGAGGATCTGAGAAAATGAGACTAACAAAAAAATCTGATCAGCCGTCCGCTACGTCCAAAACATCTGGACTAGGCCTGAGTCGTCGGCGCTTCTTACAAAACTCTGGTATTGCCGCCGGTGGTGTAGCAACAGCAGGCATGATGGCGCCCGGCATGATGCAACAAGCACAAGCCGCCACCGCACCCAGAGGTGCACCAACGGAAGTTAAGCGTACGATCTGTACGCATTGCTCAGTGGGTTGCGGAGTTTATGCCGAAGTCCAAAATGGTATTTGGACAGGCCAAGAACCTGCTTTTGATCACCCTTTTAATTTAGGTGCCCACTGCGCTAAAGGTGCAGCAGTACGAGAACATGGCCACGGTGACCGTCGTTTAAAATACCCAATGAAGCTGGTAGATGGCCAATGGAAAAAGCTCTCGTGGGAGCAAGCTATCGATGAAGTTGGCGACAAAATGCTGCAAGTTCGCCAAGAGTCTGGTCCGGATTCTGTTTACTGGTTGGGCTCAGCAAAATTCAGCAATGAACAGGCTTATCTATTTCGCAAGTACGCGGCCCTTTGGGGTACGAATAACGTCGACCATCAAGCCCGTATTTGCCACTCCACTACCGTAGCCGGTGTTGCAAACACCTGGGGTTATGGAGCGATGACAAACTCGTTCAATGACATCCATTTTTCTAAATCAATTATTCTTATTGGCTCCAACCCCGCAGAAGCTCATCCCGTAGCGATGCAGCATATTCTGCGCGCCAAAGAGCGCAACAAAGCACATATCATCTGTGTTGATCCGCGCTTTACTCGTACGGCCGCTCACGCTAATGAATATATCCGTATACGCCCAGGTTCTGATGTTGCCTTTGTCTGGGGTCTGTTGTGGCATATTTTTGAAAACGGCTGGGAGGATGATCAGTTCATCCAACAGCGTGTATATGGCATGGACGAAGTACGCGAAGAAGTCAGCAAATGGACGCCGGAAGAAGTTGAAAATGTTTCAGGTGTTAAAGGCGATCAAATGCGCCGCGCCGCTAAAGAGCTAGCTGAAAACCGCCCGGGTACGATTATCTGGTGCATGGGTGGTACCCAGCACACCACCGGTAACAACAACACGCGTGCATACTGCATCTTGATGTTGGCCTTAGGTAACATGGGTAAATCAGGTGGCGGAACTAACATCTTCCGTGGCCATGATAACGTACAGGGCGCTACCGACTTAGGTATTCTATCGCATACATTGCCAGGCTATTATGGCTTATCCGATGGCGCTTGGAAGCACTGGTCAAAAGTGTGGGATGTCGATTTAGAATGGCTTCAAAACCGCTTTGATCAAAAAGTGTATCGCAAGCTAAAGCCCATCAATAACAAGGGTATTCCTGTTTCTCGTTGGATTGATGGTGTGCTTGAAGATAAAGCGCAGATCGACCAAAAAGATAACCTTCGTGTCATGGTATGTTGGGGCCACGCCGTCAACTCACAGACACGTGGCGTTGAGATGAAAAAAGCGATCGAAAAACTTGATACGCTGGTGATTGTTGATCCTTACCCGACCCATGCGGCGGTAATGTCTGATCGCAAAGATGGTGTATATCTGTTACCAGCCTGTACTCAGTTTGAGACCTACGGTTCGGTTACAGCTTCGAACCGCTCAATTCAATGGCGTGACCAAGTCATTGAGCCTCTGTTCGAATCAAAACCTGATCACGAGATCATGAACCTGTTCGCCAACAAATTAGGTTTTGGTGAAGAGCTCTTCAAAAATATCGAAATTAAAAACGGCCAACCGCTCATCGAAGACATTACCCGCGAAATCAACAAGGGTATGTGGACTATCGGTTACACAGGACAAAGTCCTGAACGTTTGAAGCTGCACCAGAAAAACTGGCATACCTTCAACTACGATACACTCAAAGGCGAAGGCGGCCCAATATCTGGTGAATACTACGGTATGCCGTGGCCATGCTGGGGAACCGCAGAACAAGGACACCCTGGTACGCCAATCTTGTACGATACAAGTAAGCCTGTCGCTGAAGGTGGATTAACCTTCCGTGCCCGCTTTGGTGTAGAACGTGAAGGTGAAAATCTACTCGCTGAAAACTCATTCTCTAAAGATTCAGATATCAGAGATGGCTATCCAGAATTTAGCGATAAACTGCTGAAAAAACTTGGCTGGTGGGACGACCTTACTGCAGATGAAAAAGCCCAAGCTGAAGGCAAAAACTGGAAAACCGATCTATCAGGCGGTATTCAGCGTGTAGCCATCAAACATGGTTGCTCACCTTTCGGTAATGCCAAAGCACGTGCCGTGGTATGGACTTTCCCAGATAAAGTTCCACTTCATCGTGAACCACTTTATACGCCGCGACGTGACCTAGTCAGCAAATATCCAACATGGGACGACGCAGAATCACTGTACCGCTTACCAACGCTGTACAAATCGATTCAGGACAAAGATCTCTCCAAAGAGTATCCCATTATTCTCACATCAGGCCGCTTAGTAGAGTATGAAGGCGGTGGTGAAGAGACACGTTCGAACCCTTGGTTAGCTGAGCTTCAACAAGAGATGTTTGTCGAAGTAAACCCTGTTGATGCTAACAACATGGGCTTTCGAGATGGCGACGATGTATGGGTTGAAGGTGCTGAAGGCGGCAAGGTTCGTGTTAAAGCGCTAGTAACTCGCCGTGTTGATGAAGGCGTGGTGTTTATGCCATTTCACTTCGGTGGCCACTTCCAGGGTAAAGATCTCACCGATAAATACCCTAAAGGTGCCGCTCCCTATGTTACCGGTGAGGCAGCAAATACAGCTACCACATACGGTTATGACCCAGTCACTCAGATGCAGGAATCGAAAGTTACCCTGTGTCGTATCAACAAAGCTACCGCATAAGGGGTAACAGATCATGGCTAAAATGAAATTCCTCTGTGACTCTAAGCGCTGCATCGAGTGCAACGGCTGTGTCACCGCTTGTAAAAATGAGAACAACGTTGAATGGGGCATCCAACGCCGCCGCGTAGGCACTATTAATGACGGCGAGCCCGGCGAAACATCCATCTCGGTTGCGTGTATGCACTGCACGGACGCACCTTGTATGGCCGTCTGCCCTACTGACGTTTTTTACCAAACTGAAGATGGCATCGTGCTGCACAATAAAGACGGCTGTATCGGCTGTGGTTATTGCTTGTTTGCCTGCCCATTTGGAGCGCCACAGTTCCCCAGCGATGCTGCTTTTGGTGAACGTGGAAAAATGGACAAGTGTACTTTCTGCGCAGGTGGCCCTGAAGAGGACAACAGCCCAGAAGAGAAAGCAAAATACGGATCCAACCGTATTGCTGAAGGCAAGCTGCCCATGTGTGCTGAAATGTGCTCAACCAAAGCACTGCTGGCAGGTGATGCAGCTGAAGTGTCTGATATCTTCCGTGAGCGTGTGGTTTACCGAGGCCACAATGATGGTGCTTGGGCACAAGCAACACCTCAGAACGAAACAGACCTGGCTTATGATGCAACACAACCTAAAGCCTAAACCTTAGCTCTTAACCCTTAACGCGCCGGAACAATCCGGCGCCTTATTATTAGGGGGATCTATGATTCCACACAAATGGCTCAGTTTTAAACTGCCATTTCATACTTTACTGCTGCCCTTGCTGGCACTAACAATAGCATTTACGTTGTCGTTCTCTGGGCTAACACAAGCATCCAACTCTTCTGAAGGCTCATCCTCAGTAGCCAGCCCTGCTGAAAGAAAAGTCGCTAGCTTTGCTGGCCCAGAATACTGGAGAGCTATACAACAAGGCGAAACCGGACGTACACAATCACAAGCCACTGAAGCCAACCAGCTCATTAATGTGCAAGGTGAAGAGTGGCGGCTATGGCGTAACCAATGGGTAACACCAGCAGGCGCCTACGCCATGGGTGGCACGCTTGCCGTGCTGCTTTTGTTTTACATCCTAGTTGGCCAGAATAAACTCGACTCCCCTCGCACGGGTAGCACAGTTGAGCGCTGGAAACGTTTTGATCGCGCTATGCATTGGACAGTTGCCACGCTGTTTATCATCTTGGCAATTTCGGGTTTAACACTGCTATACGGCAAGTTTTTCCTGCGTGCAGCACTAGGCGACTCACTTTGGGGTAACTACGCTATAGCCTGTAAGTTAGCTCACAACTACTTAGGGCCACTGTTTGTAATCGCGTTGTTAGTCATGATCATCAAATGGATGAAACATAACTTCTTTAACAGCACAGATATCAAATGGTTTATGCAAGGCGGCGGTATGGTTGGCAAAGCCCACCCTAGCGCGGGCTACATGAACGGTGGTGAAAAAGCATGGTTTTGGGTACTAACAATAGCCGGGCTTGTTGTTTGTATCAGCGGCTTAGTCATGGACTTTCCAAACTTTGATCAATACCGCGAAACAATGCAGCTTGCGAACCTAATTCATGGCTCCGTATCACTGCTATTGATAGCCGCTTCGTTCGGCCATATCTACATCGGCACCGCCGGTACTGAAGGTGCACTCGAAGGTATGAAAAGCGGCCATGTTGATGAAACATGGGCTAAGCAACATCATGACCTTTGGTATAACGAAGTAAAGAATGAAGGAGGCGATAAGCAGTAACACGTGACTCGCCGCACTCTCTATGACACTTTAGAAATTAGGCCTGTATGGACTTTTAATAAGTTTATACGGGCCTGCCTTTTTAAAGCCTTTCAAGACTCAATTCTGTATTCACAGTTCCCCCCCGATACTTCAAAAACCAAACATATATTGAAAACTAACAAGAAATATAAAAACGTTTAAATTCAAATATTAAACCATCATAGTGAGTTAAAAAAGTCACTATTTTGGTTCAGCTTAGGTATAAGTCTGTTTGTTGATAATGCGCGCTTTTGCAAAAGGCTCGTAAACGTGAAGTGATAGGAAAGCACTGAATTTCACTTTGCTCTGTCTGATCAGAGCCCGAATGAAAGCAGTTGTCATGATTTAACACGGGAGCTATACAAAAAATCGACCAAAACATGTGTGTAACATAATTGCACACTGGCAAAGGTCATACTTACCAAATTGGAAAAACAAACACCCTAAAATGTAACTGATTTTACATTTTAATAACGGATCTACCGATAGATATCAAGGAACGTGCAGTGAACATTACTATCATCAACAGTACTGGCTTTTGGCCTTTAGGCTGGGCTATAACACCCAAAACCCAACAACCCGTATTAAATTCTTTGCGACGCGCAGGTGCGACCGTCGATGTGTATGAAGTCGATAGCCGACAATCGCTACTTGATGCCATTGATATAATCAAACAAAAGCCCTGTCTCATTTGGGCTAACGCATATAAAGTAAAAGAAGCGGCTAATAGCGATCATAGTTTTTGGTTAGCTGATGTATTGAATCAACATAATCTGCCTTTTATCGGTTCAGACAGGCAAGCCTTAAGTGATGTATTGCTTAAACATAATTGCCAATCTATTTTAGAAAAGGCCAATATACCGATTCCTGCTTTTGCCTCAATCAGTGAGCCTATGTTGGCTGAGCTTGATAGCATCATTGTCGCCCGCTCTATGAGCTTCCCGCTATTCGTTAAACCCGATGCATTGTCATCTAGTGTGGGTATTAGCCAAGATTGCATCGTTAAAGATATCAACTCACTAACGTCGAAAATAACTCAAATGGGCGCGGATTTTGGCTATCCGGTAATGGTTGAAGAGTTTTTACCTGGCAATGATATAACAGTCGCAGTATTTGATAGCGGCGAAGAGCAGCTACTGCTATCAACTTATTATACAGCCGACAATCACAATGGGGCCGAATCAGTGCTCGACCGCACCGATAGACTGCAAGACTGGGGTGGTAGTAAGCAAATGAGTATGGTGACCGAAGCACACATTTTGGCGCAAATTCCAGCCCTCGCGTTATCTGTATGTAAAGCCTTAAATATACGTGATGTCACTCGTATGGACTGCCGTTTAGACGAATCAGGACAGCTCAAAGTTTTTGATGTGAATGGCTTACCCGGATTAGAGTTCCCCGATAGTGTCACTGTTTGGCAAATCATCACTCAACTTTCATATGTAGACCAACAAGAAGCCTTCGACACTCTAATTTATTTGGTAATTTACTGCGCAGCCAAAAGATACAAACTAACACTCCCTACATTGATAGAAGAAAAGGCAATGGCTTACATACAAGAATACGACCACAACAAAAGAACGACTGTGGCCTAAATCTCTTTAAACATGACGTTGCGTAATAACTGCTCTTGAAACATCGGCCTCTGAGCTATTTGCCTCATGCCGATGGCTTTAAGGCTTCGCATACTGGGATGGTTATCAGGATGGACAGTTGATATCAAATATTTAATGCCCGCTTGTTGTGCTGACTCGATTCTAAGTTGGGACATATTTTTATTTATACCTTGGCCACGATAGTCAGGGTCTACTACAGTAAAAAAAATCATTGCACTTTGTTCGGCTGGTAATGATTGCTCTTTCAGGTAACTAGGCCAAGCATCCAACAGTCTTAGTACTGAAAACCCTACGAGCCGTCCTGCATCTAGCGCTATCACTTTAACGAATCCACCCCCTAGTATTCGTTCAAAAAAACCATCTTCTGGTGGATACAAATAAGGCGCGGCGTTTTGATTGGTGACTTTTTCCATCAATGCCTGAAGCGTATCGAGGTATTCAAACGCTAATTGGTGCTGATCAATGACCTGATAGTTTATTGTCATTCTTATATACCTTAAAAAATGATTGTTTTGTAACTGCTTATTTTCTGTCTCAGAATTAAAGGCCGCTTAAACAAAATTAGCAGCGCAAGAACCTACAGATAGCGACAATAAATTGCTCACAAGAAAGCACTATACTAAAGCACTTATTTCAATGCATTTTAAGTTGAATAATAAATTACTTGATTAAAAATCAACGAATTAAATGGAAAGTCTACCTCCTAATACCAAGCTGCTTTAAACCCATGATTGAATGCTCTTTGAATGCGAATCCGACATGAACACAACAACAAAAAGAGCGATGAGATAACACTTCGAGTTAAACCTACTTACAAATAGTAGTTGCATATACAATTATATTAAATTAGCCTTATATGTATGTTTGAAGAATGCTTATATTTTAACAGTAATGCTTTGGCACGAACTGTAACCCGTATTTGGACTGAGGCGTACAAACCTTTGGATTTGTCGCCCTCTCATGCCTTTTTGTTGCGTGCAGTTCTTGCCAACCCAGGTTTAATGCCTCGCGAATTAGCAAAAGAACTCAGCCTTTCTCGGTCTACAGTAACCCGTTTCCTAGACAGCTTAGTGAAACGCGGGTTTCTGATACGAAAAATGACAGCCCAAGATGGCAGAGAAATTCAGATTTATCCAACAAAAGCAGCTATTGAAATTCATGATGAACTAGATCAAACAGGCAAGAACTTATCTAAACTGATGAGTAGCATCATCGGCCAAGATGATCTTTCCCAAACGGTATCCAATCTAAGAAAAATACAAAACATTGTGGAGGAAAAGTAATTTTTTCGCACACATAGTTGTATATACAACCATTTGCATAACAATATTAATAAAAAATAGGACTACAAAAAATGCCATACATTAACATACGCCTAGGTACTACATTAGATAACGAACAAAGAGGTCAACTTCAGCAAAAAACAACCTTACTCATGAATACCATTATGGGAAAACGTCAAGAAGTAACCGCGGTGCATATACAAGAAGATAGCCCACAACAATGGGCAATTAACTCTGTAGCCTTAAACCCAGAAAACCCTATTTGTGCATATGTAGATATTAAGGTTACAGCAGGGACCAATACCTCAGAAGAAAAAGCCAATATGATTTCTGAAACAATAAAAATGTTACAAGATGAAATTGGCACAATACAAGAAGCTTGCTATGTAGTTGTTGATGAAATACCGGCCAATTCATGGGGCTACAATGGAAAAACTCAAGCAATACGAGCCGCTTCGAAACTATGAAGATTTAATAATTAGTAATGGCCGCGACAGCGGTCAATTATGAAATACATCGCTCTTTCGTCCTCATCACCACTTCTTCGCCGCATCTAGGTCTGAAGACTTTTGCTCTACCCAAGCCTCGGATTCTGCATTTATCTCTTTTTTCCAAAATGGCGCATCTTTCTTTAAATAATCCATGATGAACTGCGCGGCGGCAAAAGCATTAACACGATGGCCACTGGCAACCCCGACAAATACAATATTATCATTCAGGGACAGCCGCCCTACTCTATGGATAACAACAACATTACCGAGCTGCCAACGCTGGCGGGCTTGTTCTACTATTTGCTCTAATGCACGTTCTGTCATACCGGGGTAATGCTCCAGAAACATCTCTTGCATCTGGGTTTCAACATGTTCGCGCACTATGCCGGTAAATGTCACCACCGCACCACTACTGGCATCATCTGATTTAAGCCAATCGTAGAGCTCACCTATTGAAAAATCTTCTGTTTGTACTTTGATTGAATTTTTAGCTGCTTGGTCTGACATCACAACACCTCGTTATCGTGACAAATATTATAACATTAATGCTTTGGTGTGCGCCTTAGTTATACCGATAGTTATGCTGACAGTTACGCCGATTTAGTAGAGTAAATTGAGCGGGACACCTCACGCTACCGTTGCCACTATTATCGAAAAAGACGGCCGTTTCTTAATGGTCGAAGAGTTCTGTGACGGGTCACGTGTATTTAACCAACCTGCAGGCCATGTCGAACAGGGTGAAACTTTTGAAGCCGCCGCTATTCGCGAAACCCTTGAAGAAACCGGCCGCCATGTATGCCTTACTGGTTTATTAGGCTTATATACCATCAAGGGTAAAACCAACGATGTGACGTATCACCGGCTCTGTTATATCGCTGAAATCGTCTCACATGATGCCGACTACGTGCTAGACAGTGATATCATTAGCACTCATTGGTTTAGCCGTGACGAGCTACTGACACAAAAAGAATCGTTACGCAGTGAGATGGTACTGGCTTGCATCGATGATTATCTGGATAATCGACGCTTTCCTTTAAATTTTGTTCGTCAGCTATAGTCTGATGTTTTTGTTTTATCTGTTGAGTGAGTAATGAGTAATACAACCCCACAAAAAGTAATTGTCGGCATGTCCGGCGGCGTAGACTCTTCTGTTTCTGCTGTTCTACTGATCCAACAAGGGTATCAGGTAGAAGGGCTTTTCATGAAAAACTGGGAAGAGGATGATGGTTCTGAGTATTGCACGGCGATGGATGATCTCGCCGATGCACAAGCGGTGTGCGATAAGCTCAATATCGTGCTGCACAAAGCCAACTTCGCTGCAGAATACTGGGATAATGTATTTGAATACTTTCTTGCAGAATATAAAGCAGGACGTACGCCAAACCCGGATATTTTATGTAACCGGGAGATCAAGTTTAAAGCCTTTTTAGAATACGCTATTGAGTTAGGCGCTGATTATATCGCTACTGGCCATTACGTGCGCCGTGGTGAACGTGACGGCCACACAAGCCTACTCAAAGGGCTTGATAACAATAAAGACCAAAGCTATTTCTTACATCAAGTAGGCTCACAAGAGATTCAAAAAACACTCTTTCCTGTGGGTGAACTAG
>JAWUYS010000040.1:0-13185 GCA_034110685.1 Neptunomonas sp.
TTTATAATCTCATTTCTTCTTAAGACTTAGAACAGGATAAACACCGTGGTAGATATAGGCCGAATGAATACTCTCACTGTCATGCGCGAAGCGGATTTCGGTGTCTATCTAGATGGTGGTGAACTAGGTGGTATTTTACTGCCAAAAAAAGAAGTTCCGCAGGGCTGTAAACTCGGTGAACAGCTAGAAGTTTTTATTTACCTTGATACTGATGATTTTGTCGTAGCAGGAATCAATCCGCCGCTAGCGCAAGTCGGCGAGTTTGCATCACTGAAAGTTGTGGAAGTGAATCGTATTGGCGCATTTCTTGATTGGGGTATGCCTAAAGATTTGTTATTACCCTACGGTGAGCAGCAGCGCGCTGTTGAAGTGGGTCAGCGTGTTATGGTGAGAGTTTATCTTGATAACAGTGATCGCTTGGCGGCATCGGCTAAGTTAGAAAAGTTTCTTGATAAAGATCCGCAAGGCTTAACGGTAGGCGATAAAGTTAGCTTGTTTGCTTTTCGTCATAATGACTTAGGCTTTAGCGTCGTTGTTGATAATAGTTATGGCGCTGTCCTTCATCAAAAAGACTTGTTCCGCACCGTAAGACTTGGTCAAACATTACCGGGATATATCAAGCGTGTGTTGGCTGAAGGCAAAGTAGACGTCATGTTAGATAAGCCAGGCTACGGTAAAGTTGATGAGTTATCGCAGCGCATATTGGATAACTTGGATAATAACGATGGGTTTAGTCCATTAGGTGATAAAAGTCAGCCTGAAGATATTTATCAGGCATACGGCATTAGCAAAAAAGCTTATAAGATGGCTATTGGTACCCTGATGAAAAAGGGGCTGATATCTATTGCTAAGGACGGAATAACAAAAGTCTAATTAGATAATAGTTATGCTTGAAGATGTGCCGTCATAACATGTGTCACTCTCCAGGTTTCTTATTTAAGCTTACTTTTTAATAGAAATGCTAAGTGCTTCAACATAAGCGGGCAAGGGGGCTTCCTGAAAGTATTGGATAGCCCTTTTTAATAACTCCTCTCCCGCTGGCCCAATTGAGCGCCCCTTTCGTGTGATTACACACAACTCTCTGCGTAATACTGGCTCGTTTAAAGGTTTAAATGCGAGTGAGTGAAAAGCTGGTGTACTGGCCGCTAATGCTGGAAGAATACTGATACCGATACCATTTTGGATGAGTGATGCCAGCGTTGCAGGTGTAGAGGCTTCGATGAGAGAGCTTTCCAATACTAGTGGGATTTTCTTCTCGCTTATACATTTCTCAAGTTGAATACGAATACCGTTTTCGACAGATAGCATGCTCAATGCGCGTTGCTCAAGATCACTCCAACACAAGGTATCCACCATGGTTAGTGGGTCATCATGAGTCATAACTACCCCGTAACGGTCTTGTAGTATGGGTTGGTAGAGTAGCTCAGGATGAGCAGACCTATTCCCACCTATACCAAAATCTACAACATTGTTAATAACACTCTCCTCAATACCGCTGGCACCTTCCTCTTTTAAGGATATACCAATGTTTGGGAATGCTTGCCGGTACGCTTTTATGACAGGCGGAAGGAGGCTATTAAGTACAGAAGGAGATGCAGCAATGCCAATTTGCCCCCGCTGTTGTTGAGCGCTGGCTCTTAAGTCATTAATCGCTGTATCAAAATCAGAAATAAGACGTTCAGCAACAGGGTAAAACCGCTCACCATCGCGAGTGAGATTAACGCGGCGTGTTGTACGATCGAATAACTGAAGAGCGACTTGGGCTTCTAGTTGCTTGATCGTCGCTGTGAGTGTTGATTGGGTGACATGTAGGTGTTCAGCAGCATGTGTAAAACTGCCGTGTCGTGACACTTGGATGAAGGCATTAAGATGGCGATAAGAGATATTATTCATAATTATCGATTAATTGATTAAATTTTATCGTTTGAATGATTAATCATGATTCTGCATCATAGCGCACTTAATAACAAATTAGATGATTAGAACATGATCCCACGCATTTCTACTGTAGAGACAACACAAGCCCAGTATGTATCTTTTATAGAGGCCCTGCAGGCAAAAGGTTTTGCGGGGGAGCTTAATCAGGATTATGCCAACCGTATCGCATTGTCGACGGATAACAGTATTTACCAATTGCTGCCTCAGGGTGTGTTGTACCCTAAAACACTTGAGGACTTGGTGCTGATTGCTGATCTTAGTGCGCAAGCAGCATTCTCCCAAGTAACGCTAACCCCTCGTGGTGGTGGTACTGGTACCAATGGCCAGTCATTAACAGACGGCTTGATCGTTGATGTTTCTAAGCATATGAACGGTATTTTAGAAATTAATGAGCAAGAGCGTTGGGTGCGCGTGCAGGGCGGAGTGGTTAAAGACCAGCTAAATGCAGCACTGAAACCCTACGGGTTGTTTTTTGCTCCTGAACTGTCAACCAGTAACCGCGCAACAGTTGGCGGTATGATCAATACCGATGCGAGTGGCCAGGGTAGTTGTCTCTATGGAAAAACACGTGATCATGTTCTAGAGCTAAAAAGTGTATTGCTGGATGGGACTGTTTGGAACTCGGCGCCACTTGAAGAAGATGAGTTAGCAAAGCTAAAGCTCCGCGATGATAGAGTTGGTGAGATTCATCGGCTGGTGGATGATATTCATCGCACTAAAAAAGAGTTAATTGATGCCAAATTCCCAAAACTAAATCGCTGCCTTACAGGTTATGACCTTGCCCATATACGTGATGAGTCAGGGCGTTTTAATCTTAACTCTGTACTGTGTGGTGGTGAAGGCTCACTTGCATTTATTGCTGAAGCTAAGCTCAATGTTTTGCCTATCCCCAAATTTGCCGCTCTAGTAAATGTTAAATACGATAGCTTTGAAAGCTCGCTGCGTGATGCAAAAGCATTAATGGATTGGGGGCCTACCTCGATAGAAACGATTGATTCTAAAGTACTCAATCTTGCGATGGGTGACATTGTTTGGGATACCGTCAAAGACTACTTCCCAGAAAAAGAAGGTGACCCAGAAACCCTTGGCATAAACCTTGTTGAATACACCGCAGATGATGAGGCTGCTCTGCAAGCGCGAGTTGATAAACTGACTCAGCATTTAGAAAAAGTTGCAGGTGAGGCGGGTAAAAGCTTTGGTTTTAGTGTGGTGTATGGTGGCGCTGAGATTAATAAAGTCTGGGGAATGCGTAAGAAGGCCGTCGGATTATTGGGGAATGCACAAGGACAAGAGCGCCCGATTCCTTTTGTAGAAGACACCGCTGTACCTCCTGAAAACCTAGCCGACTTTATTATGGAGTTTCGTGCCGTACTGGATAGCCATGGCTTAGCTTATGGCATGTTCGGTCATGTTGATGCAGGTGTTTTGCATGTACGCCCAGCCATTGATATGAAAGATGAAATACAGGAATCGATGATTCGAGAAATCACAGATCAAGTGGTTGCGCTTACTCAAAAATATCACGGTTTGTTATGGGGAGAGCATGGCAAGGGAGTACGTTCTGAATACTCACCTGCATTTTTTGGTGAGTTGTATGTTGAGTTGCAGCGTATCAAAGGCGTGTTTGACCCGCATAACCAGCTGAACCCTGGGAAAATCGCTACTCCGGTTATTGGCGATGCACAACTTCTTAAAATTGATGCTGTGCAAACACGTGGCCAATTGGACCGTCAGATCTCTGCTAAAACACGAGATACCTACAATTCAGCGATGTTCTGTAATGGTAATGGTGCGTGTTACAACTATGATCCTAAGGATGCGATGTGCCCTTCATGGAAAGGTACTCGCGAGCGTGTACACTCACCTAAGGGGCGTGCGTCACTCATTAGAGAATGGTTACGTTTAATGTCTTCACAGGGAGTTGATTTAACAGAAGAAAGTGGCCGTATTAAAGCCAGTAATTTTATAAAAACCTTGCCTAAAAAAATTAAAAATACTATTAAAAAACAAAAGGGTGAGTACGACTATTCACATGAAGTCCACGAAGCAATGATGGGTTGTTTGGCGTGTAAGTCCTGTGTTGGGCAGTGTCCTATTAAAGTCAATGTTCCTGACTTTAGAGCGCGATTTTTAGAAGTTTATTACAGCCGGTATTTACGTCCAGCTAAAGATTATATGGTAGGTAGTTTAGAGTTTATGATGCCTGCATTGTCTAAGTTTCCAGCGCCTTACAATTGGGCTATGCAAAATAAAGTAATGAAGCGCGTGTTTAAACAATATGTGGGCATGGTTGATAGCCCTACTATTTGTAAACACACCTTAGTGAAAGGGCTCAAAGAGAGAGGCGTTGAGTTTGCCAGCGTTGAGAAAATTGGTGGCATGGCAGCTGAGCAGCGAGAAAAATCGGTCATTATTGTGCAAGATGCTTTTACTAGTTTTTTCGAGACACAGTTAGTATTAGACATCATTGATCTGCTCAATGAGCTTGGTTTTACTGTGATGGTTGCACCGTTTATGCCCAATGGTAAACCATTGCATGTTCATGGGTTTATGCAGGCCTTTGAGAAAGCCGCAAACAAGAATGCATCAATGTTGCGTGCATTGGGTCAGACCGGTGTGCCTTTGATTGGAATTGATCCTTCAATGACACTGACGTATAGGCAGGAGTACACGCAAGCCGTTGATCGCTTGCCAACAGTTAACCTCATCCAAGAGTGGTTGGCGACACAGCAAGAGGCCATCGCAGCTATCACCTCAGAACTACCAGCTCATTCATATAAGCTAATGGCTCACTGTACTGAAAAAACATCTGCAGCAGCTTCTATCAAGCTGTGGCAGCAAGTTTATGCCGCACTTGGTCAAACTCTAGAAGTTCAGGCAGTCGGCTGCTGTGGCATGTCAGGCACTTATGGTCATGAAGCTGAAAACCTAACAACGTCTAAAACGATTTATGATTTAAGTTGGCGTGATGTTGTTAATGCGGATGAAAACCAAGGAAAGCTGGTCGCTACCGGGTATTCATGCCGTAGTCAGGTAAAGCGCATGGATGATCAGAAAATCCCTCATCCTGCACAAGCTTTACTTGATTTGGTGCGGGCAAATCGCTAGCGATTAACTGAATAAGGAGTGGCAAAAATCCTTCTATGTTAGGCGCTAGAGCTAAGTGTTAAGCGGATAAATCGACACATAAAAAAAGGGCCCTTAAAAGGGCCCCGAAAATTGAAAGATGGATAGGTATCTTTCAGTGATAGCAATGTGGTTATTCGTCTTGTACTGCTGCAGTTTGTTGGCTCGCAAGCAGGTTATTCATACTGTCTAGATTGGCGTTATATCTTGCTTTTTCTGGCTCGTCTGAGTCTTTGTACCTAATGTCTTGAGTTACTAGAGTTGAGAGCATTTCTCGACTAAAGCTAGAGGCATCCTTGATGAAGCCTAATTCTGGTCTATCAGCAGCGCCATGCATGTTATGCATCATATGCCCTAAGCGTTTTCCAGGGTTCATACCAGGACTATCAAGATTTTCCACTGCGGTGTACTTGGCAACAGCAGTGTGTTGCTCTGACTGCGTTAAACGAAGATTCATAGAAGAGAGTTCGGTTTTATCCATACGGAATTCGCTAGCCATATCAAAGGCTTTTTGCACGTCACCATCAAAAAACTCATTTGAAATTTCGTTCACGTCTTTTATTAAGTCTTGCAGAGCATCAATTTCATCGTTATCAAGGTCGCCTTCAACAGAAAATTGGTACGAGCTACTTTCGTTACGGCTGATATTGAAAAGTGACTGCGTATTGCCTTGTTGGTCTTTTTCAATCCCAAAGGAGCTTTCATATTGGCTGTTCTTGGCAAAATTGATGGTGACTTCATCGCCATCTTGAGTCTTTACCTTCAGCGATAATGTTTCTGCTTCCTGATAGCGCTCAGCTGCTATCAAGCGTGATACTTGTGCATCTTCAGGTGTTTTTTGCCCTGGTTCTATCGCACTAAGTGCATCCAGTGTTTTCTCTTCGGTAAGATCAATATTTGATGCGGTAGCGTTACTAAGTGCACCTAAACCATCGAGAATTTCACGGGCTTCAGAAAAACCTTTTTTAACGCCGTCAACAGCAGCGTTATACATCTTTTGAATGTCTTCTTCTGAGCGACCATTACGACGCGCAGCTTCCAAACCTTGAGCAACAAAATCACCAATACGACTGGCTACTTTCTCTGGAGAGAAGTCATCCGTACTCATGCTTTTAAGATCGTCACCACTCATTCCCGGTATATTGCTAGCTAGCCGATTTAAAACGGTATCCTGGCTAGCAGCTTCCGATGTTTTTCCATTAGAAGTGGCTTGTTGAAAGCTTGTTTGTGAGCTTTGCTGTGTAAATGAAGAATGTGAGTACAGAGTGCCAATCATGTTGGGCCTCCGGTTATTAATCGGTTATAGCTATTTATATCGACTCATTCTAGTAGAACTTTAGAAAATAGTAGCGCAGTTGAATAAGTTTCACGTTGGTAGCGGTTAAAAAGATCGAGCTCGTTCATTATTACTATAAAGTTTACCTATTTATCATAGTAGTAGTGCAAACAGTGCATACCAGATTAAAATAGGGCCATTGTTTGCTGGATCATGAAAATTGTTAAAGGAGAAGAGTGTGGAAGATCTATTACCAGAGTTGTGTGACCAGTTCCCTGAGCAGGTTCAAGTGGTTGAGCCGATGTTCGGCAATTTCGGTGGCCGTGAAACTTTTGGTGGTGAAATTGTCACCCTAAAAGCGTTTGAGGATAATTCGTTGGTCCGTGAACAGGTTGCTTTACCTGGTGAAGGTAAGGTTCTCGTGGTTGATGGCGGTGGTTCTATGCGCCGTGCCATGTTAGGCGATATGCTTGCTGAGAAAGCAGAAAAAAACGGATGGGAAGGCATTATCATTTATGGCTGCATCCGTGATGTGAATGCTATTAGTGGATTGGATCTTGGTGTACAAGCACTAGGCTCACACCCAATGAAAACAGATAAGCGTGGCTTAGGTGACCTAAATATAGATGTCACTTTTGGTGGTGTTACTTTTAAGCCAGGTCATTACGTTTATGCTGATAATAATGGTGTTTTGATTTCAGCTGTTAAGTTAGAGCTCGCTGATTAAGATTACCTGATTATTAAGAAAGACCCATGGCCATGCTGATATAAAGCTTGGCCATGATTCCAAATACACTTACACCACTTATCAACCCCAGAAAAATGAGTTTGCCCTCACGTGATGCTTTTGAATCTTTAGAGACTGTCCAGACAGACCAAAACTTAAATAAGATCATTCCTGTTACACAAATTATTACAAAAGTTTCAGAATCAAAAATGCTCATTAATTTTCATCCCACATAAAATGTATTTGATATGTATCTATTATTCATATATAAAATATATTGTAAATACATTTTATATGAGGCTGTCATGAATCAGAGTAAAAGAGATGAGTTACATCGGGTCTGGATGGAGGTGACAGGTAGTGCCGTAATGGCACTTCATCGGGCAGATGGCTATAAAGGGATTCTTCAAGAAGAGGTGGGTATGTCTTTAATTAGGCCGAACATATTAGCTGAATTGAGCGTAGCTGTTAAGAATCAGCGATAGAGTTTGCCAAATCAGAACCAATAAGACCACGCTGCATAGGCTTGCTAGTAATCAAGTCCGCTAACGTGTGTTCTTTGAGTACCGTCATGAAAGCGTGTTTTGCTTTGTTTAGAATCGGCTGTAAGGTGCAAAAATGCGTGAGTCGGCATCCGTGGTGTTCGCAGTCGATAATAGGACGAATGCCTTCTGCTTGCTGCACTACTTCACCAATATTGATATCAGCAGGGTCCATGCCTAATTGAATACCGCCATTTTTACCTCGAAAGGTTTTCAAATAACCGGATTTAGAGAGCGCATGAACAACTTTGCGCAGGTGCTCAATAGAGATGTCATAGAATTGGGCAATTTCAGAGAGCGTAGTCAGGCGATCATTATTGATAGCAGCGTAGAAAAGTACGCGTAATGTATAGTCGGTAAAGCGGCTGAGTTGCATATGGATTCAGTCTTTAAAGATGTTAATCTAATATACGTTATAACGCAGGGTCTTAACAAGATGCTCAGGATTAAAAAGGCCGCTAATATAAGCGGCCTTTAAAGGGTCAGTGTCGCAAGTGTAGATTAGTTGTCTTTACGTTTATCGAAAACGCGTTTTGCTTTACCTTCCGAGCGAGGAATAGCACCACCATCAACGACCGTAATACGAGTATTGATCCCTACCACCGCTTTAATATGATGTTGCAGTTCTTTTGTTGCCGCTTGCTGGTCTGCATCGCGAGCATCAGGTGTCATTTCAACTTTTACTTCGACTTTGTCAAGGTTGCCATCTTTGGTCACAATGATTTCGTAGTGCGGAGCCAAAGTAGAAACTTTAAGAATCTGCTCTTCAATCTGTGTTGGGAAAACGTTAACACCGCGAATAATCATCATATCGTCTGAACGACCAGTGATTTTATCGATACGACGCATAGGTCGTGCAGTACCTGGTAGCAAACGAGTTAAGTCACGGGTGCGGTAACGGACAATAGGTAACGCTTCTTTGGTTAGAGAAGTGAAAACTAACTCGCCATATTCGCCATCAGGTAGAACTTCACCTGTATTTGGATCAATAATTTCTGGGTAGAAGTGATCTTCCCAAATGGTTGGTCCATCTTTGCTTTCAAGACACTCCTGAGCAACACCAGGGCCCATAACTTCAGAAAGACCATAAATATCAAGTGCATCAATACCAAGGCGTGCTTCAATGTTTTTACGCATCTCTTCAGTCCATGGCTCTGCACCGAAGATACCCAGGCGCAATGAAAGCTTAAGTGGATCTACACCTTGGAGGTCCATTTCATCAATCAAGATGAGCAAATAAGAAGGTGTCACCATGATGATGTCTGGATCAAAGTCCTTCATCAGCTGGACTTGTTTCTCAGTCTGGCCGCCTGACATTGGGATAACTGTACAGCCCAAACGTTCAGCACCATAATGTGCACCCATACCACCGGTAAATAAGCCGTAACCGTATGAGATATGAACTTTGTCACCATGGTGGCCGCCAGCTGCGCGGATCGAGCGAGCTACAACGTTTGCCCAAGTGTCGATATCGTTCTGCGTGTAACCAACTACGGTAGGTTTACCGGTAGTACCGCTAGAAGCGTGAATACGAACCACATCACGGTTGGGTACAGCAAACGTTCCAAACGGGTAATTGTTACGCAAGTAATCTTTTTGAGTAAACGGGAATAGTTTTAGGTCTTCCAGTCTTTTTAGATCAAAAGGGTGAACGCCTTTGTCTTTACACATCTGGCGATAAGCAGGAACATTGTTATAACAGTGAGCAATACTCCAGCGCATACGTTTGAGCTGTAAGGCACGTAGTTCATCAATGCTAGCCATTTCGATATCATCTAGCGAACCACTGCGGGTTTTTTCAATAGACATATTTTTATAATCCTGTTGTTCTTCGACAATCTGGGGCTAAAGCTCATTATTTAATGAGCTTTAGCGCTCTCTTATATTGTTTTTGGCAGATCAAACACGCTCAATAATCATCGCTATACCTTGGCCAACACCGATGCACATGGTACATAGGGCATAGCGACCACCGGTACGGTGAAGTTGGTACATTGCGGTTGTTACCAATCGTGCACCACTGGCACCCAGAGGGTGGCCTAGAGAGATAGCTCCACCATTAGGGTTAACGTTTGCAGCATCATCAGGTAAACCTAAATCGCGCATAACAGCGAGGCCTTGTGATGCAAATGCTTCGTTAAGCTCAATTACATCCATCTGCTCTAGTGTTAACCCTGCTTTTTTCAATACATTACGTGTAGCAGGAGCTGGGCCAAAACCCATGATACGAGGCTCAAGACCCGCTGCTGCCATAGCAACAATACGAGCTTTTGGTGTAAGACCATTCGCTTTAGCAGCTTCTGCAGAGGCGATTAATAGTGCACATGCACCATCATTTACACCTGATGCATTACCCGCTGTGACTGAACCACCGGCACGAAACGGTGTTTTTAGTTTAGCAAGGTCAGCTAATGTGGTAGATGCGCGAGGGTGTTCATCGGTATCAACAACGATGGGATCGCCTTTTCGTTGTGGGATGACAACCGGTACAATCTCTTCCTTAAAGAGACCTTTCTCCATAGCTGCAGCCGTTTTTTGTTGGCTACGAAATGCGAAAAGATCTTGATCTTCACGCGAAATATTAAATTCCTCAGCAACGTTTTCAGCTGTTTCTGGCATCGAGTCCACGCCATATTGCTCTTTCATCTTTTTGTTGATGAAACGCCAGCCGATCGTTGTGTCATAGAGACCATTTGGGTTACGGCTGAAAGCTGACTCTGCTTTACCCATAACAAAAGGTGCACGTGACATTGACTCACAACCACCGGCTATCATTAGCTCTGTTTCACCAGATTTAATGGCGCGTGCTGCCATGCCAATAGCGTCCATGCCTGAACCGCATAAGCGGTTGATAGTGGTGCCAGGTACAGCGACAGGCATACCGGCAAGTAATGTAGACATGCGTGCTACGTTACGGTTGTCTTCACCCGCTTGGTTGGCATTTCCGTAGATAACATCTTCAACAGTTGCCCAGTCAACATCCGGATTACGTTCCATGAGTGCTTTGATAGGAACAGCGCCAAGATCATCTGCGCGAACAGAAGCTAAGCCGCCAGCATAGCGCCCGAACGGTGTACGGACTGCGTCGCAAATAAAAGCATCTTTCATGAATTGTTCTCCTGTTGTGCAGATTGTGAGGCTAGCTCTTCTGGCTCGTCGATGAGGACGCCATTAATTTGATGAGACTTACCACGGAAAAAGGCGAGAGTTTCGTCTTTTTGGTTATAAACAGTAATGTCATACATGCCGGTGCGGCCTTTTCTATGACGCTCCTGAGCAATGGCTTTTAAGCGGTCGCCTTCACGCCCTGGTGCTGCAAAGTCGATGCTGCACCCGCTAGCTACCGTTACTTTGTTGTAGCTGTTACAAGCGTGTGCAAAGGCTGTGTCTGCAAGAGTGAAGATCATACCGCCGTGGCAAATTGCATGGCCATTGAGCATGTCTTTTCGCACTGTCATCTCAAGATGAGCATAGCCAGATCGTGTTTCAACGATTTCCATACCGAGTGCTTGCGCGGCATGGTCATTAGCATGCATAGCGGCACTACATGCTTTAGCGAGTTGATCAGCTGTCATGCTTGCCTCCAGCTACTTTACGGCGAATAAGAGGTGACGTGCGGTAACGGTCTTCGCCATAGCTACTAGCAAGGTTGTCGAGTACGTTCATGATAACGCCAAGGCCGACTGTTTTTGACCATTCAATCGGTCCAAATGGGTAGTTAACGCCGCCTTTCATCGCAACATCAACGTCGGCTTCAGAGCAAACCTGCTGGTTAACAGCATCAAAACCTTCATTGGCAAGCATGGCAATGGTACGCATAACAACCATGCCGGCAACATCATCAATAATAGTGACATGCTTGCCAATTGCTTGGAAAAGCCCAGTTGCTTGCAGTATGGCATCAGGCTGTGTTTGATCAGCAGGTGCTAAAGCAATGCGTGTCGCTTTGTTGTAATCCAGTGCCAGATCAAAGTGTATAAGGTTACTGTTACGTGCATTATGAGCGCGTTCAGTGGTCATTTGGCCGTTAGTCAGCTGAAGGGTGGTGTCTCCAATTAGTATGGAGCCAAAGCCTTCTTGGACACGGCTTACTTTAATGCCTGCCTCTTCAATCAGCGCTACCAAAGGTTCTGCAACGCCAAGATGGCCTTCAATGGTTACATGGTGCGGTTTTTTAGCTGGCGCAGCCGTGGCGGGCGCGGGCTTGTCAGCTTGTTCGCTGTAATCGTAAAAGCCTTTTCCAGATTTTCGCCCTAAGTGACCGGCACTGACTAGCTCTTGCTGAATTAAAGAGGGTAGGAAGCGTTGGTCATTAAAGAAGGCGGCGAAGACCGATGAGGTCACAGCAAAGTTAACATCATGGCCAATCAGGTCCATTAACTCAAAAGGCCCCATTCTGAAACCGCCAGCTTCACGAACAATAGCATCGATGGTCGCTTCATCAGCGCCGCCTTCTTGTAACACGCGTAGCCCTTCTGCATAAAATGGGCGCGCCACACGGTTAACTATAAATCCAGGCGTTGATTTAGCACGAACCGGTTTTTTCCCCCAGCGCGCAGATAAATCATAAATAGCATCAGCAACAGAGGGGGCTGTATCTAAACCGCTGATCTCTTCTACAAGCTTCATAATAGGTGCAGGATTAAAGAAATGCATACCAACTAGGTTGTGTGGACGTTTTAACTTGCTACCAATTGCGGTGACAGAAATTGAAGATGTATTGGTGGCTAAAATAGTATCTTCTGCGCAGATCTCTTCTAGCTGGGCAAAGACAGACTGCTTAATATCAAGGCGCTCTACAATCACTTCTATAACGATGCGTGCTGGTGCAAAGTCCTCAAGCGAGTCAGTCAATGTGATGCGTGATAACAGTGCATCCACATCAGTTTGTTGCATTTTTCCGCGCTGCACTAACTTACTAAGGCCTTTAGATACACCGTCAAGCCCACGTTGTGCCGCGCCTTCAAATGCATCGTAAAGCAGTACGCTGTGGCCTGATTTTGCAGCCACTTGTGCGATGCCTGCACCCATTGTTCCGGCACCAATAACACCGATAACAGCATCAGAATTTATTGTGTTCATGATTACTGTCCTTTGAAAGCAGGTTTACGTTTTGCAATAAATGCTGAAACACCTTCGCGGTAATCATCAGTACGCCCTGCTAATGTTTGCAGGTCACGCTCAAGGTCTAGTTGCTCATCAAAAGTATTATTTGCTGATGCTTGAATAGCGCGCTTAATAAGAGCAAGTCCTTTGGTTGGCTGACTAGCAAAGTGTTGTGCCATTGCCATTGCTTCAGCTTTTAGTGATTCATTTTCGACTGACTTCCAGATCATGCCCCATTGTTCAGCTTGCTCTGCAGATATCTTATCGCCAAGAAGAGAAAGGGCCATTGCGCGAGCAGGGCCAACTAAGCGCGGTAATGTCCAAGTACCACCACAGTCTGGGATCAAGCCGATTTTACAGAACGCTTGGATAAAGGAAGCGGATTTGGCAGCCAAGACGATGGCACATGCAAAAGCAATATTGGCTCCGGCGCCTGCCGCTACACCGTTAACTGCACAGATAACAGGCAT
>JAWUYS010000041.1:0-19725 GCA_034110685.1 Neptunomonas sp.
CGCATTGTTTTCGCAGTTTGTCACAGCAGATTTAACATTGACCGATCAGCTGATCATGCTTAGCACGGTGGTATCCATCGATAGCCTCTGGTATATCAGCGTTGCCATCGTATTATCTCACTCTCGTTTAATCGATAAGCTGCAACAAAAGTCTGCCATGATCGATAAAATAAGTGGCATCGTACTAGTAGGGCTGGCTCTTAGAGTTGTCACTTTGTCATGAGAGAACTCAAAACAAACCCTCTGCATTTACTCTTTGGGTAATAAGTCACTATCCCTTGCAGTGATCAACTTCATGATAAGCACATGAATTTCTTTTCTTTCACAGTCTGACAGAGGCGATAAAAACTCTTCATTGCACTCTTTGGCTATTTCTGTAGCCGAAACCTCTAACTCACGGCCTTTATCAGTCAAAAAAATCTGATAAGCCCTTCGACTAGTAGGGTGTTTTTTTCTCTCGACCAAACCTAAAGCTTCTAGAGAATCTAGCACCCTTGTGGTTGTATAGTTTGCAGTGTTGCAACGGGCTGCAAGCTCTACCTGAGTTAGCCCTTCCTCTTCCCATAGGGCAAAAAGGGATGGCCAAAGGCCAAGATTTAGCCCCACCTTCTTCAACTTTTGATCAAAAGAAGATGCCATCTGCCCTCCCAACACTGCAACCAGCCAACCAAAACTCTGATCTCTAGGTAACTGAGCTTCTTTCTTACCTTCCATCACTCATATCTCCACTTTCACCGCATCCAAAATCGAGCTGCCTGCATCATACGTTCAAAATATTGGAGTGTCTAAAATGCATTTATTGCATTTGCAACTATTGCATACGCATGTTATTTTCATTAATTGATAAACCAGCTCTAGTAATAGAGATGCCTGATGGCATCAGATATTTAGCCCCACAGGAGATACCCTTTGAAAAAGCCAATAAGCTACCTTCACCGCATAGCAGGTGTTTTTGCTTTTCTTATTATCTTGAGCTTTTTTAGCAGCACACTAATTACTGAGTTGATGGGTGATCAGGCAGCGATCCTGACAGTTAAAACAGTCATATCGTATGGAGTATGGATTCTTATTCCTTTGATGGTGATCACAGGCGTAACTGGAAGCAAAATGGCCCCAAAAGCGAATGCTGGCCCTATTGGAAAAAAGAAAAAAAGGATGCCTTTCATCGCATTAAATGGACTGCTGATCTTACTGCCTTGTGCGATATATCTACAGCACCTAGCAAGTTCTGGCAGCTTTGATATGACCTTCTACACCGTTCAGGCAGCAGAGCTTATTGCTGGTTTTATCAACTTAGTATTAATGTCTCTCAATATCAGAGATGGTATTCGGGTCGTTAGGGCCAAAAAGATAATGCAGGGTCAACAAGAATAAACTTCACCCAGAACCCAGTAACAATCTACATAAATAGTGAAGAAACTATAGTTTCAAAAACTCTTCAGTATATGTAAAAGGAAACAACACCATTAGAGGAATCAACAAAATGTCACACTTTAAAGAACTAGATAAGATGGTAACCCTTGCGGATCAGATGGAAACAGAGGAAGGCCCGATAGTCCTTGTTAACGTATTTACCGTGGATGCATCAGATGAAAGTGCGCTAATCAAAGCATGGTCCCATGATGCGGACTTCATGAAGGCTCAACCTGGTTATATATCAACCCAACTTCACAAAGGTATCGGTGGTAGCACCACCTATATAAACTACGCCGTGTGGGAAAGCGTTGAAGCATTTCGTAATGCTTTCACACACCCTGAGTTCCAAAGTCGTATTCGCGATTACCCTGAAACTGCAGTGGCATCTCCACATTTATTCAAGAAGCTCTCTGTTAAAAATCACTGTACCGCTTAATAGTGAAAAGCATTACAAAGTGCTGCTCCAACACACATCCAAAATATTTGTTTTTGGTGTTATGAGTTCTGCTCAAAAGCAGTTATAAGTACCTGCCCCTGGCACAAAGCGGCCCCTTGCAATTATAGGCCCTTCTGCAACACACCTATTAACTTTTTCTTGTGCTGCTGTTAGCGCGATGTTTAAAACTGTAAAATATTGTAAATACAATGTAAACACCCCTTGCTGTGTTAGCAGGCAATAGACTAACTTAGTGGGTGGGCTGCCTATAATTGAGCAGCCTAAAGATAATAAAAACAATAAAGTGGCTCCGCCTATTAGGATCTAAAATAGTATGAATACTGATGTCCGCATCCTTGTAGTAGATGATGAAGCTGTGACCCGAGAATGTCTTGTAAGCTACTTCAAGGAAGAAGGCTATAACGTATTTAGTGCAGAGACAGCAGAGCAAGCTGAAGCAGTACTCAGCAGTAGGGCCATTGATGTAGTTCTCTTGGATATACGCTTACCCGGCAAAGACGGCTTAACCTTAACCAGAGAGCTTAGGGTGCATTCTGAGGTGGGCATTATTTTGGTAACCGGGCGACAAGATGAAGTTGATCGCTTGATTGGCCTTGAATGTGGGGCAGATGAATATGTCACTAAACCGTTCAACCCTCGTGAAATATTAGCTCGCACCAAAAACCTCGTTCGCCGTGTACGACACTGCCATAGCCACAAGCCTACTGATGCATTACCGCACACCTTCAAAACTTTTGAGCGTTGGAAGCTGAATCTCGATAGACGTCAATTGATTGATGAAAATCAGGTCGAGATACAGCTGACCGAAGGTGAATTCCAGTTATTAAATGTACTTATGCAGAATTCTGGAAAAGTAATGAGCCGAGAACTTATTCTCGACCAGATACGGAATCGCGAATGGGTACCTTCAGACCGAACTGTAGATGTACTCATTGGGCGTTTGCGACGTAAGCTCTATGATGACCCTGCTAACCCAAAAACAATTTTAACTGTTCATGGCGCCGGGTACTTATTCACCCCTAAACCCGCCGATTTACCATGAAAGCCGGCGTTGGGCGGCGATTAATCCCTCCCATTTTATACATAATAATACTCTTCACTTCTCCGACAGTTTTTGCACAAACGCTCAAGGCCTGTGGGCATCCTTTCTACCCCCCGGTATCTTGGATCGGTAATGGGCAATTAACAGGGCTTGCCCCTGCTATCACAAAAAAAATATTCACAGAACTAGGCTATGAAATTCAACTCATAACGGACTACAACTGGAAGCGCTGTCTTTTAGAAGTTCAGTTGGGTAACGCTGATATTGTGGTAGCCGCTTACAAAATACCAAGTAGAAAGTCTTTTCTAAATTTCAGCAAATCCCCCTTAATTGCCGACCCTATCGCTCTATTTATTAACCGCCAAGCCCCATTAGAAGTACAACAAATGAGCGACCTAAAGGGTAAAACAGTCGGATTATTATTGGGTGACAGTTTTGGAGAAAAATTCGACCATTTTCTACAAAAAAATAGCGATATAGAGTATGTATCACAAAATAGTCAAAACTTTGCAAAGCTCGCCCTTAAGCGAATCGACTATATGCCTATTGGTGCATTAAGCGGCGAATTACAAAGTAAAAAGCTGGGCTTTTATGATCAAATCACGGCATTAGATTACAGGATCAGTACTGAGTTTTATTATCTAGCTCTGGGGAAAAAAAGTGCGCTAGAAAAGCACCTCCCCTATCTAAACCGCAGGCTTAAAGAACTCACACAAGACGGAACGATAGAGAAGCTTACACACTTTTACAGCCGGCAATACACTCATTCAACAGACTCCCCTACACCAGATTTTCTGACTCATGAGGCAAGCAAATAATGAAATCCGTCAAAGATTTGCTCCCCAACCTTAGGCGGTACTCAAAAGAACACCCTTTGGGTTATAAGGTGATGCTCTATGTGTGTGGTTGTAGTTTTCTATTCATCATACTTTCTACAGCGCTGCAGTTAACACTGGATTTTCGCCGTGAATTTAAAGCAATAGATCAACAAGTTGAGCTGATTCGCAGCAGTTACCTTGCAAGTCTAGCGAAAAGCTTATGGGATATTGATCAGGCTCAAATTGAATTACAGTTAAAAGGGATTGAAAACCTACCTGATGTTGCCTACATCTCACTAGACAATATCGACAGCGATAGCATTCATCTGCCTACTCAAAATACCAATAAAAATATCCAACATATACAAAGCCATCATTTTGATCTCGTTTATTTTCATAATAAACAACAGCGCTCACTGGGCAACTTAGACGTAAGTTTTGATTTAAAGGCCGTCTACGCCCGTATTTGGAAAAGAGGCTTCGGTATTCTCTTAAACCAAACCCTTCTCGTCCTGTTAATTGTTTTAGTTATCATAGTAATTTTTCAGAGACAGATAACTCGACACTTAGAAGCGATGGCAAACTACAGCCGTGAGATTGGCTCAGGGCAATTAGAAAATAGCTTACAACTAAACCGCACCCCTCCTAAAAACAGTGATGAGTTAGACCAACTGGTTACAGCCCTAAATGAGATGCGTTTATCTATCCGTAAAGAGATTAGCCGCCGAGAACAAGAGCAGGAAGAGCTACGCTATAACAGAGATCAACTCCAAGCGATGGTAGAACGGCGTACCGAAAGCCTACAAAAAGCTAAAGAGGCAGCAGAAGAAGCAAGTAATGCTAAGTCTCGGTTTTTATCAACTATGAGCCACGAAATCCGCACACCAATGAACGGTATGATGGGGATGATACAGCTTCTCAAAAGCAGTGAACTCAATGATGAACAACATGGCCATATCAGTGTTTTACATGATGCGACTAACGCTCTTCTGGAAACGTTCAACAACGTTTTAGAATATGGCCGTCTTGTTGAAGGAGCTTATAGCGTCAGCCCTTCACGCTTTTCATTACATAACCTACTTCATAACCTTACGGCACTACTCAGCCCCGAAGCGAACCGCAAACAACTAACTCTGAATTTAGATATCGCTGATGACATAGGCGATTATTTTTTATCGGAAGAAAGTAGCTTGCGCCAAATTTTGACCAATCTACTCGCCAACGCCATTAAATTCACCGACCAAGGCCGTGTGGAACTATGCGTTTCATGTTTGCAGCACAATCCAGAATCCCAAACACTGCGCTTTTCAATCTCGGATTCAGGTATAGGGATAGACCCAAGCCTACAAGAACATATATTTGATCGCTTTACTCAAGCGGATGAAACAATTACCCGACGTTTTGGTGGTACAGGACTCGGGCTCGCCATCTGTAAAGAACTGGCAGAGCACTTAGGCGGCTACGTTGGGCTTGAGAGCAGATCAGGCAAAGGCAGCACTTTTTGGTTAGAACTAACCCTACAATGCACACAAGCAGAAGAGATAAAAACAGAAAAAATTAACAATGCTACCCACACTCCTATAGCCCAGCACATCCTTCTTGTTGAGGACGTGGCGATTAACCAACAGGTTATTTTAGGGCTGCTCGCCGAACATAAAGTCACTATTGCCGACGATGGGATTAAAGCCTTAGCCATGGGTCGGGAGCAAGTGTTTGACCTCATTCTTATGGACATGCACCTGCCAGGCCTTAGCGGCTTGGAAGTCAGCAGACGCTTAAATCACGACCCTGATTGCATCAATTATAAAACGCGTATTATTGCCCTAACCGCCAGTGTAAGACCTGAAGATATCCACAGCTATCTTGAGGCAGGTATCTGTAGCGTGATAGCCAAACCTGTTCATAAAGAGCAACTGTTACAAGCCATAGCAGGCTATCAACTCACCGATGAACACAACACTTTTAGCTCAACAAATAACGATACCGACAAACCGATACTGGACAGCGCAGTAGTAAGCGTTCACCAACAGATGCTTGGAGCGGATAAATTGGCAACGCTCATGAAAGGCTTTTGCAAAGTTATTGATGAAATTTGGCCTACATTACAACAAAGCATTTCTGCACAAGATTACTATGAGTGCAGCCAACAAGCACATAAACTGGCAGGCGCATGCGACACCATGGGCTTTACCCGAGCTAGCCAGTTACTACGATCATTAGAAGAAACCTCTGATCAAGGAGAGGAAATTAGCTCTGAATTTATACATGAGCTACAAGGCATCATCACAAGCACACTGACACTTGCGCGAGAATGGAAGTAGCCAACTTATTTAAGTGCTCCCATCCATAGCCATCCACTCACTTACCTTCTTAAAGCGTAAACAAGCCCTATGGGAGTTACCTCTTACTAGGGCTTAATTTATGTCGCTGTCATCAAAAGAACACGTTTTCTAAATACAGAGAAACATGAAAACGCAGGGTGTAATATTCATGTGGATATCCAAACAAACAAGAACATAGTCAGCATAGACTTTAAGGTTGCGCGCTAACGCTACCTAAACTAATAGCGGAACACTCGTGGTGCTACCGGCATAGGCAAACATTAAGATACTGGATAGGGTGTTAGATCGCTGGAAAAGTACGTTTGGATATCGATAAACCAGCTAACAGATACGGAGTATCCCGTTAAAGACAAAAGGAATAAATACAGGAGGGAGTGATATTTACCGCTGGGATAAACTATTCAACACTTAAAAATATCAATATACAGACTAACCTTGTGACGGTTACACCCATGTCACAAAGCTAGCCTGTTGTTCTACTACAAAGATAAACTATAGAAGATCAGCCCTGTTATACGGTGCTGCCGGCAACTACTGTCTCTGTATGCATTATTTCACTTTCAGTCTTCGCGGCTTCAGCTTCTTCCTCTGATATTTTAGGAGAAAACAAACCTGTCGCAGCATAAAACAGACCTATTACAGGGGATAACCAGCAGGCAAAAGCTAGCGGGATATAAAGTAAGTTTTCCATATTGCCATCACTAATACCTAGTCCAAGTGCTGTGATAACAAAAGCTCCACCAGCATTCCAAGGAACCAATGGTGATATCAAAGTACCACCTTCCTCAATTGCCCTTGATAAGTTAAGTTTAGAATAGCCTTGTTTAACGTAGGCAGGTGCAAACATACGGCCAGGAAGTGCAATAGAGAGGTACGGGTCACCTGCAACTAGATTCGTTGCTACTGCTGAACCCATTGCGGCCGCTTGTAAACCAAAAAAGCCATTCACTCGACGTACAATCGCGTCAATAATAGTACTCAGACAACCGGTGCGCTCTAATGCTCCACCAAAACCTAAGGCGATCATGACAAGAGTGATTACCCATGTCATAGACTGAATACCACCACGATTAAGAAGGCTGTCAATTTCGCTAACGCCTGTATCAATTTTGTAACCTGACTGCATAAAACCAAATACTTCGTGCAAAGAAGAACCTTGGACAAACATCGCCATCAGTGTACCTATAAGCACTCCGGCAAAAAGCGAAGGCAGTGCAGGCATCTTTTTCAAGGCTAAGAAAATAACGAGTAGAGGAGGAAGTAATAGCATCCACGATAATTTAAAGTTTTGCTCTAAACCATTAGTGATCGCATTAATTTTTGAAAAGTCCACGTTACCTGTGCCAATCATATTAAAGCCAACAAACAAGTAAATGGCTAAAGCAATTAGCATTGCCGGGACAGTTGTAGGCATCATATTACGAATATGATCAAATAAATTAACGCCCGTCACTGCTGGCGCTAAATTAGTTGTATCTGACAGAGGTGAGATCTTATCGCCAAAGAACGCGCCAGAAACTACGGCACCAGCTGTCCAGTATACTGGGATGTCGAAACCTGCACCGATACCCATCAAAGCTAAACCGACGGTACCTACAGTACCCCAAGATGTACCGAGCGAAACAGAGACCACTGAACACAACAGCATCGCTGCACCGAGGAAATACTCAGGCGAAAGTACTTTTAAACCGTAGTAAATCATTACTGGAACAGTACCGCTGGCAATCCAAACACCAACAATCATGCCGACAGTCATTAAGATGGCAATCGATGGCAGACCAACGCGTACCACTTGCATCACGCCGCCTTCGATGTCATCCCATGTATAGCCACGCATCCACGCAAGTACTGCGGTAATCGCAAGACCTATCGCCAAAGGTACGTGAGGAGTGAAATCGTCAAAGTAAAAAAGTTGTATTCCGAGCACCGCTAGGGTGAGCACAATAGGCAATATTGCCATGCCAAAACTTGGCTGTAAGTTTTTTTTATTAGTCATGTATTTTCCTACCCAGTCATCTTATTTATTTTTTTAATTATTTTCTAAGCACACTTTAAAAATAGTGTTTTAAAAGTGTATTAATTAATCAACAAGATATTTTTTTGATACCGCATTAATAATGTTACTGCTACATTTATACAGGTAAAAAAATCAACTTAACACATAGGATAAATCAGATAAAAATAACAAAATAAATATTCAACAAGAAGGATGTAAACAAGAAATTACATTAAATATAGATAACATAATAGAATTAACGCCTCCTTCCCATAAACAAAAAAAACCAAGTAAACACAAACAAACAATATACAGAAAATAATTAATAGATATTTACATCTATTTACATTTTTTTACATTAAAACTGCTCAATTATAATATTTATAAAAACTGTTATGAAAAAAGCCCTATAGGAGTTACCTCCTATAGGGCTTTATGTCTTTTCTTCTTATCCAAAGAACAAGTTTGGCAGATACAGTGAAACCTGTGGAATATAAGTTGTAATAATCAATGTGGGTATCCAAGCAAACAAGATCATAATCAGCGTTGGTTTGAGCATTGCGCTAACCCTCACACCTGTCACCCGAGACCCTAGATACAATAGCGGTGCGGTTGGTGGCGTTATGTTCCCCATCCCTAAATTCACGCCAACAATGGCAGCAAACTGAATAGGATCAACACCTAACTCAACAACGATAGGGAAAAGTAACGGCGACGCTAACAAAACACCACTGACATCATCCATTAACATACCAATTAAAATCATCACCACATTAATCATAATCAGCACAACAATCGGATTATCTGATACAGAGAAAATCAAATCCTTTGCTAAATCAGGGATATCTTCAAAGATTAACAAACGGCTGACAATCATCACCATAAAGAACATCACCATAACAACACCCGTTGTCGTGGCTGATTGCACCAACGCTTCTTTAAAGTTTTCTTTGTTTAAGCCCTTATAGATAAAAAACCCAACAGGTATAGCATAAACAACAGCAATACCGGCAGCTTCTGTCGGGGTCATGATCCCTCCATAGATTCCTCCAAGGATCATAAAAGGCATTAACAGTGCAGGAAAAGCAAACTTGGTTTTCTTAACGACTTCAGCACGAAAGTTATCTGACTTTGGCAGAACTTTTATATCCTTGTGTTTACGTAACAATACATAATTCACAAGGCAAAGCAGCACAACAAGAATTAAACCGGGAACGATGGTCGCCAGAAAGCATTTCAGTACGGACTGCCTTGTTACCCACGCATAGATAATCTGAATCGCACTTGGAGGAATAAGCAAACCTAATGGCGCTGCATTAGTGATTAAAGCCGCTGATAACCCTTCAGGGTAATTAGCTTTACGTAACTGCGGCATCATAATACTACCGATACACGTCAACGTAGCCGTTGCACTACCTGCAATCGAACCAAAAATAGCGCTAGCACCAACCGCTGTGTAAGCAATACCGCCCTTATAGCGGCCCACAAATAACTCAGCTAGCTCAACCAATGGTTGCGCAATTTTCCCTCGTTCCATTATCGTCCCCGCCATAATAAATAGCGGGATTGCCAATAGCACGAGTACATTCATGCGCCAGTGACCAGAGGTTAAAAACCCTGCAGGATCTTGGTCACCTGTCAGGTACATGTAGATCAGCGCTAAACCAAAAGCAAAAGGTACCGGAATACCTATCACCAATGCGACGCAGATCACTACTAGTGTTAGTAAAATTAACATCAGAAATACTCTTAAATATGTGGAGGCGCTTCGTCGGATTCCCACTCTTTAGTTGGGCCATCACGCAAGCCACTATAAAGATGCAATGAGGTATAAAAAGTCATTAAGATAAACCCAAGAAAAATACCAAGCTTGGGAATGAAAAATGGTAAATCCAACCCTGTTGTTCGTTGCCAATTAGGGTATGCGCTAATCTCTTCATCTAGCATTAGCCAGCCCCAATAACACAGAACTAAGCCAACAAGTGCCTCGATAAATATTGTGCAATTAACAACGATCCATTTTGTTCTTAGGTTATCAATAAGCGATAAAAGGAAATCTGCTTTCACATGGGTGTTTTGATAGCTCCCCATAGCACCGCCTAAAAAATAAACCCAAAACGCAATCATCAACACCCACTCTTCGTAAGCGAAAAGGTCTGCTTCAAATAAATATCGTAAAATAACGACTAGAAAAAAAACGAAAGCCATAACTAAGCTAGCAGCCGCTAAAAAATAGCTTTTGATCTTAATTAAGAAGTTAACCAGACGATTAAGCGGTTGCGGTATATTAAGATGCATACAGCCTCACTCTTTGTAAATTCAATAAGAGAATGATCAATCACAATAAATAGCTATTGATCATTTCAATAGCTCCAACAAATTGCCGGAGCTTTTTAAGAGTCTGTTTACAGGTCAGAGACAACTTTTTGCAGTGTATCTTTACCTAAGCGTTCTTCTAACTTAGGCCAAGTCTTTGCGCGAATTTCTTTTGCAATTGCACTGCGCTCTTCATCAGTCACAGGTAAAATTTTCACACCAAATTCTTCTAGTTTCTTTAAGTAAGCGGCATCATTTTCACGTGACCATTCAACAAAACCGGAAGCGGCCTTTGCGAATACCCGTGTAATGACTTCACGTTGCTCAGCATTTAGCTTCTTTTCCCAGGTCTTTTTACTAGCATAATATGCATAGTTTTCTACAAATGCGTTATAAGGCACATAGTAACTAATAGCTTCTTTAAACGTGCTAAATGCGGCTTCAGGTGTAGCACCTATCATGCCGTCTACAACACCTTGCTGTAACGCGGGAAATGCATCCCCCCAATCAATAGTTGTTGTATTGAAGCCCATATCTTTTGTAGCTAATTTAGCTGCCTGAGCACTCCACACACGAATATTTTGCCCTTTCGCACCTGTAGTGGTGTAGTTATCTGGTTTTTTAGAAGACATAACACCAATGAAGCCTTCAGCCGTCACACCCAGCAGTTTTAAGCCCAGCTTGTCCATTCTCTCATCAAAGATCCCATAAAAATTTGAACCAGGGCTAAAGACTGTAGCCATTTCATCGTAATTGGATACTAGGTAAGGAAGAGAGTTTATTTCAAGTACAGGATCTTTATGGCTGTAAACAAAAGAGTGAACAATATCGATTGTTCCACGAATAGTTTCACCAATAAGTTGTTCACCTGAACCTAGCTGTCCTGCTGGGTAGAGCTTTATTTTAAGATCAACACCCGCCCCCTCTAACTCTGTTTTTATTTGACGTAAAACTTCAGAAGCATATTGATCAGGGGCATGCTGACTCGCAATTCGAAGGGTTGTAGCACTCACAGCAGCGGACATAAGGGTACTCATAAATAAGCCACCCACTACCAGAGACTTAATACCGAAACGGTTAGTTATTTTTGTCATTGTTTCTCCGAAAACTCTATTTTTATTTGTATTATTTAATCAACAGTAAAATACTTTTTAAATACAGCATTAATAATCTGTTAATACTTTTATACAGATAAAAAACTCAACTTAAAACATAGAGAAAACTCAAAGAAAACATATCATTTTTTATTTAAGACGCATCATGTAAACCAAAGATTACATTAAATATAAATAACACAATAAAATTAATGCCTACCCACCCATAAGAAAAAACATAAAGTAAACAAAAAAACACAATACTTATAAAATAATAAATAGATATTCGCATCAATTTACATTTTTTTACATTATCATATCTAGAAATTAATTCTAAATTCTAAATTCATAGAAAACCTGCTATAAACAACAAATAACAGTCGCTTAATTAGTAGCCGCCTGTATAAGAAAAAAGCACAACAAATTAGGTATGGTTTATGACTGGCAGCAAAGAGAAACGCAACTTTAGTGCAAAAATGCGAGATGCTAACAGTGCTTTCTTGCCCTCTGAGAGCACTCAATCTAAACCAACGCATGTTGGTTTCATTCTACAAAAGCATTTCTCAATGATGGCCTTCACAGCTGCAGTTGACGCTATAGTCACAGCCAACCTTGTCAATACTAGCCCACTGTTTAGCTATGAAACACTTGCTATAGATAGCTCCCCTATTATGAGTGATCTGGGTATAGAAATTTCTGCCGATTCTATAATTAATGAGACAACAACCTCGCGCAAAAGCTTCCCTAAGATACTTATTATTTGTGGCGGCTTTCGCTGCTCAACCGAAGCACACCCCCCCCTTAGCATGCTACTTAAAGAAGCAGCCAAACAAGGTGTTATCATGGGAGGAATATGGAATGGTGCGATTGCTTTGGCTCATGCAGGGCTGTTAGACAAACAAAGCTGTGCTGTTCATCCAGACAACCACGCATTTATGCGAGAACGCTTTCCTCAAGTGACAACATCTAACCAAGTATTTGTTAGCGACAATAACCGCCTCAGTTGTGCAGGCCCGGTTAGCGCTTTAGAGATGATGCTATACCTGATTGGTGATATACACGGGAAAGCGATCATTAGAGCTATACGAGAGATTCTCAGCTGCGATCAGATATCAGAAAGCAGTGACATACGTCTCAATCAAGTTATTGACGACCCTTGCTTGCCTGAAAAATTGCGTGATTTAATGGCATTAATGGCTGCCAATATTGAAGAGCCAATTAGTGGTGAAGAGCTAAGTGAATTTGTAGGTATATCGAGGCGCCAAACTGAACGCTTATTTCAGCATCATTTGGAAACGTCGCCTAGCCGCTATTATTTAGAGCTAAGAATTACGCATGCACGCCGTTTACTGCTACAAACGAATGATTCAATTACCAATATTGCGCTAGCGAGTGGTTTTGTTAGTACCAGCCATTTCAGTAATTGCTACAAAGACTATTTTGGCGTCTCTCCTACACTTGCTCGCGAAAACCGCTAACCCTTTAAGCAAAAAGCAAAACAAGGCTAGAACACAGCAAAAAGGTTAAGCCCCTTACTCGTTCTAACCTAGTTTCAATTGCTATCGCTAGTAGTACTAGTTACCAAAGACAACAGTACGGCTACCGCTTAGGAAAACACGTTTTTCAATGTGATAACGCACGGCATTAAACAGGGTTATGCGCTCTACATCTTGGCCTTTAGATATTAAATCTTCAGGATAATACGCATGATCAACCGACTGAATACCTTGAGCAATAATAGGCCCTTCATCCAAGTCATTATTCACATAGTGAGCCGTTGCACCCACCATTTTTACACCTTTCTCCCACGCCTGATGATAAGGACGCGCACCTTTAAAGCCAGGTAACAAAGAGTGATGAATATTGATCGCCCAACCATCTAGATGAGTACACAGATCAGGAGATAACACTTGCATGTAACGAGCAAGCACAACCAATTCTGTATCGTACTCTTTTAGCAGCTTCTTAATTTCAGCTTCTTGCTGAGGCTTAGTCTCTTTGCTGATTGGCAAGTGGTAATAAGGAATACCGTGCCATTGAGCCAAATGCTCAAGATCTGGGTGGTTAGAGATAATCACCGGTATCTCAATGTTTAACTGACCAGTACGATGGCGATAAAGCAGATCATTTAAGCAATGATCATATTTAGACACCAGAATCGCTACCCGCTGACGATGCTCAGGCTCAGTCAACTCCCACTGCATCTCAAACTCAGCAGCTCTAACAGAAAATTCTTCATTAAACTGCGCTTCGTTAAAGTTGTCAGTGTTAGGCTGAAACTCAATTCGAATAAAAAACCGGTTAGACTCTCGGTCATCAAAAGAATGAATCTCGTCAATATAGTTTCCGGACTCAGCCATAAAGCGTGTAACTACATCAACCGTGCCTAATAAACTTGGGCAGTTCGCTGTAAAAATCCAAGGCTTGTTTTTTGTGTTCATAAAAACCTCATGTCAGCAGCATTTCGCATAGAAATACTGCCTCACGACGAATAATTCGTCGTGAGGTCAACATTATTAAGAGTTTAGGAGTAATAGCTCAGAGCTAATGCGTCGGACTGACGCTCATAATTATGAGTTCAGGCTTTTACGACAAGACCAAATTCACGGCTGGTTTCTTGAAGCCAAAGCCAGATGTAGTCCGAGAAACTACGTCGAATAACGAGCTCGAAACGCTGCTCCCCTGTACGGCGAATGATAGCTGAACTCTTAGCAAACACCGTTGAAACAACTTTACCCACAGGAAAACGTTTAGGGGGCAGATCAATCGGTGTACATCTTTTCAGAAGCTCAACAACATCAGGACCGGACAGTTCCAAAACAGTAGAACCACCGCTGCTGTTAACCAATGAATAGTGACCGCCCATCTCATCTCGAAACTTCGACTCAACATCAAACGCTTCAAGACCCGGTACTAAGATCAGCCATTCATCTGGAGACATCCAACGTACAGAGTAACTACCATTCTCAACTGAAGTCAGTGGCTGCAGTGGCAAGGCCACACCCAGCACACGCTCTGCAGCGGCTAGCTGATCATCATTCTCTGGATTAAGGCGTAGAGTAAGATGTCCCAAAAGCTTATGCTCACGCAGATGAACTCCGCCTTGTTTTGGACCTACTTTTGCCAGCGAATCTAAATCCGCATGGTGCAACGGAGACTGTCCCTGTACTTCAGGGCCAGGAACCTGATCCATTACTGCAGCTTTAGTGGCTGCCATTTCTGCTGCTGTCATCACATTCAAATCAGACATTTTGACGCTCCCCTTTCGGATCCAGGAAGATTGGGCTACAGATTTCAGCTTCAATCACAGTGCCGTCAACAAGTGGGTAATAAACAGTCTCACCCATCTTATCTAAACCGCCTTTGATAAAGCCCATCGCAATAGAGTGGCCTAAATTAGCACTCCAGTAACTGGAAGTAACATGACCCACCATCTTCATAGGAATAGGTTCATTAGGATCCAATACTGCTTGTGCACCTTCAGGAATCACCATTTTTGGATCTTTGGTTTTGAGACCAACCATCTGTTTACGGTTATCACGCACACAATCCTGTCGGTTCATGCCGCGCTTGCCCACGTAACTGAATGGTTTTTTATTAGATACACACCAGCCCATGCCCAAATCAAACGGATGAACCGATCCATCAGTATCTTGGCCTGCAATAATGAAGCCTTTTTCAGCTCGCAAAATATGCATGGTTTCTGTTCCGTACGGCGTCAAATTGTACTTAGCACCCGCTTCGAACAATTTCTCCCATACATGCGTACCGTAGTTAGCCTGTACGTTAATCTCAAACGTTAACTCACCCGTGAACGAGATACGGAAGACACGCGCAGGAACACCTGCCACTTTTATCTGCTTCCAGTCCATGAATGAGAAGTTATCGTTACTCAAATCATAGTCGGTCAGTTCTGCTAACAGCTTACGACTGTTAGGACCAGAAATAGTCAGTGTCGACCAGTGGTCGGTCACTGTATTGAAATATACTTCCAACTCAGGCCATTCGGTCTGATGATACAACTCAAGCCATTCCAGAACTCGTGCCGCGCCGCCAGTCGTTGTGGTCATCAAAAAGTGATTATCGCCTAAACAAGCCGAAACACCATCATCGAAAACCATGCCGTCTTCACCGCACATAAGGCCGTAACGACACTTACCTACCGCTAATTTAGCCCAAGCATTGCTGTAGATTCGACCAAGGAATTCACGGGCATCTTTTCCTTGAATATCGATCTTACCCAGCGTTGAGGCATCCAAGATACCCACACTGTCACGTACAGCCAGACACTCACGATCGAGAGACTGCTGCATATTCTCACCCGCTTGAGGGAAGTACCATGGACGTTTCCATTGGCCAACATCCTCAAACTTAGCGCCGCGTTCTACGTGCCACATCTGCATTGCTGAGTAACGTTTAGGGTCAAATAGCGCACCGCAATTGCGGCCTGCGATTGCACCAAACGTAATCGGCGTATAGTTTGGACGAAATATAGTCGTTCCGGTTTGAGGGATAGTCTTATTCAGCGCCTTAGCTGCTACCGCCATACCGTTGATGTTACCCAACTTACCTTGGTCAGTACCAAAGCCCATCGCGGTATAACGCTTAACATGTTCGATAGACTCGAAGCCTTCACGACATGCCAACTCAATACCTGCCGCTGTTACATCTGTCTGATAATCAACAAACTGCTTCGGCGCCTGAGAAGTAGGCTTTAAGTGTGGAATATGGAAAAGAGTCATTGCAGCCCCCTCTTTCACGTCCTCTGCTTTAGGCAAAATCACTTCAGCAGCGTTTAGACCTACCTCAGCAACCGCTTTAAGACCTGCATCCAGACCTTCAGACAATACTGAATTTGTGCTGTAACTGCCGTTAATACCACCCGCAGTTAATTGTTTCTGAACCGTAGGCCCTGGTACGAAGCCAACAATTTCATCATTCCAGACAGGACGGCTGCCAGTATGGCTAGACAAGTGAATAACCGGACTCCAGCCACCCGACGTTGCAACGGTATCGGTGCTTAGCTTAGTCACAGAGCCGCTGACTTTATTACCATCAGCACTGATAGGTGCAACAGAAACACCTGAAACACGTTTTGAGCCCTGTACTTCAATAACGGCAGAGCCTGTTATGACATTGATACCGCGTTGACGAGCCGCATCAACACGCTCACCAGCAGGGTTAGCACGTGTATCGACTACAGCAACAACCTTACGACCCGCATCATGCCAATCCAGAGCTGACTGATAGCCATAATCGTTGGTCGTCGTGACCACCAGCTCATTACCAGGAATGACGCCGTAACGATTGATGTACGTAGAAACAGCACCGCTTACCATGCAACCCGGCACATCGTTGTTCGAATAAACCAATGGACGCTCATGCGCACCCGTCGCCAGTACAACCCATTTCGCACGTACTTTGTGTAAGCGCTGACGAGCCTGGTTAACAGGCGCAATATCGCTCAGGTGATCAGTGCATCGCTCATGGATAGTCACAAAGTTATGGTCGTGATAGCCATTCACTGTAGAGCGCGGCAATAGCATGACGTCGTCATAGCTCCGTAACTCTTCAGTCACTGCACTCACCCATTCAGAAGCAGGCTTGCCATCTAGCTTCTCTGTAGTACTTAGCAGGCTTCCACCAAACTCGCTTTGCTCGTCCGCTAAAATGACACGAGCGCCACTGCGTGCAGCAGTCAGTGCTGCCGCTAAACCGGCAGGACCAGCTCCGACAATTAATACGTCGCAGTGCTGATTAATGTGATCATAAAAGTCTGGATCATTTTCTAGAGGCGAACGCCCCATGCCCGCGGCTTTGCGAATCAAAGACTCATAGGTATTCCACAAAGACTCTGGAAACATGAAAGTCTTGTAATAGAAGCCCGGAGGCATCATTTTGCCACCGACCTTGCCTAAAACAGACATGACATCGGTATCAACGTTCGGCCAGCCGTTAGTTGATTGGCTTACCAGCCCGTTGAATAACTCTTGCTGTGTAGCACGTACGTTAGGTACCTGAGTTGCTTCTGTAGCACCCAGCTGCAAGATTGCATTCGGCTCTTCAGCACCAGCTGCCACAATACCGCGTGGACGGCTGTATTTAAAACTACGGCTAACGACGTTAACGCCGTTGGCCAACATAGCAGATGCCAGAGTGTCGCCCTGAAAACCTTTGTATTGCTTACCGTTGTAAGTAAAGGTTAATGGCTTAGAGCGGTCTATACGACCCCCACTCTGGAGGCGGTTTTGCTGTGTCATAATTCCGCTCCTGTTACTCAGCGACTACAGATGGCTTTTCGCCAATCTTGTAGACTTCTTTAATTTCATAGCTCTGGGTGTCGCGCGTGATATTGAAAAATTTGCGACAACCGGCTGCATGAACCCACAACTCATGATGAATACCGCGTGGGTTTTTACGGAAAAACATATACTCGCCCCACTCTTTATCAGAGCAAGCTTCTGGGTCTAGTGGTCTAGCGATATGCGCCTGACCTGCTGCGTGAAATTCTTCTTCTTCACGATATTCCGCACAATGCGGGCAATAGATATGAAACATGTTATTCAGCCCCTTTTAGTGTGCTACGCCCGCAGCGCCGTGCTCATCGATCAGCGCGCCGTCATGGAATCGGAACATAGAGAATGGTTCAGCCAACGGATGCATTTCACCTGTCGCCAAGGATGCAGCAAAAACGTTACCAGCACCTGGTGTGGCTTTAAAACCACCCGTACCCCAACCGCAGTTGAAGAACAAATTCTTAACCGGTGTTTTACTGATAATCGGGCAAGCGTCTGGGCATGTATCAACAATAACTCCCCACTGACGGTTCATACGCACTCGGCTGAAGATTGGGAATAACTCTACAATAGCCTGTACGGTATGTTCGATAGTCGGGTAAGAACCACGTTGGCCATACCCTGTGTAGCCATCAATACCAGCACCGATGACTAGATCACCTTTATCTGATTGGCTCACATATCCATGTACGTGATTGGACATCACAACCGTCTCCAGAATCGGCTTGATAGGCTCAGAAACCAGTGCCTGTAGAGGATGCGATTCTAGCGGTAATTCAAAACCTGCCATCTTCGCTAGAACACTGGAGTTACCCGCAACAACACAACCAACACGGCCAGCTTTAATATCGCCGTAACGGTTTGTTTTAACGCCGGTAATCGTGCCGTCTTCGATAATCAGATCAGTAACTTCAGTTTCCTGAATCAAATCAACACCGAAAGAGTCTGCGCCACGGGCAAAGCCCCAAGCAACAGCATCATGACGTGCAACACCGCCACGTGGTTGCCAAGAAGCACCCAAAATTGGGTAGCGAGTATTATCAGAGCAATCCATATGCGGCACGATCTCTTTGATCTGCTGCGGATCCAGTACTTCACCGTCAATACCGTTAAGACGGTTAGCATTAACCCGTCGCTCGATATCACGCATGTCTTGTAACGTATGCCCTAGGTTTAGCACACCACGTTGAGAGAACATCACATTGTAGTTAAGGTCTTGAGATAGACCTTCCCACAATTTCATGGCGTGCTCATATAAATGAGCCGACTCATCCCACAAGTAGTTAGAACGTACAATTGTGGTGTTACGAGCCGTATTACCGCCTCCTAAATAACCTTTTTCGATCACGGCAACATTAGTAATACCGTGTTCTTTGGCTAGATAGTAAGCCGTCGCTAAACCGTGACCACCTCCGCCAATAATCACAACATCATATTCTTTCTTTGGCGTAGGGTTACGCCAAGTACGCTGCCAATTCTCATGGTGCGTGAGACTGTGCTTGAGCAGTCCAAAACCTGAATAACGCTGCATATCATCAGCTCCTGTTATTATTCGACAGCCGGTACATTTTCAACAACCGGCGGCCTGTATATTCAGTAAAAATTAGCGATACAAACTAGCTTATTTATAAACCAGACTATTTATAAACTGGGTAGTCAGCGCACAACGCTTTAACCTGCTCTTTTACTTCAGCAATTTTGGCATCTAATGCTTCAGGCTCGTTCAACACATCCAAAAGGTCAGCAATCCAGCCTGCGAGCGTACGGCACTGCGCTTCTTTGAAGCCACGAGTCGTTACCACAGGAGAACCAATACGCAAACCCGATGTTACGAACGGAGACTGAGGATCTCCCGGTACTGCATTTTTATTAACAGTGATATTGGCACGACCCAAAGCTGCATCAGCCGCTTTGCCGGTCAGACCTTGCTTAATAAGGCTTAGTAGGA
>JAWUYS010000042.1:0-11630 GCA_034110685.1 Neptunomonas sp.
GTGTGTTCATTAACTCTGCATCTGCAAGCAATACATCATGGGAAATAGTTTCATCTTCTACGAGGCTCTTTTCATGATCCTGATCAAGGTGACTTTCATCTTCCTCAGAAGGATCCAACAACAATGCCTCAAGGTATTCGAAAACTACTTGATGCTGACGACCGGCCGGGGGTTTCTTATCCATTAACAGTTACCTCCGCTGCTCAATTAAAGAGCGTAATAAGCGAGCATAGGCATGAACGCCTCGACTACCAGCATCTAGTGAAGATGGCACGACTCCCTTCATACTAGCGTTTCTAAATTTTGTATCGACAGGAATAACAGCACTGGACAGCTCATCTGGATAGCACTTGTGAAGCTCCCTCAAACAGCTTACCGATGCTTGGGTTCTACGATCATAAAATGTGGGAATAATTGTATAGTTCAACTTTTTCTTGCGAGCACGATTAATCATACTAATAGTTCGAACCATCCTTTCTAACCCTTTAAGAGCAAGAAATTCCGTTTGCGCCGGGACAATTAGGTGATTACATGCAGCTAACGCATTTACCATTAGCACACCTAATACTGGCGGGCTATCAATCAAAACAAAATCATAACGATCTTTAACATGACGCAAAGCTTTCGCAACCTGCAACCCCATACCTTGATGATCGATTGCACGTCGCTCTAATGTTGCCATAGCTGTTGATGCAGGCATCAGCTGTATACGATCAACGGATGTAGTACATAACAATGAGTTAACTTGATTTTGTGTTATTTCATTCTGTGTAACAAAAAGATCATAGACACTATGATCTAACTCATCAGGATCATAATGAAAGTAGCTAGTTAAAGATCCATGTGGATCAAGGTCAATCATCAAAACGTTGTAACCGACCTCCGCTAATAGTCCAGCCAAGGTCACAACTGTTGTTGTTTTACCAACACCGCCTTTTTGATTTGCAATTGCCCAAACCTGCATAACATATTCCCGGTATGAGTGTGTCTATTTGTAATGAGGTGAACTGATGATATATCTATTTAATACAATGAATTATATTAATAAACATTGAAATACTTTCCTACTTACCGCCACTCATTAATAACCTAGAAATATCATTTAAATCCAATATATCATCTGCAAGCCCTGCTTTAACGACCGCCTGAGGCATGCCATAAATAGTACAACTAGCTTCATTTTGAGCCCACATAACAGCGCCAGCTTGCTTAAGCAGGCGTGCCCCGTCTGCACCATCAGCCCCCATGCCAGTCAAAATCAAAGCTAAAACTTTATTCCCATAAGTTTTAGCTGCAGCAGCATAGGCAATATCCACACTGGGACGGTAAGTCATTCGCTCATCCCCCGGTAAAATTTTGACGCGATCAGGCTGTCGGCTTTCGATCATTACTTGATGACCTCCTGGCACTAATAAAGCACGTCCAGCTTTGAATCTATCGCCATCTTCGGCTTCTTTAACTTCAATATTACATTGCTGATTTAGCCGTGAAGCAAAGACCGACGTAAAGGTCTTAGGCATATGCTGAACAAGCAATATAGGGTAAGGGAAATTAGCAGGCAAAGCCGTTAAAATAGTCTGTAAGGCGGCAGGCCCCCCTGTAGAGGAACCAATAATAACCAGCTTACAATTGGCCGGAAAGCTCGCTGTATGACTGGCTCTCTTTACAAGCGAAGAGCGAGTCTGCACAGCAGTTTTTAGATCAACAGGGACTCGAGCAGATGACAAATCAGTGCTTTTTGTTTCTACTCTTTTAGACTGAGTAGGAGCTGCCGCACCAAAACTGTGAATACTAGACGTTGCACCGGCCTTCAACGGCTTAGCAACAAAGGCCGGCGCTCTACGTCTTCCTCCTCTACTTTGCCCAAGCGCAACAACACGCTCAACTAATGTATTCTGCATTGCATTGGATTTATTAATCCAAGAGCGTATATCTTTTGTTAGGTAATCTGCAGCTCCCGCCTCTAAAGCCTGCAAAGTAACTTGAGCCCCTTCATGGGTAAGAGAAGAAAGCATCAGAACATTAGTGGGGTTGTCTCGCATAATAATACGAACAGCATCGATACCATTTAACAGTGGCATCTCTACATCCATGGTAACAACGTCCGGTTTTAACTGCTTAGTTAACTCAACAGCCTCACGACCATTAGAAGCCGTGCCGATAACTTCTAAACGATTATCATTCGATAAGAAATCATTAATACGCTGCCTGAAAAAACCAGAATCATCGACTATTAATACTTTTACCGGCATAACAGCCCCTATTCAGACAAGATTTACTATGATGCGTATCGCTTCAGCAAATTAGGAATATCAATAATTAGGGCAATTCGACCATCACCAGTAATAGTTGCTCCTGATAACCCAGGAGTACCATGTAAAATAGTGCCTAAAGGCTTAATCACAACTTCTTCCTGCCCAACCAACTGGTCAACTACAAAGCCAACTCGCAAAGTTCCAACAGTAAGAATAACCACATGCCCTTGCTCTGGAAGCTCAGCGTTTTCTTGCCCTTCAACCAACCAGCGTTTCATATGAAATAAAGGCAAGGCCTGATCTCTAACAATGATCACCTGCTGACCATCTACTACATTAGTTTTTGTCAGATCAAGATTAAAAATCTCATTAACGTTAACTAATGGCAATGCGAAAGCTTGGTTCTCCAGTACTACCATCAACGTCGGCATAATAGCCAATGTCAGCGGAACCTGAATAGCAATTCGAGTACCCTGCCCTAAAACAGAGTCAATATGCAAAGTGCCATTTAACTGTGTGATCTTAGTTTTCACCACATCCATGCCAACGCCACGACCAGATACGTCCGACACTTCAGTCTTGGTAGAAAAGCCCGCTTGAAAGATCAAATTGAAACATTCTTGCTCTGAAAGCCGATTAGCCGCTTCCTGATCCAACATCCCACGATCAACCGCCAAGGTGCGCAGCTTTTCAGGATCCATACCAGCACCATCATCCTGTATTATCAACAGAATATGGTCACCTTCTTGTTCCGCCGATAACAGAACATGTCCTTCGCGTGCTTTCCCTGTGCCTTCACGGATTTCAGGTGATTCAATACCATGATCAACAGAGTTACGTACTAAATGTATTAAAGGGTCTGCTAGTGCTTCAACTAGATTTTTATCAAGGTCGGTTTCCTCGCCTCGTAGCTCAAGACGTATCTCTTTCTTCAAGCTGCGTGACAGGTCACGGATCAAACGAGGAAAGCGTCCAAACACTTTCTTGACTGGCTGCATACGCGTTTTCATTACGGACATTTGCAAGTCCGCAGTCACCATATCAAGAATACCCAGCGCTTTAGTCATTTCCTCGTCTTCACGAGCACCGCCCAAACGAACCAGTCTGTTTCGTACTAAGACCAGTTCTCCAACCATGTTCATGATTTTATCCAATAAACGCGTATCGACTCGAACATTACTCTCAGTCACTACGGTTTTATTGGAAGAGGCTGTAGCAGGTGTCGCTGCCGTATTTTTTGCAGTATTAGCAGGCTCACTAACCACAGGCTCGACTATGGGCGCAGGCGCCGCCTCAACAGGCATAGCAGCTGGTGCATCCTCAGTACTTGCAAAGGCTCCCTGACCATGGGATTGCAATTCATCTAGTAAATTTTCAAACTCATCTTCAGAGATTAAACCGCTGTCAGCAGCCCCTTTACTTTCAACCATTTCAGGTTCTGTGGAAATCCCCGGCGCGCCATCTCCATGCAAATCATTCAATAGCGCTTCAAACTCGTCTTCAGTAATTAGGCCGTCATCTTCAACGGCTACCTCTGTTTCTGGAAGAACATCATCCAGCAACATATCAAACTCATCATTAGCAGAGCTATTATTGGAAACAGGTGCTGTATCTGGTTGAACTACCTCTTTAACAGGAACCACCACTTCATCAATAACAGCTTTTTGTTCAGAGCCAGCCTTACCAGAAGCAAAATCTGCCAATCTCTGCAACAACGCTGGTGAAGCAGCTTCAAGCTCCTCGCCCGCTCTAACATTGCCAAACATAATATTTACGGCATCTAGCGACTGTAACACTACATCCATGAGCTCAGGACTTACTTTGACACTACCATTTCGAAGTAGGTCGAATAAATTTTCGGCCTTATGACAGCAATCCACCATTGCATCCAATTGAAGGAAGCCAGCACCACCTTTTACGGTATGGAAGCCCCTAAAAATTGAGTTCAACAGATCGTTGTCATCTGGGGATTTTTCAAGATCAACTAACTGCTCAGATAGCTGTTCTAGTATCTCTCCTGCCTCAACAAGAAAATCTTCGAGAATTTCGTGATCAACATCCAAGCTCATTAGAAGCTCCTATTCAAAAACCCAAACTTGATAACAGATCATCAACATCATCTTGATCACTGGCCACGTCCGGATTATTTTTTCCCGAGAGTTGTGGCCCTTCTGCTTCAATTGGGTCTTTTTTAGCTTTCTGGTTAGTATTATTTGCTGGCTTCTCTGTACTTAGGCCGCTTATCCGCTCAACTTTTGCAGCCATATCCATAAGCTGCACTAAGCTGCCTTCCACTTGAGTTACCAGAGTTATTACACGGCGGATAAGCTGGCCCGTGATATCTTGGTAACTTTGAGCGACTAATATCTCTGTAAGCTCAGCCCGCAAATCTTTCACTGTTTGTTCTGACTCTTGCTTAAGTTGGCAAGTACGGTCATATCCACCTCGCAACCCCTCAAACTCAGCTTCCAGCTGTCCTACCATCGATAATAAATCAGCAAAGCGTCCACTCTGTTCATCCATTTTATCGACTAACGCTAACGACTTATCGACACGATCCATTGTTTCATGAGAAGTTTTTTCAGTTAGCTCAATGACATAGCTTAACCTTTCGGATGCATCGGCCATGCCTTGAATAGAGTCATCTTGTTCATTTTCAGCCTCTCCCTGAACTTTAACGTCATCAGAAAAAGACTTAATTGCTTCATGAAGACCTCTTGTCAGATACCCAACTTCATTATAAAAGGCCAGGTGCTTAACTTGCTGCAGGTCATTTATAATGGTCAGCGCACTGTTTATATCGCCACCATCCAACACTGTAACTAGCTCAGACGCTTTTTCCTGCAGCAACGATTCAAAGCCATCCAATCCCCGATGCAAATCTGCTTCAGTCATAATTAGTTAGTTCCTTAACAGATTAACTTCCGATACGTTGGAAAATCTTGTCTATCTTTTCTTTCAAGACAGCTGCAGTAAATGGCTTAATAACGTAACCATTAACACCGGCCTGAGCGGCAGCAATAATTTGCTCTCGCTTCGCCTCTGCCGTAACCATCAAGATAGGCATACCTGCCAACTTTGGATCAGCGCGCACTGCACGGACAAGGTCAATACCGGTCATACCAGGCATATTCCAGTCAGTCACAAGAAATTGCACACCACCTTGCTGCAAAATCGGCAAAGCCGTTTTGCCATCATCTGCTTCAATGACATTATTAAATCCAAGATCACGGAGCAGGTTTTTTATAATACGTCGCATGGTAGAAAAGTCGTCCACCACTAGAATCTTGATGTCTTTTTTCAAGACAATATCCCCCAATTCAGAAGCATATGGATTAATGCACCCGATTTATCGTTTAGCCTGATTAGAATTTAGACCATTTTTCAAGAAAATGGAGAGATAGAGAAAATTTTATTGCCATTCTCTCAATCGACCACGAAGCCGATGGGCTGCTTGACTATGAATTTGGCTAACTCGTGACTCGCTAACGCCTAAAACTTCACCAATCTCTTTAAGGTTCAGTTCTTCATCATAATAAAGTGCAAGGACTAGTTTTTCGCGTTCAGGCAAGGAGTCTATGGCATTTGCCAAAGCTAGCTTAAACGCATTTTTTTCAGTGTGAGCTATGGGACTTGGCTCGACACCTGACAACTGCTCTCCTGGACTATCTCCATCAGAACTTGTCATCTCTTCAAAGCTAAATAAACGGCTTTCTACTGAGTCTTTGAGTAGGTCATGGTAATCTGAAACACTAATACCCATCTCTGTAGCAATTTCTGTATCAGTCGCGTCACGCCCTAGCGATGCTCCTAACGTTTGCATAGCCTGGGTAATACGACGGCTGTTACGATGAACTGAACGAGGAGTCCAATCGCCTCTACGCACCTCATCAATAATAGAACCACGTATGCGAATACCTGCATAGGTTTCGAAACTGGCCCCCTTGGCGGCATCATATTTTTTTGCAGCTTCTAATAAACCGATCATACCCGATTGTATTAGGTCATCAACAACCACACTTGCGGGAAGTCTCCCCATCAAATGATAGGCGATACGTTTTACGAGCGGCGCATATTGCTCAATGAGCTCATGACTTGACGAAATTTCTAGCGGGTTATACATGGAGCCCCTTTCCAGACCCGAAATTTAAACACCCTGGACCAAACGTTCCACAAAGAACTCCAAATGCCCTCGTGGAGTATCTTGGACTGGCCAGTCATCTACTTTCTTAGCGAGTTGACGATACGCAACCGCTGCCTTACATTTAGAAAATGCTTTCAAAACAGGTATTTGGCGGCGCACAGATTTCCTTACATGCTCATCATAAGGTATTGAGCCAACGTATTGAAGCGTTACATCCAGAAAACGGTCTGTGACAGTAGAAAGTTTACTGAACATATTCCTACCTTCTACATCAGTGTCTACCATGTTGGCCAATACTCTGAAGCGAGTCATGCGATAATCTCTATTCAACAATTTAATCAGCGCATAAGCATCAGTAATCGAAGTAGGCTCATCACAAACCACCACAAGCACCTCTTGAGCCGCACGCACGAAGCTTACAACTGATTCAGAAATACCAGCAGCAGTATCAATTACTAGCACATCAATTTCTTCTGCAACTTCATTAAAAGCATAAACTAGCTCAGCATGCTCATGAGCACTGAGCGATGTCATCTCCTGAGTGCCAGAGCAGGCCGGAACAATCTTCACATTATCAGTTACATCTAGCATTACATCAGTAAGTCGACACTCACCAGAAAGAACGTCGCTAATATTCTTTTTAGGACGCAACCCCAGCATAACGTCAACATTAGCCAAACCAAGATCTGCATCCATTAACACGGTTCGGCGCCCCATCTCACCCAAAGCTATAGATAGATTCACCGAAACATTCGTTTTACCAACGCCACCTTTACCACCGGTAACCGCGATAACTTTCACTGAGTGCTGTTTTTTCATCAATTATGATCTGTACTTAGCCGGCTGACGAAAGTTCAGACGCTCCTCCCGTTGAAGACAACGCGCGCTCACGCTCTCTTTCCAGTGTTTTTTGTGCAGTAATTACTGCTCTGCTCACGAGATCATTCCTTTGTGCGACTTCAATATCATCGGGCACTTTTTGACCATCAGTGACATAAGCTATAGGCAGCGACTTTTCTACCACCAAACTTAAAGCCTCCCCTAAACTCCCTGATTCATCCAGCTTACTCAAAACACAACCATTTAAGCCAATACTCTGGTAGTTATCATAGGCATCTTCCAACACTTGACGCTGACTTGAACACGAAAGAACCAACAGCTTTTTGAGTCGAACAGAAACGTTCGTAAGCATCTGTTTTTGAGCCTCACTAGGGCCTTCATGATGACTCATGCCTGCTGTATCAATTAATACTAGACGTTTTCCCCGCAACGACAACAATACATCTTCCAAGGAGTTATTCTCATCCACCACCCTAACTGGCACATCTAAAATCCGCCCGAAGGTTCTTAACTGCTCATGTGCTGCGATACGGTAAGTGTCGGTCGTAACAAGCGCTAAACTAGCACTACCATGTTGAAGCACATAACGCGCCGCCAACTTGCCAATAGAAGTGGTCTTGCCAACACCCGTAGGGCCAACAAAGGCAATCATTCCTCCCCTGTCTATATAGTCTTCACTCATAACAGGCACTGCATCGGTCAGTTTTGACAAGGTAACTCGCCAAGCCTTTGCTATTTCAAGATCTGCCTCAAGGCCCCGCGTAAGCTGAGTAATTAAGGTGCTAGTAAGACCAATTCTCTCGAACCGCTTAACCAGCTTATCGGCCACATCTACAGAAGCTACTGGTTTACGCTGCGCAGCCTCTTCGACCCAAACCTTTCGTGAAGGCACCTGCATTTGCTGTTCAAGCAGAGACTTCAATTGCTGTATTTCCTGCTGCATACTTTCTATCGCAGCATTTTCTTTCTGCAAGACTGTGGGTGCCGGCTTAACATCTATAGAGGCAGCATCCTCTTCGTCAAGGTCATCCAGAAATGAAGCTTTACGTGCTTCCTGACGATTTTTAAGCGACTCAAGAATTGTGTGTAAATCATCCTCTTCATCTTGCTCAACCTGGAGATTCCGCTTACCCTCTGCCTGATAAAGAGGCTCTTTTTCAACTTGATCATTTGCTTCAGCAATACGAAGACGCGCTTTTTTAAGCTCGTCATCCAAATCTTGCCTACTTTTATCCGCTGTAAGAATTCGAACTTGCTCATCCTTACGCTTTTTCTTCTCATAATCTCGCTTAAACTCTGCCTGAGCCGCCTCAAACTCATGCTCATGCGCTGCAACAACCTCAACGCCACCCGCTACCCGATGATTTGACACAATAACTGCATCAGGTCCGATCTCCTCTCTAGCACGCCGCATAGCTTGACGCATATCGGGGGCAAAGATACGTTTCACTTTCATAAACACCTCACCCGTGGCGAGCTACTAATTACCTCAACTTTAAGCATTTTGACCGCCTACAGTTGCCACAATAGTAATTTTTTTATTTTCCGGTATTTCTTGGTAAGAAAGAACATGAATCAACTGTTCACTATAGCGTACAAATTTAGACATCAGAGGCCTAACAGGTGCCGCTACTAATAAAATTGAAGGCTGCCCTAACATCTCTTGCTTTTGAGCCGCTGCAATTAATGAGGTTTGCAATCGTTCGGCCATACCCGGTTCCAGCACCATACCACTTTCACCGGCCTGCTGACTCTGCTGAACCGAGTTAAGTAACAACTGCTCCAACTGAGGATCCATAGTAATAACCGGTATTTCCGCTTCTGAGCCGTTGATAGTTTGGACAATCAATCTGGATATTGCCACTCGTACCGCTGCAGTTAATGCAACAGGGTCTTGAGTGCGTGTAACAGCTTCCGATAAAGCCTCAGCAATACTTCTGAAATCCTTAAGTGGCACCTGCTCCATCAGCAAGCTCTGCAATACTTTTAAGAGACTACTAATAGATAATTTTGCGGGAACAAGGTCTTCTACTAGCTTAGGCGAGCCCTTAGCCAACATATCCAACAACTGCTGAACTTCCTCGTGACCTAACAATTCGTGCGCATGGCTTTGTAATATCTGGTTTAAATGTGTAGCAACAACAGTACTTGCATCAACAACGGTATAACCAAGCGTTTGAGCTTGTTCACGTAAACTCAATTCAATCCACGTGGCATCCAGGCCAAAGGCTGGATCCTTAACATCAACGCCTTTTAGCGAACCAAACACTTGCCCTGGGTTAATCGCTAAGTCACGATCTGGATATATTTCAGCTTCACCGACAATAACACCCATTAAAGTAATCCGATAAGCACCAGGCATCAAATCCAAGTTGTCTCTTATATGCACTGAAGGCACCAAAAACCCAAGGTCTTGAGAGAGCTTTTTTCTAACGCCTTTAATTCTATTGAGCAACTGCCCACCCTGCAGCTTATCAACCATAGGAATCAAACGGTAACCCACTTCAAGCCCGATCATATCCACCGGCATAACATCTGCCCAATCAAGCTCTTTATGCTCTCCTGCCGCCTCGGTATCAACAGGTAACTGAGCCTGCTTAGCCTCTTCACCTGCCAATGCATCCGCCTCAGCTTTCTTTTTAAGAATCAGCCATGAGCCTGCACCCGCAATGGCAGCCAGTGACAGAAAGGCTACATGCGGCATACCTGGCACGCTTCCCATTATGGCCAAGATAATTGATGCAACTATAAGCGCCTTCGGTGAGGCAAATAGCTGACTAACAATCTGCTTACCCATATCCTGGGCGCTATTTTGTCTTGTCACCATAATGGCAGCAGCAGTCGAGAGTAATAGCGAAGGTATTTGCGCCACTAACCCATCACCAATAGTTAGCAACGCATAATATTCAGCCGCCACATCAAACGAGAGGTCATGTTGAATCATACCGATCATCAACCCACCCAGAATATTGATAACAAGAATCAATATCCCAGCAACGGCATCACCTCTAACAAATTTAGAGGCTCCGTCCATAGAACCGTAGAAATCGGCTTCTTGGGTAACATCTTCGCGCCTTACTTTGGCTTCTTCTTGGTTAATAAGGCCTGCGTTTAAATCCGCATCAATGGCCATCTGCTTACCTGGCATTGCATCCAAGGTGAAGCGAGCACTTACTTCGGAAATACGACCCGCACCCTTAGTAACAACAACGAAGTTAATAATAACCAAGATCAAAAACACAACAATACCGACAACGTAATTGCCGCCAATAACCACTGATCCAAAGGCTTCGATTACTTTACCGGCGGCATCCCCACCCTCGTGACCATAAAGAAGAACAACACGAGTTGAAGCAACATTAAGTGCTAGCCGCATCAATGTTGCTACTAGCAAAATAGTAGGAAAAACAGCAAAGTCTAATGGCCGAAGAGCATAAATCCCAACAAGAAGAACAACGATAGACAGGGCAATGTTAAACGTAAACAGAACATCAAGAAGAAAGGTAGGTACAGGCAATGTAACCATTGCTAAAATAATCAGCAATAGAAAAGGGACACCCAGATTACCTCGGCTGGCACCGCGCGCAGTACTTAATAAAGCAGTTCTATCCAATACATTCTCACGTCAAAAAAACAGCACTTACGATATAACGCCATTTATTTGACATAAAAAGACCTAAATTCAAATAAACAACTAACTTAGCAATTTATTTTGCAAGATTTAAGCCAAAATTTAGTCATGTTCATAATCCTTAGGAATATCCATGTCATTATCATTCAATGGCATAGGCTTTTCTGATTGATTACTTTTGTAGCGTTTCAGCTGAAAGACATAAGCAAGCACCTGCGCAACTGACTTATAAAGCGCAGCGGGGACTTCTTGATCAATTTCTGTACTGTGATATAGAGCCCGCGCCAAAGGCGGCGTGGACAAGATAGGAACATCGTGCTCTTTAGCAATTTCACGAATTTTTAACGCAACGAAGTCGGCTCCTTTAGCCACAACAATAGGAGCATCTCGCTCACCAGACATGTATTTAAGCGCAACGGAATAGTGGGTAGGGTTAGTAATAACGACATCCGCAGTCGGCACATCTGTCATCATTTGACGCTGCGCTATTTCACGCTGCATCTGCCGGATCCGCCCTTTCACTTCCGGCTTACCTTCCGTGTTTTTCATTTCATCTTTTACTTCTTGAAGAGTCATCTTTAACTTTTCAGCATAATCGTGCAGCTGAAAAGGAACATCTATCAAAGAAATAATAATCAAGCTGCTGCTAATCACCAAAAATGCCCAACCGACCAGCTCAACAGCATGAGAAATGGCCACTCTTACATCCTGCCCGCCCAGCGCAAAAAGCTCCGGCATCAGAAGCATCAAGACAGTAATA
>JAWUYS010000043.1:0-34304 GCA_034110685.1 Neptunomonas sp.
CATTACTGCTGCTGCTTGCTACTCTGCCACTGCTATCGATACAAATTCAGGCGGTCACTGATACGCTGCATATTCTTAATGGTGATTTTGCCTCACCACAGATAGCTGCCGCATTTTGTATTCTTATTGCTCTGTTTGCTATTTTGTTCGGAACCCGCCACCCCTCTATGCGTGCTCGTAATCGAGGACTCGTTATGGCGATGGCGATCAGCTCTGTCATCAAACTATTAGTGCTATTAAGTATCGCCGCTTATGTTCTATTTGCCGTATTAGGCGGCCCTAAAGATGCACTATCTTGGCTGGAGCAAAACCCACAAATCCTTTCGCAACTTACAGCAAACGACAACGACGATAGCTGGCATACTCTGCTTCTCGCATTTTTTACTGCCACGCTTGTTATGCCACATATGTTCCATTTAGCTTTCACAGAAAACCGCTCAACTGATAGCCTCTATAAAGCGTCGTGGGGAATGCCTCTTTACTTGTTACTCTTGGCTGGCTGCGTACCGATTATTGTACTGGCAGGTTATAAACTAGAAATTCATCAAGAGTCATCTTTCCTACTCCTCTATTTAAGCCAAATCCTACGCTCTGAATGGTTGATCATTATCGTTTTCATTGGAGGCCTCACTGCCGCCAGCGGGATTATTATCGTCGCATCGATTTCATTGGCCTCAATGCTACAAAACCATCTCATCCTGCCGTTAGTTAAAACTCCCGAGAACGTGAAGTTTTATGCTTGGTTGCTGTGGCTTCGGCGCATTTTGATCTCACTCGTGGTGCTGTGCAGTTATCTTTTTTATATCGTATTTGGAGCGAGCCAACAGATTCATTTGCTTGGCTTGAGTGCTTTCGTAGCATTCTTACAATTCTTGCCCGGCATTATTGCTACGCTGTTTTGGCTTGGGGCTAACCGCATAGGCTTTATCGTTGGTTTAATTTTGGGCATGTCCAGCTGGATCATTACCACGTTTTATCCAGTCCTTTTACAGCAAGGCGCTTTACTAACAGACACTAATATTGAAAATTTGAACTGGCAATCATCTGCCATCATCTCTCTCTTGCTAAATATCAGTGCCTTCATAGTCGTTTCACGCCTAACCCCTACTTACCCAGAAGAAACCAGAGCGGGAGAAGCGTGTCTTTTAAACACAATGAACTCGCCTTCCGACATTCAGCGACTCTCTTTTGAAACAACCGACATTATTCGCTTACTGACCCCTAAATTAGGTGAAGCAGCCGCACGCAGGGAGCTACTTCATGCAATTAATCAGCTGGAATTAGATAAAGACCAAATAGGGCCACTCGACCTACTTCGTTTACGAAATGCTCTTGAACAAAACCTATCAGCGCTCGTAGGCCCCATCGAAGCAGCCACTCTACTTGAACCCCTAGCTAAGCAGCCCGGTGGAAAACCATTTCAAACACGGGACATCTACCTTCTTGAAACACACTTAGAGACATATCAGGCCAAATTAAGCGGCCTTGCAGCAGAGTTAGATGAGCTACGTCGTTACCATAAAAGAACGTTGGAAAAATTACCCATTGGCGCCTGCACTATTACACCGACCCAACACATTCTTTTTTGGAATAATGAGATTGCGAACCTAACTCAGCTCAGCGCAGCAGCTGTAACCGATCTATCTCTATCAGAACTGCCCGAGCCTTGGTGCACACTGCTGCCTGCGTTTGTACAACAAAGTGATAATCATTTAACCGATACCCAAGTGATGATCGGCACAGATATTTACTGGCTAACACTGCATAAAAACCTGCTTTCTGAGAGTGTTGATAGCCCTATTGTCATTCTGGTTGAAGATGAAACGGAGCACCACCAGCTAACCGATAACTTGATGCATAGCGAGAGGCTTGCTTCTATAGGTCGCTTTGCTGCCGGCGTAGCTCACGAAATAGGCAACCCCATTACGGGTATCGCCTGCTTAGCTCAAAACCTTTCTCTAGAAACTGATCAACCAGAGGTTTTGCAAGCGGGAGATCAAATAATGGAGCAAACCCGACGCATCAATCGAATAGTGCAGTCACTGGTTCGCTTCGCCCATACTGGCCAAACCATCAGCGACATTCAGTTTGAAACGATTAATTTAACCCAATGTGTAGAAGAGGCTATTCATTTAGTCTCTCTTGATATGCATGCCAGACAACAGCATTTTATTTGTCAGCTCGATAACGGCCTGATGGTCGATGGCGACCCCCAACTACTACTACAAGTACTGGTTAACATACTAAACAATGCTTGCGATGCGTCACCTGAAGAGGGCGAGATCACAATTACTGCGACCCAAGAAGAGCAGAGAATTTTTCTCACTATTACGGATGAAGGCAGCGGTATTGATAAAGCCATTCAGGATAAACTTTTCGAACCTTTTTTCACAACGAAAGAGCCAGGCAAAGGAACCGGGCTTGGCCTGCCATTGGTTTACAACATTCTAACTGAGCATTATGGTAGTATTAAAATAATTAGCCCCGCCAATAACAAGCAGAAGAAAGGCACTCAGGTGATTATCACCTTACCGGGCTCCAGGCCTGAACTGAAAGACGAACTTTCTGAAAGGTCTAGTACTGGAGATTAGGTAGAGAACAATGAGCCGAATTCTGATCGTAGAAGATGAGTCCATCATCCGTGCAGCACTGCGCCGTTTATTAGAAAAAAACAACTACAGCATCGATGACGCCGCCTCTGTCGATGAAGCCGCTTCACAATTTAATTTAAGTGATTTCGATCTCATTATCAGCGACCTAAGGCTGCCGGGCGCTCCAGGTACAGAGCTAATTAAGCTAGCGAGTAACGTGCCTGTCCTCATCATGACAAGTTATGCCAGTATGAAGTCAGCCGTTGACGCGATGAAAATGGGTGCCGTTGACTATATTGCCAAACCTTTTAACCATGAAGAGATGCTATCGACCATTTCTGCCATTTTGAACCAGCAACCTATAGAGCAACATAGTGTTAGCATTGAACCTGAGGCGCAACATACCGAGATTACCGGTAAATGCGACGCGATGCTTAGCCTCTTTTCTCGCATCGCAAAAGTTGCACGCACCGACGCCACTGTGTTGGTACTAGGTGAATCAGGCACGGGTAAAGAGTTAGTTGCACGCGCTATACACGAGCAAAGCTCACGCGCCAAAGCCCCTATGATTTCAGTTAACTGCGCAGCTATTCCCGAATCCCTTATTGAATCAGAACTTTTTGGTCATGAGAAAGGCTCCTTTACCGGAGCGGACACTAGCCGCTGTGGTTTAATCGAAGCGGCTGATAACGGCACATTATTTTTAGATGAAATTGGTGAGCTACCACTAGAAGCACAAGCGCGCTTGCTACGCTTTTTGCAAGAAGGCGAAATTCGTAAAGTAGGCTCGATACAATCGATAAAGGTCAATGTGCGCTTAATTGCAGCCACTCACCGTAACCTCAAAGAGTTAGCGCGTGCCGCACAATTTCGTGAAGATTTGTACTATCGCTTATATGTCATGGAGCTAAACATGCCGCCTTTACGGGAGCGCGGCCAAGACATAATCACGCTGGCTGAACGCTTTTTGATTAGTGCCTGCTCACGCATGAACTGCCCGCAGGCCATCATCAGCGATAGCGCCCGCCAAATGATGTTGCAGTATAGCTGGCCAGGTAATGTACGCGAATTGGAAAATGCCATTGAGCGTGCCGTTATTCTTGCTGATAACCACTTTATTACGCCAGACCTGCTTGGGCTTGATATAGAAACACGTCCCAGCCTTCAGCAATTAGAGTCGGATTATATAGAGCAATCCACAACGTGCGAAACAACCACCAGCCACCTTGCAAAAAAGAACGCTCCGGCGGGTGGGCTTTCAATGGATGATTACTTCCAGCGCTTTGTGATTGAACACCAAAACGAGATGAACGAAACAGATCTCGCTAAAAAATTAGGCGTCAGTCGAAAATGTTTATGGGAACGTCGCCAGAAATTAGGCATACCAAGACGCCCCAAAGGGTAACACTTCTAGGTAACACCCCCACATAGTGTTACCTAAAGAAACACAAAAGTGTTCCCTCTTGTAACCAATCGGGTAGCACAGATCTTACGAAAATCAAGTTTCTTATTAAAAACAATGATTTACGAAAAGTGGCACACCGAATGCATTATATTGGATGTACAAACAAAAAAAATAAACTTTGATACGCCGACCATTAATAAAAATAAATATAGGCTGAGTGTAGATAAGTAATCCACCTCGAATAATAATAAAAATGAGGTTTAAAAGCTGATCGCTGGGTTGTGCAGTAATGCATCTACAGCGCTCTAATAATAACAACAAGCCGAGATTTTTACTCTTAAGCTTGCGGTCAGCTGTCCATCTCCTCTTTACTGTTTATTCCCTCATTGCTTAATGTGTCACCTTAACAATGTTATGATGTGCCACTAAATATTTTACGAGCAAAATTTAAAACTCATGCCTAGCCGTTTAATTCAGAAAGTCACCGGACTGTTCCGTAACAAGTCGAACTCTTCTCCAGCAAAAGAGCCCATTCAAACGCAAAATGAGGCCCCAGAGGAGCAAGATGACTTTCCGTTGATTATTTCCGAGAAAACTCATCAAATTCCTCGCAAGCATCTAGATGATAATGCAGCCAAAGTTGTGTATCGCCTATTAGATGCTGGCTATGAAGGCTATCTTGTTGGCGGCTGCATTCGAGACACTTTGCTTAAGAAACGGCCAAAAGATTTTGATATCGCCACGAACGCGCACCCTGAACAGGCTCATGAGCTATTTCAACGCTCACGTCTTATAGGACGTCGTTTTAAATTACTGCATGTGCGTTTTGGTAGAGAGATCATTGAGCTGGCCACCTTTAGAGCTAGCCACGACTCAAAAGAAAATAACGATGACGCAAAAGGCAAACAGTCCGAATCAGGGCTTATTTTGCGTGATAATGTGTATGGCACTATAGAAGAAGATGCATTGCGTCGAGACTTTACCGTCAATGCACTCTACTACTGCATGAAAGATCATAGTATTTATGACTTTACGCATGGCTATGAAGACATACAGAAAAAAGTTATCCGTATGATCGGCGATCCTGACTTTCGCTACAAAGAAGACCCTGTGCGCATGCTACGCGCTATACGCTTTGCCGCGAAGCTTGATTTTTCAATTGAGCCAGCCACAGCAGCCCCGATTAGACAGCAAGCACATTTACTACAAGGTATCGCGCCTGCTCGCCTGTTTGATGAAACCTTGAAGCTATTTCAATCAGGCCACGCGGTTACCGCGTACCACTTACTTCAGGAATACCAGCTGTTTGAACAACTGCTACCTTCGGCGGCTAAATCCGTCAGCAAGCAGGGTGACAAAAAGTTGGTAGAAGCACTGATACTTCAAGGGCTTAAAAATACCGACAGACGCATTAACCAGCGCAAAAGCGTGACTCCTGCATTTTTATTCGCCACGATGCTTTGGCACCCTCTGCAAACACGCATGCGAGAAATACAGAAACAAAATAGCAAAATGCCACCTCTGGTTGCACTGCATGCTGCAGCGAACGATATCATTGCAGCACAGGTAAAACGTACCGCTATTCCGCGACGTTTTTCTACACCTATCAGAGAGATCTGGGAGCTTCAGCTGCGCCTTCCTAAACGTTTCGGGAATCGTGCTGAACAGCTATTAGAGCATCCTCGTTTCCGAGCCGCCTATGACCTTCTGCTACTCAGAGAACAAAGCGGAGAAACATTGGATAACCTAGGCCAATGGTGGACGCAGTATCAAGCGGCACCGGAGCAAGAAAGAGAGTCCATGGTTTCAGAACTCACTTCCGAAGGCCCTTCTCGTAAGCCTCGTCGTCGCAGAAGAGCAAAGAATGACCCCCGTAACGCTTAGTCGATGCTACGTTGGCTTGGGCAGTAACTTAGAAAACCCTCGCCAACAAGTTTCAACAGCGCTAGTAGAGCTTAGCCAAATACCAGGCTGTGCTTTACTCGCTAGCTCCAGCATATACCGCTCCGATCCAGTGGGCCCTACGGGCCAACCAGATTATATTAATGCCGTTGCTCTACTGGAAACCCGGCTAGAGCCTGAAGCCCTTCTTGACCAACTACAAGCCATTGAACAACAACACCAACGCGTACGACGCATCCATTGGGGCCCAAGAACATTGGACCTAGATATCATCTTATACGATGATTTATTGCTCAATAGCACCCGACTTACTATCCCTCACCCTTTCGCTACAGAGCGTAACTTTGTACTCTGGCCTCTAGCAGAGCTCTCACCAGAGCTTATTTTCCCCGGTGACAGATCAATTAATGATCTATTAGTAGCATGCCCGCTGGGCACACTGGAAAAGATCTCTGTATAATCACGCTCGAAAACAGTGCATCCTATTAATCAATCGAGTTGCCTATGAACAAAGTCACATTACATACATTATCCGCCTGCAAAAAGGCAGGTGAGAAGTTCACCGTCCTGACCGCTTACGATGCGTGTTTTGCGCATGTAGTCAGCGAAGCTGGAGTTGAAGTGATTCTAGTAGGCGATTCTCTTGGAATGGTTCTACAAGGACAGGACAGTACACTACCTGTCACTATGGATGACATGATCTACCACACCGCCAGTGTTGCTAAAGGTAATCAGGGCGCTATGGTCATGGCTGATATGCCATTTATGAGTTATGCCACTCCTGAGCAAACAATGGATAACGCAGCCCTACTCATGCAAGCAGGTGCTCACATTGTCAAAATCGAAGGAAATGCCTGGTTAGCAGAAAGCGTTTCCTTGCTTTCTGAGCGCGGTATTCCAAGCTGTGTTCATATGGGACTAACGCCTCAAGCTGTGAACAAGCTGGGCGGTTATAAAGTTCAAGGCCGCGATCGTGATACAGCTAAACAGATGATTGAGGATGCCGTTAGGCTTGAAGAGGCCGGCGCAAGTATTTTATTACTTGAGTGCGTTCCTTCTCTGCTCGCAGAAGAGGTCACTCAGGCGGTTGATATTCCCGTCATCGGCATAGGCGCTGGCGCCGCAACTGATGCCCAAGTATTAGTGCTGCACGATATGCTGGGGATAACACCAGGCAAAAACCCTAAGTTTGTTAAAAACTTTATGGAAGATGCTACCGATATCCAATCAGCCATCCAAAATTATGTCGCCGCGGTAAAGCAAAGTAGCTTTCCGGGGCCTGAGCACAGTTTCGAATAAGCTATGAAGACTATTCACACATTAGAAGAACTCCGCCAGAATCTGGCGGAGGAGCGCGCGCGTGGCCATAATATTGGCTTGGTCCCTACTATGGGTAATCTGCATGCAGGGCATATTGCACTCGTGCAGCAGGCAAAAGAAAATGCGGACATTATTGTCTCTACTATTTTTGTTAACCCATTGCAGTTTTCTGCCGGTGAAGACCTCGACAAATATCCACGCACACTCCAAGCCGACCAGGAAAAACTAGCAGCCGTTGGCTGTCACTATTTATTCGTGCCATCAGAAGAAGAAGTTTATCCTGATGGACGCGAAAAACAGACCATGGTTGAAGTACCTGATGTCTCAGACCTGTATTGCGGCGCCAGCCGTCCAGGTCACTTTCAGGGTGTCGCTACCATCGTTTGCAAACTATTCGGTATGGTACAACCAGATTTAGCCATTTTTGGTGCAAAAGATTACCAGCAGCTTTTCGTTATCCGTAAGATGACAAAAGACCTGAGTTTACCTATTACCATTCAAGGCTCGCCTATTGTGCGAAACGAACATGGACTAGCGTTAAGCTCACGTAATGGTTATCTGTCAGATGAGCAACTGATTGCCGCAACAGCACTCAATAAAACGCTCAGAGCGACTGCACATGCAATCGAACAAGGCAATACTGACTTTGAGGCACTCGTAGAAGCAGCACAGCTACAGCTTGAAGCTGCAGGCTTTCAGCGCGACTACTTCGTTATAGCCCGCCAAAGCGATCTGCTCGCCGCGTCAAAAGGCGATACTAAGCTAGCCATTCTTGCTGCGGCTTATATTGGTCCTGCCCGTCTTCTCGATAATCAGGTAGTTAACCTCTAAATGGGTTAACCCCAAACCACTAAAGCGCTGCATTTCAATACGACTAATTGTCGGCACCTTTTTCAATGTTTATTGCTGAAGGTGCTTGCAATAGCCTCTTCGGTTGCTCACACTGATATTTTCCGCACTGCGGAAAAAACTAACTACTAAGCTGACTCTTGCAAGGCTATTCATTGGTACCTGCAGCATCTGGATCTCTTTAATATAAAAGTGACCAGAGAGAGTTTACTGATAAGAGGCACAATTATGCGTGAAGTCGTTATTGTTGCAGCTGGCCGTACTGCGGTTGGTGCATTTAATGGTTCTTTAGCTAGCGTAAAAGCAACCGATTTAGGCGCTACGGTACTAAAAGGACTAGTAGAACAGACTAAAATTGACCCTACTCAGATCGATGAAGTCATCCTTGGACAAGTCCTTGCTGCGGGCTGCGGGCAAAACCCAGCACGTCAATCTCTGATCAATGCCGGAATTCCTCAAGAAGTATCTGCACTCACTATCAACAAAGTCTGTGGTTCAGGTCTTAAAGCTATTCAAATGGCTGCTCAAGCAATTCGCTGCGGCGACGCTGACGTGATCATTGCCGGCGGGCAAGAAAACATGAGCCAATCACCTCATGTATTGCCTAACTCACGTAATGGCGCGCGCATGGGCGACTGGAAAATGGTTGATACCATGATCACTGATGGCCTGTGGGATGCGTTTAACAACTACCACATGGGTATCACTACAGAAAATATCGTTGAGAAATACGGTTTTTCTCGTGAAGAGCAAGACGCATTTGCCAGCGCTTCGCAGAACAAAGCTGAAGCAGCTGTAACTTCAGGACGCTTCAAAGGCGAAATCATCCCTGTTGTTATTCCTAAGCGCAAAGGCGACCCAGTTGTCTTTGATACTGATGAGCAGCCACGCTTTGGTTGCACACCTGAAGCACTTGCAAAATTACGCCCGGCCTTTAAAAAGGACGGTACAGTCACTGCAGGTAACAGCTCTACTATTAACGACGGCGCTGCAGCAGTCATGCTGTGCTCTGCTGAGAAAGCAGCTGAACTTGGCCTACCAGTATTAGCTCGTATTAAGGCTTATGCTTCTGCAGGTGTTGACCCTGCTATCATGGGTACTGGTCCTATCTCTGCTACGCAGAAAGCACTAGAAAAAGCTGGCTGGTCAATTGCTGACCTTGAGTTGGTTGAAGCCAATGAAGCGTTCGCTGCGCAAGCAATGTCTGTTAACCGCGACCTAGGCTGGGATACTAACATTGTTAACGTCAATGGCGGCGCTATTGCTCTAGGACACCCAATTGGTGCTTCGGGTTGTCGTATCTTTGTATCACTGGTTCATGAAATGATTAAGCGTGACGCTAAAAAAGGTCTGGCTACTCTATGTCTCGGTGGCGGTATGGGTACAGCACTGGCTATCGAACGCGATTAATCGCTAGCTTTTCGCATAAAAAAACCGCAGCTAATAACTGCGGTTTTTTTGTACCATGAGAAATGTACACAATCTAAGAACTGATTAAGCCTTAGCGACAGCGCCTTTACCTACACCCTCATAAGCTCGAACCATGACATCATCTAACGGCCTAATCTGCTTGATACGCGCCGCGAGGTGTCTAGCGATTTGCTCAACTGTTGTTTCGGTATCAATGTCATAACAGTACTTTTCTGGAAGTGTTAATGAAAACTCCCCCTGAGGTGCGCGGTATTCATAGCGATTCATACCCGCCTCGCTTTCCTTACGATGCGCTGTTGTTCCAATATATATATCTTGCCAACGATTAGCCCACTCTTGCTCTAGCTTTTCATCACGCTGATCATTCAAAAAGATCTCTATGCGCGAACGATGCCCATGCGCAATACGCTGGCAATTACCATCGTGCTGCTGCAATCCATGGCTGTAATGGTAAAAATCGCCAGCCACTTCTTCAGGTATAAACGTTAAATTTAGCCCTTTAACTTCCTGAGGAAACAACTCAAGCAACTGAACTGTGCACCAATGCGCCATCGCCTCAGGAGTAATTTCTTCAACATCAATCAGTACTATTGCCTTGCTTGGTGAGACACAATGGAACGACTCTCCATCAGGATAACGCCACTCAACACTGGTTTGACCAACAGATTGCTCAGCCTGAACATGGCTCATTTTTGTCGGTACCAATAGAGCATGATCAATAGTGTTATCCATCCACTCGCGTGTCAGCTTTTTTACAATACCGAAATCGCAGACCATTCCTTGTTCATTAAGTGCGCCATCCAGCTCAAGCTGCAGCAACCAAGACTCACCCATTAAGCCCCGTGATGAGTGCAGGTAGGAAAAATCTACATTTGTCAGATTATTTACAAAAAGCTTCACAGTCATTCACCCTCGTTTGAAGCCTCATATTCTACCGCAAGGCAGTATCTAGATGCATTCAAATCATGACCGATAGCGGCTTTTTCAAGCGAAGTAGTAAATTTGGTTATGAGACTCGCGTGAGCACGTTATAATGTATTTTTGTATTCAGGAAAATTCATCCCACATGCGTCTCGATAAATATTTATCTCAAGCTACCGGCCTCTCCAGAAAAGACATCAAACGCCTTCTGCATAAAGATTTGGCTAGCGTCAATGGAGTTGTTACGCGAGATGCGTCTCTTAAGATCTCTGACGATGACAATGTGATGTTCCAGGACTCTGACATTGCAGCTCCACGCCCTCGTTACTTTATGATGAACAAACCATACGGTTATGTCTGTTCTTCGGATGACCCAACCAATGCAACCGTTATGGGCCTGCTTATCGACGAGCCTCGCCCTAACGACCTGCACCTAGCCGGTCGGCTTGATCTTGATACTACAGGTTTACTGTTAATTACTGATGACGGCCAGTGGTCTCACAAACTTACATCACCAAAACACAAGCAAGGAAAGCGCTACTTGCTAGAAACCGCCGATCCGATTCCTGAATCAGCTGTAGAACAATTTGCTCAGGGCGTTCAGCTTATTAATGAAAAGCATCTCACGAAACCTGCTGAACTCGAAATCCTTGGCGTTGATGAAGCTTTCTTAACATTAACCGAAGGGCGTTATCACCAAGTTAAGCGCATGTTTGCTGCCATCGGTAATAAAGTCATCAAACTACACCGAGATCGTATTAGCCATATTGTGCTTGATGAGTCTCTCGCCCCTGGTGAGTATCGCGAACTGACTGAAGAAGAGATAAATTTAAGCAAATGAGTGCAGATAAAGCCTTTGACCTGCTTTATGCAGAATTTAAGCAGGTCAGCAAAGCTGCATTATGGATAGTCGATGAGAACATCTCCACACAGACTATCCCCGCTGCGACACCATTGATCTGTGCAATATCTAATCGCTTAGATATTGCACAGAGCTTGCAGCGTCAGGGTTGGGATTGTAGCTTTAATGACTACTTACTCGAGGCCTTACCCGAAAAGCACTTTGAGAGCATATTTTTACGTATCCCTAAAGAAAAAGCACAAGCACATTACGTTATTAATCAGGCGCAACGCTTACTTACTGATGGCGGCTCATTATATCTGAGCGGTTTAAAGCAAGAAGGTATTAAAGGCTTTATTGAACGGGCTGGCACACTCACAAGTGTTCCAATACAAACATGGAAAGCTGACAAGCAAACATGGGCTGGAAAAATCACCTTTGACGACACATCACCCACACTCTTAGATGACAAATCCTATCGTCACCTCAGACAAGCTCCCAATGACTCAACTTTCAGCTTTTGGAGTAAGCCTGGTATTTTCGGGTGGGATAAAATTGATAAGGGCAGTGAACTGCTTACTCAGCACTTAAAAGCACTCACGGTAGGAATCGGCAACATTGAGTCTACGCTGGATATTGGTTGTGGCTACGGTTATCTAAGCCTTCATGCAGCTAAACAACTCAACACTCGGGTCACTGCAACAGATAATAATACTGCTGCGGTTCTCGCTTGCCAAACCAACCTTGAACACTACCAACTCGATGGCAGCGCAGTGGCAGATAATTGTGCTGACAATATCAAACAACGTTTCTCATTGGTTATATGCAACCCGCCGTTTCACTCAGGGTTTGGCGTTGAAAATGATTTAACTGATCGCTTTTTAGACAGTGCCGCCAAGCATTTAACCGCAGATGGACTCGCCATTTTTGTGGTTAACTTGCACATCCCTCTAGAGCGCAAAGCCAGTCGCTACTTTACGCTATGTGAGACACCCGTGGTCACTGATCACTTTAAGCTGGTGCGGTTATCTCAACCCAAAATATAACTCAAACCCAGCAGATAAAAATTACATCTGCAAAAATAATCTCACCCACTAACTAGGCTTTTTCCAGCTCGGTGCCGGTGAAATCAAAATCGGGACATAACGAACACAAAACAGTACGAACGCTATCAGCCATAAAACGCCTGCACTCAAGATAAAGTGATTATAAGCAACACCACCTACCAAGGAGGCAGCCGCTCTGAGCAATGCTGTTATGCTGATTAATACAAAGACAGCGGTCATCATTTTACCTGCAACCAGCGCACGTTGCGTGTGACCCAGCGCAGCCCGTGAAGCGACGCCAAGAATCATTCCAGCCATGGCGCCAATACCGATTGCATGTAATCCAGCAGAAACATTGATTAAACCTAAAGCCGACAATCCGAGCAAAATAAGCCCCGCACCTAACCATACAAAGCCCAAGTGCAACACCCACAACAAAGGCTCACCTAAGATCTGTACTCCCTGCCAGCGGCTTATTCGTGCCCACTGAGCAACACCTGCAAGACATAATAACCCGCCAGTAATAATGTTAACCGGCACAGCTACCCAGCTAACGGCAGCCACCACTAACAAGACGCTAACAAACATATCAAAGCGATTGAACAGCATCGGCAGTGGTTTATCTGAATCAAGCTTTTGTTGAACCAGGTAATTACGCGTAAAAGAGGGGGTAATACGTCCTCCAATCAAAGCAATCATCAAGCTAACCTGCATAACCACGCCACGTAATGCCATATCGCTATACGCAGCACCGTACAGATGCCCTAAATGAAACAGCAGATTGAAAGCGCTGAATAAGCCCAACATGACGATTATTTTATAATTGCGTTTGTGTCCGCCAATCAAAATTTCACGGCCGATCAAGCCTGCTAGCAAAACACCATAAAACAGATCAGCAGCCGCTACGATCGTGTAAGGTAGCTCAGCAGAGACCAGCATTGCTAGACGGCCCAACACCCAAAAAAACACCAGTATAGCTAGCGGCAAACCACTGACAGGCAAACGGTTTGTCCATTTGGAAACGGCCGCAAGTAAGAATCCACCAATCGCAGCGCCGACCAAACCAAATAGCATTTCATGTGCATGCCACTGCGTTACAGGAACGGCAATAGAAGCGCCATTCCAATAGCCTTTTAAAATAGCTAACCATAGCCCCATTAAAATTACGCCAGCAGCACCTACGCAAAGAAACAATAGCCTGAAACCATTGCTCAATAACGTCTCCCAGCGAGAGGCCGGATACTTTTCAAACATCAGAATAGCCATAATAGAGTCTCAATTCTTTAAACATGCAATTATTATACATGTTAATACTCATTCTACATATAACTCATTAGAGGTAATTACAGACACAAAAAAACCCTCACTAGGAGGGTTTTTTTAACATCAGAACAATTTAGCCTTCTACAGACTCATCCTGAACTAGATCTTTCATAGACAACTTAATACGACCGCGCATATCAACTTCTAACACCTTAACTTTAATGATGTCATCCATTTTCACGTAGTCTGTCACTTTCTCAACACGCTTGTTGTCGATTTGAGAAATATGTACCAAACCATCTTTACCTGGCAAGATGTTTACAAATGCACCGAACTCTTCCAAGCGAACTACTTTACCTTCGTAGATTTTACCTACTTCAGCTTCAGCAGTAATTTCGATAACTTTATCTGTTGCTGCTTTAGCCGCTGCTTTATCAGCTGCGTAAATACGAACAGTACCGTCATCTTCGATATCAATCATCGCACCGGTTTCTTCGGTCAGAGCACGAATAGTCGCTCCACCTTTACCGATAACATCACGAATCTTCTCAGGATTGATTTTCAACTGAGTCATTGCTGGCGCATTATCTGGCAATTCAGGACGAGAATAACCAATCACTTTAGCCATCTCTTTCAGAATATGGGTACGTGCATGCAGCGCTTGCTCCAATGCCGTTTCCATAATCTCTTCAGTGATACCGGTGATTTTAATGTCCATCTGAAGTGCAGTAATACCTTGCTCAGTACCTGCTACTTTAAAGTCCATATCGCCTAGGTGATCTTCATCACCCAAAATATCAGTCAAGATAGCGAATTTTTCGCCTTCTTTAACAAGACCCATCGCAATACCAGCTACAGGAGCTTTCAAAGGAACACCGGCATCCATCATCGCCAGAGACGCACCACAAACAGACGCCATAGAGCTTGAACCGTTAGATTCAGTGATCTCTGAAACGATACGAATGGTGTACGGGAACTCTTCCTGTGATGGCAGCATAGCAGCTACACCACGACGAGCTAGACGACCATGACCAATTTCACGACGGCCAGTTGAACCGATACGGCCCGCTTCACCTACTGAGTAAGGAGGGAAGTTATAATGCAACATGAACGGATCTTTACGTTCGCCTTCAAGTGCATCAATAAACTGCTGGTCACGTGAAGTACCAAGTGTACATGTCACGATAGACTGTGTTTCACCACGAGTGAACAACGAAGAACCGTGAGCACCTTTCAAAATATCAACTTCAACGTTGATTGGGCGAACAGTTTTCGTATCACGGCCATCAATACGTGGTGCGCCATCAACGATACGCTGACGAACAATAGTTTTCTCAACAGCGCTAACAACACCCGACACTTCTTTATCAGAAGGCTGACCTTCTTCAGAACCAGATAGCTCACTTACTGCCTTGTTACGTAGGTCATTAAGTGTTGCCTGACGCTGCATTTTATCAGCAACTTGGTAAGCATCAGAAATACCCTGGCCAACCAAGGTATTTACTTGTGCAATCAATGTTTCGTTTTTAACTGCTGGCTGCCAATCCCAAGTAGTCTTGCCTATTTCAGCTTTCAGCTCACTGATTGCATTAATAACAACCTGCATTTCAGTGTGAGCGAAAAGAACTGCACCTAGCATTTCATCTTCAGTCAGCTCTTGCGCTTCTGATTCAACCATCAGAACAGCATCAGACGTACCAGCAACAACCATGTTTAGTTCAGAAGTTTCTAACTGCTCATAGTTCGGGTTAAGGATATAACCTGTTTCTTCCGTGAAACCAACACGTGCGCCACCAATCGGACCTACAAAAGGAATCCCAGAGATAGACAATGCAGCAGACGTACCAATCATCGCTGCAATATCAGGGTCATTGCTTTTATCAGCAGACATCACAGTACAGATAACCTGTACTTCATTCATGAAGCCTTTTGGAAACAGTGGGCGAATCGGACGGTCAATCAAGCGTGATGTTAGTGTTTCTTTCTCTGATGGGCGTGCTTCACGCTTGAAGAATCCACCAGGAATTTTACCAACAGCATAAGTTTTTTCGATGTAGTGAACGGACAGTGGAAAGAAACCCTGACCTTCTTTGGCTTCTTTAGCACCAACAACGGTACATAAAACCTGGATATCACCCATCGTTACTAATACAGCACCCGTTGCTTGACGAGCAACGCGGCCGGTTTCTAATGTGACCTGCTGGCCACCGAATTCAAATGTCTTTGTAGTCGCTTGCACGAATATAACCTCTCGTTTAATAAACAAATGCCTGTCGGAGAGAAATCGAATTCCATACCATCTTAAGGCCAGTACTCATTTGCACTCGATCAAAACTGTATGTAACTGATTGAGTACAAATGAGTACAGGCTGGTTGAAAACGTTCTCTTTACACAGGCTGATAAAACAAAGGCCATACAGTGTATGGCCTTTGGAAAAACTGTCTTAGCGACGCAGACCCAAACGGCCAATTACTGTCAAGTAACGATCTGCATCGTTCTTTTTCAAGTAATCAAGCAATTTACGGCGTTGGTTTACCATACGAATCAAACCACGACGTGAATGGTGATCATGTTTATGAGCTTTAAAATGCCCCTGCAGAGTTTCGATGTTTGCTGTTAGCAAAGCAACCTGTACTTCTGTAGAACCTGTATCACCTTCGCCACGGCCGTAATCTGCTACGATCTGCGCTTTCTGTTCAGCTGTTAACATCTATCTTGCTCCAATCTAATATGCGGACAGCTTCAGCTGTCGGATTATAGGTCACGGTGAACCGAGCATATTATCAGTTCATCGCCATCGTCTGGCACCATTAGGCAGCCAAACGTTTTCAGAAATGCTAGTTATTTGTCGACATTAACCGTCTTGAAACTAACTGACCTTCCTGAGTTATCTCGCCAATACCAAGAAATTTCCCAGTATCTTTTTCTTGTATTCTTACAAGCGGCGCAGTCTCCATATCGAGGTCAATGACAATGCCATTAAGCACACGCGCACATTGCTCTGTTTCCAGCTCAATGAGAGGTGTGTCCTCAATTGCTGACCACGGCGCTAATAATAGCGCATCTAAGCGCTTTTGTATGCTTTGCACAGCCTCATCAGGCTCCCTAGGCGCAGCAATTTCTTGCAGTTGCTCCAAGGTAATCATGCTTTGTGCTTGATAAGGCCCTGAATCTAAGCGGCGCAATACTTTGACGTGCGCACCACAACCAAGATACAGACCCAAATCTTCTACAATCGAGCGAATATAAGTGCCTTTGGTACAGCTAATATCCAGATCAATTTCATCACCACGGAAGTCGAGAATTTCAATATTTAAAATCGTGACTTGTCGCCGTTTAACTTCAACAGTAATACCTTGCCTAGCCAGCTTATACAAAGGTTGGCCATTATGTTTCAAGGCTGAAAACATCGAAGGAACTTGCTCAATTTCACCGGTAAAGTGTTCTTCAAGCAAAGACTGAATCAATTCACGTGTAACGTGCTCTCCGACATCCGCTGTTGCTACTACCTGACCATCGGCATCACTGCTATCAGTTCTGATACCCAGTTTTGCAGTAGTTTGATAGCGCTTATCAGCATTGAGAAGAAATTGAGAGAATTTGGTGGCTTCGCCAAAAGTAAGAGGAAGCATGCCCGTAGCTAACGGATCAAGCGCACCCGTATGCCCCGCTTTCGCGGCACCATAGATGCGCTTTACACCTTGCAGGACATAATTGGAACTTACACCCTGCGGTTTATCAAGCAGAAAAATGCCGTCCACTGGACGGCCTTTATGTCGCCGGCCCACTACTTAATCCTCTTCTGAGTCATTCTTCTCACGAATTTCGCGAGAAGCTTTCTCTATAAGACTATGTATATGGCGGCCACGTTCCACACTTTTATCAAAGTGAAAACGTAGCTGCGGCATCACACGTAGCTGTATTTTATGCGACAGCTCATGCCTGAGAAAACCTGCTGCATTACGCAGCACTTCAAGAGAACACTTAATAGCGTCCTCTTGAGTTTGCTCTCCCAGAGGGAAAACAGTGATATATACATCAGCAAAGCCTAGGTCTTTTGCAACCTTAACATAGCTGATAGTCACCATCCCCATACGTGGATCTTTGACTTCAAATTGAATCAGCTGAGCCAGATCTCGTTGCATCTGGTCAGCGATCCTTTGAGTACGACTAAATTCGCGTGCCATACTACTCCGTTACAATGTGCGTTGAACTTCAACAACCGAGAATACTTCGATCTGGTCGCCGACTTTAACGTCATTATAGTTTTTCACACCGATACCACATTCCATACCCTGACGAACTTCGCTCACGATGTCCTTAAAGCGACGCAGTGATTCCAGTTCACCTTCGTAGATAACAACGTTTTCACGCAGTACACGAATACGCTTATTACGGAACACTGTACCTTCAGTCACCATACAACCAGCTACTAGACCCAGTTTAGGTGAACGGAAGACATCACGTACTTCAGCAATACCGACAATTTCTTCACGGAACTCAGGTGACAACAAGCCTGTCATTGCCTGCTTAACATCATCAATGATGTTATAGATGACACTGTAGTAACGCAGCTGTATGCCTTCACGAGAAATAATCGCCTTAGCCTGAGCATCTGCACGCACGTTGAAACCAACAACTAATGCGGATGACGCCAGTGCAAGGTTGGCTTCTGTTTCAGAAATACCACCGACACCGCTAGAAACTATAACAACTTTTACTTCATCAGTAGAAAGCTCTTCAAGCGCATTCGTTAACGCTTCCAAAGAACCCCTTACATCAGCTTTAAGAACAATGTTTAAGTTCTTAACATCACCGGCTTCCATATTAGCAAACAGGTTTTCAAGCTTAGAAGCATGCTGACGCGCTAGTTTGATGTCACGGTATTTCCCTTGACGGAATAGAGCAACTTCGCGTGCTTTCTTCTCGTTAGAAACAACAGTGAACTCATCACCGGCTCCCGGCGTTCCATCAAGACCTTGGATCTCAACAGGAATTGCAGGGCCCGCTTCTTCAACTGGCTTGCCATTCTCATCCATCATTGCTCTGATACGGCCATAGTGCAGACCCGCCAGAACAATATCACCTTTTCTCAAGGTACCATTTTGTACAAGCAAGGTAGCAACCGGACCACGCCCTTTATCAAGACGGGACTCAACAACCACACCTTGACCAGGTGCGCTGTTTACGGCTTTAAGCTCTAATACTTCGGCTTGCAGCAATACAGCTTCTAACAAGGCATCGATACCTTCGCCTGTTTTTGCAGATACAGGAATGAACTGTACATCGCCACCCCCATCTTCTGGAATAACATCGCGCTGAGCCAGTTCGTTTTTAACGCGATCAGGATCGGCGTCTTCTTTATCCATTTTGTTGACCGCAATAACTAGAGGCACGCCCGCAGCTTTAGCATGCTGAACGGCTTCTTCTGTCTGAGGCATAACGCCATCATCAGCAGCAACAACAAGGATAACGATATCAGTCAGTTTGGCACCACGCGCACGCATCGCTGTAAAAGCAGCATGTCCTGGAGTATCCAAGAAAGTAACCATACCGTTGTCAGTTTCTACGTGATATGCACCGATATGCTGGGTAATACCACCAGACTCACCAGCGGCAACACGTGTACGGCGAATAGAGTCAAGTAACGATGTTTTACCATGGTCAACATGTCCCATAACCGTCACGATAGGTGCGCGGCTAAGTAGCTCACCTTGCGACTGCTGAATGCTTTCCATCAAAGCTTCTTCGATGGCATTTTCAGCCATTGGCTTAGCAACGTGACCCATCTCTTCAACAACCAGTACCGCTGTATCTTGGTCAATCACCTGGTTAATAGTCGCCATAGCGCCCATTTTAAACATAACCTTGATGACTTCAGCCGCTTTTACTGACATTTTCTTGGCCAGTTCAGCAACAGTGATACTTTCAGGTACAGCAACATCATGAACTTTCGGAGCCTGCGGCTCTGTAAATCCATGTGCATTATCCAACTGATGAGCTGTCTTAGCGCGACCTTTCATGTTATTACGCGAAAGTTTACCGCCACGACGAGCGCCTTTAGCATCACTACCACCGCGAGAATTGCGGCCATGAGATGCTTTAGCTGGTTTTTTATCTTCGCCTCGGAATGACTTTTTCTTGTCATCCTGAGAAGGAGCTGCTTTCGCTGCTGGCTTAGGAGTAGCAGGCCTAGGTGCTGGCTTAGCAGCTTCCTGAGGCTTAGGCGCTGGTTTTGCAACCGCGGCTGGTTTAGCTGCTTCTGCGGCTTTAGCATCTGCTTCAGCTTTCGCTTTAGCCTCTGCTTCTTTAGCTGCAGTTTCCTGTTCTAGTTTCAAGCGCTCGGCATCCAAACGTGCGGCTTCTTCAGCAGCAGCCTTATCAGACTCTGTTGCATCGCCTTCTACATCAGTACGTTTGACATAAGTACGTGTTTTACGCACTTCTACATTAACCGTTTTTTTCTTACCTGATGCACCAGCTACTTTTAACTGAGAAGTAGTAGAGCGCTTCAATGTAATCTTTTTAGGTGAAGCAACATTTTCGTCTTCTTCACCATGTGATCTTTTAAGATGGTTTAATAGTGTCTGTCTTTCAGTTTCTGAAACTAGAGACTCATCTTTTTTACCTGCGATTCCCGCTTCCTGCATTTGCGCTAATAAACGCTCAACGGGAACACCAACCACACCGGCAAGTTGTTTAACAGTGACTTCTGCCATATTGGTATATCTCCTCCGCTGAATTAGACTTCATCCGCAAACCATGGCGCACGCGCGGTCATGATTAACTCTGCAGCCTTTTCTTCGTTCATACCTTCAATATCTAGAAGTTCTTCAACAGATTGCTCTGCTAAATCTTCCATGGTAATCACGCCATTAGCCGCAAGCAGGAAAGCCAAATGGCGATCCATACCTTCCATTTCCAGCAGATCTGCTGCTGGTTCGGATTTCTCGAGCTGTTCTTCACTCGCTAGAGCTATATTCAGCAGTGCGTCTTTCGCTCGAGTACGAAGCTCATTCACTAAATCTTCATCAAAGCCGTCAATTTCTAACATTTCATCGACTGGCACATAAGCCACCTCTTCCAAGGTGGTAAATCCTTCTTCAACCAGCACTGACGCAACATCTTCATCAAGATCCAGATGTTTCATCAAAACTTCCATGACAGAACCCATTTCAGACTGCTGTTTCTCTTCAGCGGCCTCAACTGTCATGACGTTCAGCTCCCAACCGGTGAGCTCTGATGCTAATCGAACGTTCTGGCCACTTCGGCCAATAGCCATTGCAAGCGATTCTTGCGCTACAGCAACATCCATTGAATGCGTTTCTTCATCAACAACAATAGAAGCAACTTCAGCAGGTGACATGGCATTAATTACCAACTGCGCAGGATTATCATCCCAAAGGATGATATCAACACGCTCACCACCTAATTCATTAGAAACGGCCTGAACACGCGCACCACGCATACCAACACAAGCACCGACTGGATCTATACGGCCATCGTTAGTTTTCACTGCGATTTTTGCACGTGAGCCAAGGTCTCTTGCTGCCGCTCTGATTTCAATCACTTGCTCAGAAATCTCAGGCACTTCAATCTTGAAAAGCTCTATCAGCATTTCCGGGCAAGCGCGACTTAGCACTAACTGAGGACCACGTCCTTCAGCACGCACTTCAGTCAATACTGCGCGAACACGGTCGCCCATACGGAACACTTCGCGAGGCAAAACGTTGTCACGTGGTAACAATGCTTCTGCGTTGTTCCCTAGATCAACGATAATGTTATCGCGCGTAACTTTCTTGACGCTCGCTGAAATCAGCTCACCAAGACGGTCACGATAAAGATCTACAACTTTTGCTCGTTCTGCTTCACGTACTTTTTGTACGATAACCTGTTTAGCTGTTTGTGCAGCAATACGCCCAAACGCAACAGATTCGATTTGTTCTTTATGAATGTCACCTGGTTGTAGCTTAGGATCGATCTCCTCTGCTTCTTCCATAGTTAATTCTGTACCTAACAAAGGCACATCGTCGTTGCTGACTACTTTCCAGCTGCGAAACGTATCATAACCGCCAGTTGTGCGGTCTATGATGACAATTACATCAGCCTCTTCATCAAAACGTTTTTTAGTCGCTGTTGCCAATGCCAGTTCAATCGCTTCAAAAATAACATCTTTTGGGACGTCTTTTTCGTTCGATACTGCTTCTGCAACCAGTAGAATCTCTTTATTCATGCTACTGCCTCGCCAATCCCCGAATGTATCGTTAAAACTGCGGAATAACCTGAGCCCGATCAATCAAATCAATCGGTAACAAAAACTCTTCATCGTCCACAACCAGCAGAATATCTTCACCTTCAATGCCATTTAATATCCCTTTAAAATTTCGTCTGCCATCAAATGGTACGCGTAGACGAATTTGAACTTTGCTTCCTGCAAAGGCACTGAATTGCTCCAATGTAAATAGTGGCCTATCCATCCCAGGGGAAGACACTTCTAATGTATAGACACCGCTAATAGGGTCTTCTACATCAAGTATTCCACTGATTTGATGGCTCACTGCCGCGCAATCATCCACAGAAACACCTTCTTCACGCTCTATATAGACACGTAAGGTGCTATGTTTACCCTGTGAGATGTGATCAATACCCCATAGCTGACAGTCAAGTGACTCAACTATGGGTTTTAACATCTCTTGTAATAATTTCAGCTTTGCTGACACCCACTAACCTCTAACTTTCGTAAAGCAGAAATAAAAAATGGGTCTTTTTAAGACCCTTTTCTGCGAAATCAAACTTAACCATACTTACGAAAAAGCCCCTAAAAAGGGGCTATTTCAAAAATATGGTAGCGGGGGCCGGATTTGAACCAACGACCTTCGGGTTATGAGCCCGACGAGCTACCAGACTGCTCCACCCCGCATCAGAAACAGGCGCATATTATACATATAATACGTGCCTTTGCAAACATATGGTGCCCAAGGCCGGACTCGAACCGGCACAGCCATAAGCCACTACCCCCTCAAGATAGCGTGTCTACCAATTCCACCACTTGGGCTTTTACTCTTTACGACCTAGTTCGCCGTTGGAATATCCGTTTCTACTGGCGCTTCAATTTTAGGCTCATCTAAAACAGGCAAGGTAGATTGCTCTTCTAATACTGTTTCAACTGTAGGGATACCCACATCAGTAACAGAAGCAGCTTGCTCCTTAGCATAAACAGCCAATACAAAGCTTGTCGCAAACAAAGCTGTTGCAAGCACTGCTGTCATACGACTTAAAAAATTACCTGACCCCTGACTACCAAAAACTGTCTGGGATGCGCCGCTACCAAATGCAGCGCCCGCTTCAGCACCTTTACCCTGCTGCAATAACACCAGAGCAATAATACCAGCAGCAAGAACAACATGAGCAGCAAGAACCAGAGTTTCCATATTACCTACCGTTTAAGCACTTCTGCAGCCGCACTGCAGATAGCTAAAAATTCATCAACCTTCAATGAAGCTCCTCCAACAAGACCGCCATCAATATCTGGCTGAGAGAAAAGCTCCTGCGCATTAGCAGCGTTAACACTGCCGCCATACAGTACCGACATATTATTCGATACTTCTTTACCTGCTAATTCAGCAACCAAGTTACGAATTAGCTCATGTACTTCTTGCGCCTGCAATGGAGAAGCCGTTTTACCGGTACCAATCGCCCAAACAGGCTCATATGCAATAACCACATTAGAAATCTGCTCTGTACTTAGCAAACTTAATCCCACTTTTACCTGGGTAGCTATAACATCTGAATATTTACCACCTTCCCTATCTTCGAGTGTCTCACCAACACACAAGATAGGCGTGAGATGATTTTCTAACGCAGCAACAACTTTTTTTGCTACGAGCAAATCATCCTCACCAAATACTGCACGTCTCTCCGAATGCCCTAGAATCACATACTCGCAACCCACATCGGATATCATCGATGCAGACAACTCGCCAGTATAGGCACCAGACTTTTCATAAAAAAGATTTTGCGCGCCAACTTTTACTGCTTTTGCTTGCTGAATTACTTCATGCAAATACACAGAAGGCGGGAAGACGACGGCCTTTACAGATTCGGAAAAATCAGCCTGATTAAGAGCTGATAACATCTCACCAACAAATTGCTGGGAGCCATTCATTTTCCAATTTCCAGCGACTATTAAGTCACGCATCGCCATCCTCCATAAAAGAGGCGCAAATATTAACTGAGTTACTCGTGGCTGACAAGCGCTTCAAGCGCTTTTCCCACCTCTTTCGCCAACTCTTCGCAGAGTTTTTGAATAAACTCTTTATCTTCACCTTCTAGCATCACTCTAACGAGTGGTTCGGTTCCTGAAGGGCGCAACAATACCCGGCCAGAATTACCCAACTGCGCCTCAACATCTTTCACCGCTTGCTGAATAGATTCAACACTACGAATATCAACTTTTGCAGTGGTACGAACATTAATCATTACCTGTGGCATTTTATGCATGCCTTTTTTCAAGTCATGCAAATTCTTACCTGACTCAAGCATTGCTCGTAATACCTGAAGCGCTGAAATGGTACCGTCTCCAGTAGATGTCAGATGACGGCATACAACATGCCCTGAACTCTCTCCACCTAAAACCCAATCGTTTTCTGCCAATAGCGCCATGACATAGCGGTCACCAACATTGGCTCGCACAAAGGGTATATCAAGCTTAGCTAGCGACTGCTCCAAGCCGAAGTTACTCATCAAGGTACCAACAACACCACCTTGTAGAACCCCACGCTGATGCATTCTCTCAGCGATGATAAATAGCGCTTCATCACCATCAATAACCTCGCCCAGGTGATCCACCATCATAAGACGGTCACCATCTCCATCTAAGGCAATACCAAGGTCCGCTTTTTCAGCCACCACTACTTTTTGTAATCGCTGTGGAGCTGTAGCACCACAAGCTTCATTAATATTTAAACCATCTGGAGACGAAGCAACTTCTATAACATTAGCACCCAGCTCTGATAATACTGCTGGCGCCACATGGTAGGTTGCACCATTTGCACAGTCCAAGACAATCTTAAGACCCGACAAGTTAAAACCAACAGGAACAGAAGATTTACAAAACTCTATGTATCGACCTGGCGCATCTTCTATTCGTCTCGCCTTACCTAGACTGGCCGAATCAACTGTCGTCATCACCAAGTCCATCTGAGCTTCGATCGCGTGCTCTATTTCATCAGGCAGCTTGGTGCCTTCCGCTGAAAAGAACTTAATACCATTATCTCCATAAGCATTATGCGATGCAGAAATAACAATACCGGCATTTGCCTGGAAAGTTCTGGTCAAATAAGCGATAGCTGGTGTTGGCATTGGCCCTGTGAGCAAGACATCAACACCCGCCGCAGAAAGCCCCGCCTCTAAAGCCGACTCAAACATATACCCTGAAATTCGCGTATCTTTACCTATTAAAATTTTACTACGGCCTTCTCGAGCAAATACCTTACCTGCAGCCCAGCCTAACTTGAGCATAAAATCAGGGGTAATCGGAAACTGTCCAACACGACCTCGAATACCATCTGTACCAAAATACCTTTTACTCACATTACTCTCCTCTTTCATGCATAACAGCTTCGGTCATACGCACAACATCTACTGACTCTAATACATCATGAACACGGATGATTTTTGCTCCCCTCATGACGCCAACGGCCACTGTGGCCAAACTACCTGGTAGTCGCTGATCAACGTCGCGATCTAGCACTCCAGCTATCATACTTTTTCGCGAAGTCCCTATAAGAAGAGGCAAAGCAAAATCATGCAGCTCATTCAAACGGTTCAACAGCGCTAAATTATGCTCAAGCGTTTTACCAAAACCAAATCCTGGGTCTAGCAACAACCGCCCTGAAACTATATCTGCGCCTGCACAAGCTTTAATCCGCTCATGAAAAAACGCCGCCACTTCATCAATAACATTAGTATAGACGGGCGCATCCTGCATATCTTGCGGAGAACCTTTCATATGCATAAGACAAATAGGCAATCCTGTCTCAGCCGCCGCTTCCAATGCCCCCGGAACACCTAGTGCTCGCACATCATTAATAATGCCGGCACCTAATTGTGCCGTATTGATTATGACTTCAGGCTGACTAGTATCAACTGAAATCACTACATCCAACTCTTTGGATATGATCTCTACAATGGGAAGAACACGATCGAGCTCTTCTTGCAATGTAACTTTCTTCGCGCCTGGGCGAGTTGATTCGCCTCCAACATCAATAATCGAAGCACCTTCTTTTACCATCTGAGCTGCACGTAGCAATGCATTCTCTACAGATAATTTATTGTGCTTAAACAGATCACCACCATCAGAGAAAGAGTCCGGTGTGACATTCAAAATACCCATCACTTGTACACGTTGAAGATCGAGCACCCGTGATCCACACTGTAAAATAGCCATTATTTTACCTACATATAAAAAAACCGGATGCTATACACATCCGGTTCTTTTTAACTCAATTACGCTTAAACTGTTTTTCCATCTTCATCATTCGCGCCATCTTCAGTAGATGGCTTCTCAGGTTTATCAATATCAACTACCTGAGAGTTAACTTCAGCTGATGGATCTGGCGCAGGAGTGCCTGAATCATCACCTGCCGCTGGAGAGTCATTTTCATCAACCCAGTCTTCAGGAGGCGTAACTTCTGTACGCTCCATCAATTCAGATATCTGATCACTATTGATCGTTTCATACTTCATCAGCGCCTGCGTCATATTTTCAAGTATGTCACGATTCGCATCCAGAAGAGCGGTAGCTTGCTGATAGCACTCATCAATGATTTTGCGTACTTCAGCATCGATACGACGCTGCGTCTCTTCAGCTAACGGCTTAGGTCCTTGACCATAACCTCGGCCAAACGGATCATCACCTTCTTCATCGTACAACAATGGACCAAGCTCTTCAGAGAGCCCCCATTTTGTTACCATGTTTCGGGCCATCGACGTTGCACGCTGAATATCGTTAGACGCACCCGTTGTTACGCCATCCTTACCCAACGTCATCTCTTCTGCAATTCGACCACCGTAGAGGGAACAAATGTTAGAAATAATGGTTGATCGACTATAACTGTAGCGATCTTCTTCAGGCAAAAACATAGTCACACCCAGCGCACGTCCACGCGGTATGATAGAAACCTTATAAACAGGATCATGCTCAGGCATTAAACGACCAACAATGGCGTGCCCTGATTCATGGTACGCAGTGTTCAAGCGCTCTTTATAAGACATAACCATAGACTTACGCTCAGCGCCCATCATGATTTTATCTTTGGCTTTTTCAAACTGCTCCATTCCTACTGTGCGCCTGCTGTCACGAGCTGCAAATAGGGCCGCTTCATTGACTAGGTTAGCTAGATCAGCACCAGAAAAACCAGGTGTACCACGAGCAATCAACTCAGGCTTAACATCATCAGCAATCGGCACTTTTCGCATGTGCACTTTAAGAATCTGTTCACGGCCGCGAATGTCCGGCAAACTAACATGCACTTGACGGTCAAATCGACCTGGGAGTAATAGCGCAGGGTCCAAAACATCAGGGCGGTTAGTTTCCGCAATAACAATTACGCCTTCAGACCCTTCAAAGCCGTCCATCTCAACCAAAAACTGATTAAGCGTTTGCTCACGCTCATCATTTCCGCCGCCCATGCCCACACCACGGCTTCGACCAACAGCATCAATCTCATCGATGAATATAATACAAGGAGCATGCTTTTTCGCCTGCTCAAACATATCACGGACTCGGGAAGCACCCACACCCACGAACATTTCTACAAAGTCAGAACCGGAGATAGAGAAGAACGGTACTTTCGCTTCACCCGCAATAGCTTTTGCCAATAGGGTTTTACCAGTACCTGGACTACCCGCCATCAGTACACCACGTGGGATATGCCCACCTAGACGCTGAAACTTTCCGGGGTCACGAAGATACTCAACTAACTCAGCAACTTCTTCTTTGGCTTCTTCTACGCCAGCACCATCATCAAACGTAGTCTTTATTTGATCTTCACTCATCATGCGCGCTTTTGATTTACCAAAAGACATTGGGCCGCCTTTGCCGCCCCCGCCCTGCATCTGTCGCATAAAGAACATAAATATTGCGATAATGATCAGTATTGGAAATGACGCAACGAGTAGTTGTGTCCAAACACTTTGCTGCTCAGGCTGCTTCCCTTCTACAACAACATTATGAGAAAGCAGATCATCTACTAGCTTAGGATCCTGTAAAGCAGGACGAATCGTCTCAAAGCGTTCACCATTGCTCCGCTGCCCATGAATGGTGTACCCATCTATCACTACTTTAGAAATGCGGTCAGACTGGACTTCCGTTACAAAATCCGAATAAGTTACACGGCCTGGATCGCTTTCGGCGCTGAAATTATTGAAGACCGTCAACAAGACCGCCGCAATAACCAACCAGAGAACCAGATTCTTTGCCATATCGTTCAAAAGACAACCCTCAATTTAATAGCGTCATAAAGCATCGAATAAACTACATCAGTTTAGATGCTTTGACTAATAAAACTCATTTAAAGCCTCGCCCGATTATATAAACTTCTCGTGACCTCGCACGTGAAGAATCGGGTTTACGCGTAACTACTCGATCAAAATTTGCGCGGACATCCATCAAATACTGATCAAAACCTTCACCCTGAAACACTTTCGCTACAAAATTGCCTTTCGGTTTCAGAACGTCTTTTGCCATCTCCAACGCTAATTCCACTAAATACATAGCTGCCGGCTGATCAATAGAGTTCATACCACTCATATTGGGGGCCATATCAGAAATTACAAGGTCTGCTAATTCGCCATCCATTACAGCCAAGATTTCATTAAGTACTGACTCTTCAGTAAAATCACCCTGAACAAATTCTACCCCAGCCAAGGAGTCCATAGGAAGAATATCAGATGCCACTACACGGCCATTGTCTCCTACGAGATCTGCTGCAATTTGCGACCAGCCACCAGGAGCAGCCCCTAGATCAACCACTGTCATGCCTTTTTTAAACAGGTTATCCTTTTCCTGTATGTCCAAAAGCTTGAAGCTGGCACGTGAGCGGTAGCCTTTCTCTTTAGCAAGTTTGACGTACGAATCGTCAAAATGTTCCTTCAGCCACGCTTTACTCGTTTTTGATCTTGCCACTAATTTTTCTCTATAGTTTTACGCTGAGCTCGTCTCAGGTAGAATATACTTTTTAAATGTGGCCCAGCCACCCCAAATGAGATGTCTATTTTAGTATGAGCCTGACACCCGAGCAAAAGAAACAATACCGCACCATTGGTCATAGTCTGAATCCACTTGTGACCATCGCAGGAAAAGGGATGACAGAAAACATTCAATTGGAGGTTGATAGAGCACTTGAAGACCACGAACTTATTAAAGTGAAGTTCGCGGTTGGCGACAGAGACGTGAAAAAGCAATTAATTAAAGAGCTTTGCACTATCGTTGAGGCCACAGTTATCCAGGAAATTGGTAATATTGCCCTGATTTATCGTCCTGCGCTGCAACCTAACCCCAAACTATCTAACCTTTTACGCTAAAAAAAGCCGCCCATTAAGGCGGCTTTTTTTTAAAGGTGGTGCACCTCTTCTATCTCATATTCAACAACACCGTTCGGCGTTTGAATACCGGCCACATCACCTTCAGACTTACCGATCAAACCTCGAGCAATTGGTGAGTTAACTGACAACTTACCAATTTTAATATCAGCCTCATCATCACCTACGATCTGATAACGCACACTCTCATCAGTATCACAGTTAACAATAACCACCGTCGTTCCGAAGATAACTTTCCCCGAACACGGAATCGCTGTCACATCAATCACTTGAGATTGTGACAACTTGCTTTCCAACTCTTGGATACGACCTTCAATGAAACCTTGCTCCTCACGTGCAGCATGATATTCAGCATTTTCTTTTAGATCACCGTGTTCACGTGCATCAGCTATGGCCTGAATAACACGAGGGCGATCTGCAGTTTTAAGGGTGACAAGCTCTTCACGAAGCGCTTTTTCGCCACCCACTGTCATAGGAACACGACTCATTAGTTAGTCCTCAATGCAAATCTTGTAAACGACGAACCACTTTCTCTTCACCGTACTCGAGCGCCATAGTAACCGCTTCAGCTCCGGCAAGAGTTGTAGTGTAAGGGACCTTATGCTGTAACGCACTACGACGAATTTCCGCAGAGTCAGCTGTTGCTTTACGCCCTTCGGTCGTATTAACAACATAAGCAATTTCGCCATTTTTTATCATATCGATAATATTTGGACGCCCTTCTGTCACTTTGTTGACAACATCTACTGGCAAGCCATGCTCTTTAAGGAAAGCCGCTGTACCACCCGTAGCAACCAATGAGAAGCCAAGAGCAAGCATCGACTGAGCAACAGGCACTGCGCCTTGTTTATCAACATTACGTACCGAGATAAAAGCTTTTCCTGATTGCGGCATTTTTTCACCCGCACCAATCATAGCTTTCATAAATGCTTCACCGAAAGTTTCTCCGGTTCCCATTACTTCGCCCGTAGACTTCATCTCAGGAGAAAGAACAGGGTCAACGCCTTGAAACTTATTAAACGGGAATACAGCTTCCTTAACATGAAAATATTCAGGAATTATTTCTTCAGTAAAACCAATCTCAGCGAGCTTTTTACCAATCATGACTAAAGCAGCAACCTTCGCTAAAGAAACGCCAATGCATTTCGATACAAAAGGAACAGTTCGAGATGCGCGAGGATTGACCTCAATCACATAAATCTCACCATCCTGATACGCTAGCTGTGTATTCATTAAGCCAACAACACCCAACTCAAGTGCCATTTTCTTAACCTGGTCACGCATCTCATCCTGAACATCTTTAGGAAGATTATAAGGAGGGAAAGAGCAAGCCGAGTCACCTGAGTGCACACCAGCCTGTTCAATATGCTGCATAATAGCACCAATAACGACTGTCTCACCGTCACATATAGCGTCGATATCGACTTCGATAGCAGCATTAAGAAAGTGGTCAAGCAGTACTGGTGCTTCATTAGAAACCTGAACAGCTTCTTTCATATAGCGACGTAGCTCAGATTCCTTATAAACGATCTCCATTGCGCGGCCACCCAATACATACGATGGGCGAACAACCAAAGGATAACCAATTTTCTCTGCCTCAATAACTGCTTGCTCAAGCGAGCGAACAGTTGAGTTTTCAGGCTGCTTCAAACCCAAACGTTTCAGCATTTGCTGGAACTGCTCACGGTCTTCAGCACGATCAATCGCTTCAGGAGAGGTACCTATAATCGGCACACCTGCTTGCTCCAGAGCCACCGCAAGTTTAAGTGGCGTTTGCCCACCAAACTGAACAATAACGCCTTTAGGCTTCTCTACATGGACAATTTCCAACACATCTTCAAGCGTAATCGGCTCAAAGAACAGACGATCGGATGTATCGTAGTCGGTAGACACGGTTTCTGGATTACAGTTAACCATAATGGTTTCAAAGCCAGCTTCACGTGCTGCAAGAGCCGCATGAACACAGCAATAATCAAACTCGATACCTTGTCCTATACGGTTAGGACCGCCACCAATTACCATGATTTTTTCACGGTCTGATGGATTAGCCTCGCACTCTTCTTCATAAGTTGAATACATATAAGCAGTATCCGTCGCGAACTCAGCTGCGCAAGTATCAACACGCTTAAAGACGGGACGAATATTCAAATTATGACGGTGTTTACGGAACTGTTTCTCACTCACACCCAAGAGCGTAGCCAAACGTGCATCAGAGAAGCCTTTACGCTTCAAACGATAGACTTTATCGGCATCAAGCTCAGTCAGCGTCATTTTTGAAACGCGCTGTTCATCTTGAATAAGGTCTTCAATCTGCACCAAGAACCACGGATCAATACCAGAAATGCTATACAGCTCTTCAACTGTCATTCCCATACGGAACGCATCTCCTAGGTACCAAATACGCTCGGCTCCAGGCTGCTTCATTTCACGCACAATATCGGAACGTGCATCTTCACTTTCAAGGTCAACGATCGGATCAAAGCCTGTAGCGCCAACTTCGAGACCACGTAGGGCTTTTTGCAAAGATTCTTGTTGTGTACGGCCAATAGCCATTACTTCGCCCACAGACTTCATCTGCGTGGTCAGCCGGTCATTAGCTTGCGGGAATTTCTCAAATGTAAAACGAGGAATCTTGGTAACAACATAATCAATAGCCGGCTCGAAAGACGCAGGAGTTGCACCACCGGTAATATCATTCTGTAGCTCGTCCAGTGTATAGCCGATAGCCAGTTTCGCAGCCACTTTAGCAATAGGAAAACCTGTCGCTTTTGATGCTAAAGCTGAAGAACGAGAAACACGTGGATTCATCTCGATGACAACCATGCGTCCATCTTCCGGATTAACGCCAAACTGCACGTTAGATCCACCGGTTTCAACACCGATTTCACGCAATACTGCCAATGAGGCATCTCGCATGATCTGATATTCTTTATCGGTTAATGTCTGAGCAGGAGCGACTGTAATAGAATCGCCGGTGTGCACACCCATCGCATCGAAGTTCTCAATTGCACAGATAATGATGCAGTTATCGTTCTTATCACGAACAACTTCCATCTCATATTCTTTCCAACCGATCAAAGATTCATCGATCAATAGCTCACTTGTAGGTGAGAGATCCAATCCACGTTCACAGATTTCAAGAAACTCTTCCATATTATAGGCAATACCACCGCCGCTACCTCCCATCGTAAACGATGGACGGATAATACATGGAAAGCCAAGCTGAGCCTGGACTTGCTGAGCTTCTTCGATACTGTGAGCAATGGCTGCGCGAGGGCATTCCAGACCAATTTTTTTCATCGCTTTATCAAAACGAGAACGATCTTCTGCCTTATCGATGGTATCGGCGTTAGCCCCGATCATTTCAACACCGAACTTAACCAAAACACCTTCGCGTTCAAGATCGAGAGCACAGTTCAGCGCTGTTTGCCCACCCATAGTCGGCAGCAATGCATCTGGACGTTCTTTCTCGATAATCTTAGCGACAGTTTCCCAAGTGACTGGCTCGATATAAGTTGCATCGGCCATTGCTGGGTCAGTCATAATGGTAGCAGGGTTAGAGTTAACCAAAATAACTCTGTAACCTTCTTCACGCAGAGCTTTACACGCCTGCGCACCAGAATAATCGAACTCACATGCCTGACCGATAATGATCGGCCCTGCTCCTAAAATCAGTATGCTTTTTAAATCTGTGCGTTTTGGCATTGTATAAACCGGTCGAATCTAATTACTTAGCTGATTAATACATCAATCAGGCGTTTTTACTTTTTCTCATCTCTGTGATAAAGCGATCAAACAGAGGTGCTACATCACGCGGCCCAGGGCTCGCTTCAGGGTGGCCCTGAAAACTAAACGCAGGGCGGTCTGTACGCTCAATCCCTTGTAGGGATTGATCAAATAGAGACTTATGAGTAGCACGAATCGTATCTGGCAAGCTTGTTTCATCTACAGCAAAACCATGGTTCTGACTGGTGATCATCACTCGTGTAGTGTCGATATCTTGTACTGGATGGTTTGCACCGTGATGCCCAAACTTCATTTTGACAGTTTTTGCACCAGAGGCTAAAGCCAGCAACTGATGACCAAGACAGATACCAAAAACAGGTACATCTGTTTTACATATTTCCTGAATAGCAGAAATAGCGTAATCACAAGGTTCAGGGTCACCGGGGCCGTTGGATAGAAAAACACCATCTGGGGATAAACCAAGAACTTCTGTAGCCGGCGTCTGTGCAGGTACAACGGTAACTCTGCAGCCCCTTTCTACTAGCATTCGTAAGATATTGCGCTTCACACCAAAATCATAAGCAACAACATGATACGGCTGAGTGGAAGGGTCTTTCTCTTCATGGCCTGCGCCTAACTGCCAAGTAGATGAGTTCCATTCGTACTTCTCTGAAACACTAACTTCTTTAGCTAGATCCATACCCTTCAAGCCAGGAAATGCCTTGGCTTGCGCTAATGCACCCTCTTCATCGATAGCTCCGGCCATAATGCAGCCGTTTAAACAGCCTTTCTCACGAAGAATACGTGTTAAACGACGCGTATCAATATCTGCAATCCCAACAATATTGTGGTCTTTTAAATACTGATCTAAAGTTTTCTGACTTCTAAAATTACTCGCAACAAGCGGTAAGTCACGAATAACCAGCCCTGATACCCACGTATTAGCTGATTCTTCATCCTCATCATTCGTGCCGACATTACCTATATGTGGATAGGTTAATGTCACTATTTGTCTGCAATAGGAAGGGTCTGTCAGAATTTCTTGATAACCGGTCATGGATGTGTTGAAAACAACTTCACCACTAGATTGACCGTCCGCGCCAATAGCAATACCCCTGAAAATACTGCCGTCTTCAAGGGCCAGAATGGCTGGTCTTGTCAATTGAACCTCCCCGCGTGTGCTGCGATTTTACAGAAAACTATATACGACACCTGAAAAAAAACGAGGTTCAACCTCGCTTTAAAACCGGAATTCTTGGTGTTACCCACATAGCGCAGGTAAACGGCGGTATTCTAGTCGATCCATCAGGCTCTGTCCATGCTCCTTCTTAGACTTCCTCACCTTACTTCATAAAATCATTACGCTATATAAACCATAGGCATAAAAAAACCCTGATCACGAAGT
>JAWUYS010000044.1:0-12504 GCA_034110685.1 Neptunomonas sp.
AACCTAGAGACTGAGTGTACTTAGTTTTATCAGTGTCGAACGCTGCCATGTCAGCGCGCATTACGTCAGCAGTGTATTTAGCTATATCTAAGCCAGTTTTGAATTTATTCTGAGCACGCATACGAGCAACAGATTCTGGGTTAATCGTGTTCCAAGAAGAGCCGTTCGCTTCACGAAGCGTAGCAACTGCATCGATATCTTTAGTGTAATTTGACATGGTTAGTCCTGCTTAGTTTAAGGTAGTCACAAACTGCCTTGGTTAACTTTGAGATAATTATATAGAAGGATTTAATATAATTGAAATAAATGTCAGTTATTTCTATCATTCATGGTATGAATATTGATCTTGGTTAATGTAATAACATAAATGTAGGTAATAAAGATGAATATTGATCACATCGATCTTAATTTACTGGTTTATCTGGATGTATTGTTACGTGAGCGTAACGTGACGCGTTCTGCCAGCTTATTGGGGATAACGCAACCGGCGATGAGTAACAGTTTGCGGCGTTTGCGAGAGACGTTTGGCGATCCTCTATTAGTTAGAACCAGCGACGGAATGATGCCAACCGAAAGGGCGTTGGTTATGCAGCCGGCAATACGCGGGATACTTGCTAGTATAGAGAAGGTAGTTGAGCCGAGCATTGAGTTTGATGCTGCATCTAGTGATCGTGTGTTTCGTATTATGACTAGTGACTATGGCGAGTCGACATTAATACCCCGTGTTTTGGAAGATTTGGCCGTTAAAGCTCCGGGTGTGGTATTGGATATTCTTACTCCCAGTGATATGAGCTTTTTGGAAGTCGAGCAGGGGCATGTGGATTTGGTTATTAACCGCTTTGATAGTATGCCGCAATCTTTTCATCAAGTGACGCTATGGCACGACACCTTCTCTTGCCTCTTTAGTACTGATAACTCTGTTGCTCAAAATTTTACGTTAGAGAGCTACCTAGAATCGAATCATGTGTGGGTGAGTAAAACCGGCATGGGAGCAGGGATGGGGCTTACGCCAAAAGATACAACCCGATTAGGGTGGGTGGATGAGGCGTTATTACGTATTGGCCATAAGCGTCATATATCAGTTTTTACTCGCCACTATCAATCAGCTACTTTGTTGGCAGAACAGAAAGAGTTGATTGTAACGATTCCAACACGAGCAGCGACAGCACAAAAAGATAATCCAAAACTGGTGTTAAAGTCTCCGCCTTTTGATGTGCCATCTTTCGAGTTGAAAATGGCATGGAGTCCATTATTGCAACATAACCAAGCACATCAATGGCTACGGCGGTTGATTATTGAAGCGGCTAGGGTAGTAACACTTCAATAATCAAACGGTTAGCGGCTACTTATAAGGTTATTCCTCTGTGTAGACAGCTTCCATATTATAGAGCTCAGTGAGCACTTCTTGTGCTTCGCCGTTGCTTGCATGTTCTGCACTGATGGCGGGGAGGTCACAAAGAGAGCGTGCAAAGCCAGCAGATTCTTGGCTGATTTCGCAGGCCTCACCATTAACGAAAAGAACAACGCTACCATCGGTTCTTTCACGATAAGCAAATCGGCTACCCTCTGCACGATATATCAATCCGCCATCTAGCAGGTACTCTGTAAGTTCTTCTACAGAATAGCGTTCACTCTCTTCAGGCGTGTCAGCTTGATCAGCGTATTTTTGTTCGGTCATGTATTGGCCGAACCAGTTTTCTAATAACTCAGGCTTATTCAGGTAGTCGGTCATGATAGACCTGACTTTTTCCATATCGGATTGGCGAATCAGTCCAGGGCTTTTTTGTAATGTTAATTCAGGGTCGCTATAGCGCGTTTCGCTTTTAAGTTGGTCGCCTACAAAATCGGTGAATTGTCTTAAAATATCGGCATGTGATGGTGCGCGAAAGCCAACTGAGTAGGTCATGCAATCATCAGATTCAGCTGTGCCGTTGTGCCCGATACGTGGTGGTATATAGAGCATATCTCCAGGGTTAAGGAGGTAGGTTTGCTCTGCGTCCCATTCTGGCAAGATCATCACAGGTGTGTCATCGCGGCGTGGTGAGTCTTCGCCATATATGCCGCCAACTTCCCAGCGTCGCTGGCCTGTAGCTTGGATTAGAAAGACATCATAGTTGTCGTAATGAGGACCTACGCCGCCACCTTTGGTGGCATAGCTAACCATTAAGTCATCAATGCGCCAGCTAGGAATGAAGCGAAACTGTTCCAATAACGCGTTGGCTTCCGGTACCCAGTGGTCTACCGCCTGAACTAGTAAAGTCCAATGGCTATCCTGCAGGTTTGAAAAGCGCTCGCCTGAGAATGGGCCATTTTCTAGCTCCCATTGCTCCCCCGTGGCATTTTGAATAACTAGCCGTGACTCTACTTCTTCTTCACAGGCTAGCCCTGCAAGCTCATCAGCGCTGACCGGTGGCTCAAATTCAGGAAAAGCGTTACGAATAAGCAGAGGTTTTTTTTGCCAGTAATCGCGTAAAAATGTTTCTACGGACATGTCACCCAGAGGGAAATTAGGATTCATCTTTTTAGTAACTCAACTAGCTCGATTGCAGCACCTTCAAGCTCGTCCATAATTTTGCGTTTGTCTTTCGCAGCAACAGCAGCAATGCGGTTGTTACCTATTATTCTAGCGCATTTTTGAATTTTCAATGCGCAAGCTTGAATGCCGCCTAAGTTGGTTTCATAAGCGCTCATTTCTGCAGCAACGGCTTCTATGCCTGCTTGTAAGCGGCGTGCATCTTCTTGAAGGTTGGTTAGATCTGTGTGCATTACGCTAATCCTTTTTATTTGTAGACGATAAGTTTTCAATGGTTTCCTGAACCGAAGCCAGGATACCTCGTAACATGCCAAGTTCAGCTTTTTCCGGACGTGTCCGGTTGAAGTAGCGCTTTAGTTTGGTCATGGCGCGTCCTTCGTGCTGAGGAATAATGAAGTTGGTGGCTCTAATCACCGTTTCTAAATGGGTATAGAACAGCTCCATCTCTTTTTGACGAGGGTATTCAGACTCTGATCTCTCTTTTACGGGAGTCTGTGCTGCCATCCAGATTTCGTAACTCAAAAGTTGAATTGCTTGAGCGACGTTTAGAACCGGATATTCTGGATTTGCCGGAATATAAACATGAAAGTTACACAACTGCAGTTCTTCGTTCAATAAGCCCATAGTTTCACGGCCAAAAACGAGTGCAACTTCACCTTGTGTGGCTTCTGAGGTGATTTTTTCTGCACAGTTCCTGGCATCTAAAATGGGTAGGTCAAAGGTACGATTACGAGCGCTAGTGCCGATGACTAGCTGGCAGTCGGCAATTGCTTCTTTTAATGTACCGACGACCGTTGCATTATCCAGAACATCTTTAGCGCCGGCGGCTCTAGAGTCGGCTTCTTCGCTTGGGTATTCCCGCGGGTCTACTAGCCATAGCTGCGAAAGCCCCATATTTTTCATGGCACGTGCCGCTGCGCCGATGTTGCCAGGGTGAAATGTATTGATCAGTACAATGCGCACATTGTTTAGCTGGGTATTGGGAGTCATAGAAACCAGACCATTAAAATTTGGTCGCTATTATAGAGGACAGACCTGCTGTCACAAAGCGTCAATAAAGCGATTCAGATCATAAATAAATCGTTCTTTATGCCAAAGGTGCGGAGAATGGTCTGATTCCGGGTATATCAGCAGCTCAGAGTCTAAGATTGTATTAGTAACCCACTTCTGTAAATCGCTGCTGTAGAACTGACTTTCATCACCGTATACCAACAAAGTAGGGCAGTTAATTTTTGAAAGTACTTCGCGATAATCCTGCTGGGTAATGCTGATCCAGCACTGGGTTAAGAGGTTGGCGGGTAGTTTTTGTAGGTGTTCTCGCATGTGCTGAAAACCACGTGAATTATTATCATAGTTTTCACGAGAGCGTCGATTATTACCAAAAGCAATCAGCTCTAAAACACCTTCTGCAAAGTCTGTATTAAATCTTTCTATTAAATGATTATTTTTTGTTTCGTTTAAAGACCCGTAAACACCGTGTTGCCATTCTTCGTCAGTCACCAGCTTAGGTGACTGGTCAACAATACAAAGGCCATTTAACCGGCTTTGGCCATGACGGCGAATGAACTCCCAAGCGGTAAGTGCGCCCATTGAGTGGCCAATGAGTATTGCATTATGAACGTTTAGTTGGTCGAGGAGTTCGTCCAAATCATCCGCCATGCGTGGGAGTGTCATATTGGTTTTTTCGTCATGAGGGTGGTCACCATGACCTCGTGCATCCCAGCAGATAACGCGATGGTTTTCTGCCAGTTCAGAGGCAAACGGCAGCCATTCACGCACACTGGCAGTCCAGCCGTGTAAAAATACTAAAGTAATATCCCCAGAACCAAGGGAGATGTAGTGAATGTTAGTATTATCAGAAGTTTGCAGTGTTTCCATATTGCACGTAACCGTAGAGAAAAAACAAAAGCCTACCCTACCCGCTGAAGATGGCCTTGGCTATTGTAATAAAGTGATATATTTTTCACTTAATCGCAAGTTTACGGCCTTTTTATTGAGTCATGAAATGTAGTTATATACAGTTTTAGTCTTGATTTGAGAGGGCTTTTAGTCGATCAGGGAGTAAGGAGTGTTAAAGCTTAGGCCAAATTGTGAGTGTTGTGATATGAATCTGCCGCCTGACTCATTACAGGCGTGCATCTGTACATACGAGTGCACTTTTTGTCGTTCATGTGTTGATGAGGTGTTGCACAATGTTTGCCCTAATTGTGGCGGTGGTTTTGTGCCAAGGCCTATACGTCCTACTGAGGAAAGAAGAAAGGGCGTGAGTCTTACGCATCAGCCTGCTTCTTCAACGCGTGTAATTACAAGCTTTAGTCGAGAAGAGATACTAGATTTCTCTAATGGTATTAAATCAATTGAGCCTCAAAAGCGCTAGGCTAATCGCTACACTGCCGATTAAAGCAATGAGTTGGTTTTGCTATTTTATGACTGGGGCTAGAGGGGTTTCAGTCGATAAATGGTCAAGTTCAAGCAGGCGGCTAAAAGCATCTGCCGTAACAGGCCTTGAATATAAATAGCCTTGGCAGAGGGTGCAGCCAATATCACGTAGTATTTTAGCTTGCTCAAGTGTTTCTACGCCCTCAGCTACAACGGTTAGATGGAGGCTGTTTGATAATGAGAGAACAGCATCAACAATGGATAGTGCATTTTGATTATCATGTAGGTCCATAACAAAGCTGCGGTCTATCTTTAATTTAGAGACAGGCATATTTCTTAAATAACTCAGCGATGAGTAACCAGTACCAAAATCGTCTACGGACAAATCAACACCAAGGCTGCGGAGTTCCCAAATTTTGGCAACAGCTTCTTTGGCATTTCCAATCAATACTGACTCCGTAAGCTCTATTTCAACACGCGCACGGTCTATATGAGTGTTGTTCATTAAGCTGTCAACGCGCTTCACAATATCCGGCATTTGGAGCTGGCGGGCAGACATGTTGAATGCAATATGTAAATCTGGGTGGCCCTGTGTATGCCATTGATGAGCCTTTGCAAGGGCGGTGTGTAGTACCCATTCACCGAGCTCCTCAATGAGTCCGCACTCCTCGGCAATAGGAATAAACGCAGTCGGTGAAATAGGTGTTCCGTTAGGGTGACTTAGACGAGCGAGTGCTTCGGCTCCATAAATTTTACTTGTATTTAAGTCTACAACTGGCTGGAAATGAAGGTCGAGGCTTTGGTTTTTTAAGGCGTCGCGTAAGACAAGCTCTATTGATGTGCGTTTACGGACGCTGCGGTGAACAGCACCATCATATGGTTTTACGCCGCTGCCATCTCGTTTGCTGTGATACATGGCTAGGTCAGCGCATCCCAATAGGTCGCTTGCTGTTCTTGCATCGTTTGGAAATGAAGTAACGCCTATGGATGCGCCTATGTTCCAATGATTTTGCCCAATATGCATGGGGAGCGCTACGCTTTCCTGAAGGCGCTTGGCAAGAACTATTAATTCATTTGGATCATTGACTTCGCGTACTAATACCGCAAATTCATCCCCTCCTAATCGTGCAACGATGTCGCCATTACGTACTATTTTCATTAAGCGTTTTCCGGTGATGCGTAATACGTCATCACCAGCAGCGTGGCCAAGGGTGTCGTTAATTTGTTTGAAGTGGTCGAGATCCATCAGTAACAAACCGATGGAACTATTAGACTCGGTGGCGGCGGCAATGGCTGTTTCTAGCTCAGCACGAAAATGAATGCGATTATGGAGGTCAGTTAAATCATCATGAAAGGCTGCATGTCGGAGCTGATTAACGGCATCGTGCATGTCTGTGACATCACGTCCAAAAATATTGATATAATTGAGCTCTGCTACAGGGCTCATAGTGAATTCAAACTCACGATCGTCAAAGCTTAACCGAGTGTCAAAGCGACGATTCATCTTCACCATATCGCGTAAGCGTATCTGCCATTCAGGGGGGACGTTTGAGCCCACTGTCGTTTTCCAGTGCGTAAGTAGTCCCATTCCTGCTGGGTTAGCAAATAAGACTTCACCTTGCGTTGATATGCGTAAAACAGGCTCTGGTAACTCGGCGGGCAGCCGCGCTAGCATGGATGCGTCACGGCCCAACTGTATATTATGAAAAGCGATAGCCGCATTGTTTAAATACAGCTCCAGAATTTGACGTTCATCAGGTTCGAGTTCACGGCTGGTACGAAGTCCGATAAGGCCGGGCACGCTTTTGTGTAGCCTAATAAAATGGTCTTTACCGTCACTCACCAGGGCTTGGGGCTGCACCTGTAGCTGCAATTGCGCTTGGGTCTGCGGTGTTAATGTGAATAGGGATGCTAGTTTTTTAGTGCCGTCTGCAAATGATGTAAGTATGTCCGGTGCATCGATAAAAGCAGCCGCTTCAGAGAAAGGGGCTGTTGATAGGGTGCGAAGCACTTCACTGGCTAGGTCTTCTGTGGTGTGCTGCGAAAAGAGTGTAGTACTGGATGAGACAACCGATGTTAGTCCGGCTTGTGTTCGTTTGAGGGTGACAATATCTTGATAGGTGCGAATGCCAGCCACAATCGTTGTAAATAGACGGCTAGCTGTTAATTCAGCCTTTTCTTTATAGTCGTTTATATCGTAGTTTACCATTACTTCACGTTCTGGAGCGTATCCTGGTTGCCCGGTACGCAATACGATACGAACGGAGGTATTGTTCATGCTTTTTCGGATATGGTGCACCAGTTTTAAACCGGCATCATGACTTTCCATCACAACGTCTAATAAAATTAAGGCGATATCTGAATTCTCTCGCAATAACTCTTTAGCTTGTCGCGTACTAGAGGCATGTATCATATTTAGCTTGCGCCCCAGTACTTCGGTATCTTTTAGCGCAAAGCGTGTAACTTGGTGAACGGTGGGTTCATCGTCGACTATAAGTATGGTCCAGCAGCTTTTAACTTCTTCAACTTGGCTTTTTTCTTCGCTAAAAACTATCACTGCATTCTCCCGGATGTCATGTCAGGCTGCGATGTGCTGCTACGGATTCCATCCGAAATCAATGCTAGTCCCTTTCTTAATAAGAGTGGTCATAAAATGAACTATAGCTCAAAATTTCAAAGCTGGTAGTAAATAGGAAATTCGTTTTGCGTTTGAATTTTGACTGGTTACCTACATTACTGAGGTAAATTAATGTTGAGTATCAGTCGATAGATAACATGGATTAAATATCGGTTAGTGAATCGCTACTGGCGTAAAAATAACGTAAAATGCAGGCAACGTTATGTAATGTCGGGGCTGCTGGTTCGGCAACCCATTTTTAGGATAAACATGAAAAAAACATTTGTACTGTCGCACCCAAAAATTAAATATGCTCGTTTGATTGAATCAGCTAAGAGTGATGCAAAAAAGTACGTGAGAAGAGAGAGAAATAAGCAGTTGCCAAGCGGTGCTGATTATTGGGACTTTGATTGCAAATATGGCAATACAGAGCTGGAAGCAAAAGTCATTCATCTGTCTGAGATCAACAAGTGCATTGATGAAGCAGAAAAGCTGCAATTAGAATCATTTTATCTAGAAATTTTAGTTAAAGCTGCTACGCGTGAAAGAAGCGAAGATTCAGATTCTGATTGGGATATGTAAGGTATCTGTTACTAGAGAAACAAAGTGCTTGAGTTAAAAACCTTATTTCTCTTTTTGATAACAGCTGTTGCAGAAATTCTAGGCTGCTATTTACCCTATCTTTGGCTAAAAGAAGATAAAAGTATTTGGTTGCTGGTACCTGCGGCGGCTTGTCTTGCACTCTTTGCATGGCTATTGTCGTTACATCCTGCGGCCGCGGGTCGTGTGTACGCAGCTTATGGTGGCGTTTATATCTTTGTTGCTATTGTATGGCTGTGGCTAGTGGATGGTATTAGACCCACAACATGGGATGTTGTGGGTTCTATTGTCGCTTTAACCGGCATGGCTATTATTATGTTTGCTCCTCGTCACGGCTGAGCTTAATACTTAGCATCAGTAGTTGAGTTCGGATGGCTTTGCCGACCTGCCATAAAAGGTTTCTTGAGCGAACTCAGATAATGCGATTCCTGGCTGTGAGTTGTAAGCTAAAACAACAAGCATGCGTGTTGTCTCACCTTTCACCGGTGTTACGCGATGTAACGAATCTCTGCCGCGAAATAACACAAGTGCACCAGGCTCCATCGTAAGTGTGGTTCCTTGGATTTCCACCTCTAATATTGATTCAACCAGCGGGTAATTCATATCTCCTTGGCTAGAATTTCTAGCATCTTTAACATACTCAAAAACACCTCCCGCTTCAGGCTTTTGTACCAGCAAAGTGATGGCAAATGAAGAGTTATCAAAATGCCATCCAAGTTCTTCACCAGCACGAGCATAATGTAGGTTGATAGAAGAGAGCGGGTCTGCATATTCGTATAAAGACTCTTCGCCAAGCACGTAGCAAAGGAACTGGCGAAAGTCTTCTGCATCGTAAACAGAGCGTAGTGGAGAATCTTGCGCTATTTGGTCGTCAGTAATACAACCTTTACTCGAAACTACTTGGTGGTTCTGTGGGTGTTGTGCAGGAAAGCTATCATCAGGCGGTGTCAGATAGGCGCTATGTGACTGCTGGCAAAAGTAAGCTAGGTGCTGGCTTGCTACGCCTTCTTGTTTTATTTGTTGAATGGCGCTTGGGTTTAGAAAGTTATCTAGTACTAATACACCTTGCTGATCAAGCGTGTTTTTACAGCGTTCTCTAAAGGTGCTTTCGTTGAGGTTATAGTGCTCAGTATTCACTATCTCTTCTAGATTGCTCATGAAAATATTCCTTGTAAGTATCTACTCAAATCAGCGTAAGTCTCTATAAGCATAATGCCTTTATTCTGTGATAAACGCACTATGCTCGCGTTAATGTATTAGAGCCGATCTTTTTTGATTTTATTGAGTGTTATCTGCAGGCTGGTGCCTAAGAGCTTTATTGATTTAGCTAAAGAACCAATTTCATCATTGCGCTCTAGCGCAGTAATTTTGGTGTCGAACTTTCCTTTACTAATATCGGTAGCGGTAATAGTTAGCTGAGTAATAGGCTTAAGAATGAAATGCTCAAGAATGATGTATAGAACGAATGAAGAGAGGATAGCGCTGATTATTGCACCTAATAATGCATATAAGTTGAGCGTATAAATATCTGCCAGAGCTTTTTCTTTGTTAAGTACCACGCCGATAAGCCAGTCATTTCCATAAAGCCCTCCTAGGGGTTGGAAGGAGGCAAGTACATTTGTTTTTCTTGAGCTTAATTCTTGTAGTTGTGATGTGAGGTTAGCGGGTACTTGGTCAAATATACGGGCGACATTCTTGCCATTAAATTTGCTGTTGGGGTGGCTAATAATTTCGCCCCCTGACGTCAATAAGAATGCATACCCTGTATTGTTAAAGTTTAGAGTGTTTACTGCATCAGAAACGCTTTTTAGGCTGAGGTCACCGCCGAATGCGCCTTTAATAGTGCCGTTATCATTAATAGTGGCTACTGCAGAAATTAAAATGTCGTTGGTTGCCGAGTCAGAATAAGGTGTGGTAAGAATGGCTCGTTCATGTGATTTTGCGAGCGAGTACCAAGGCCTATTTCGTGCATCCCAGCCGCTGGGTGGGTTCCAGCTGGGGGTGTTTGATATAGGGGCTCCGTCACTATCTAGTCCGCCAAAAACGAGAATGAACTCATCTCGTAACATCGGGCTGTTCATCACGTTTTGTACAGTCTCTAGGGTAAAGTCCTGCTCTATAACATCAGCCATCAGATCTATGACAGCAAGCTTTCCGTTTAACCAGCGGGTTATTTGCGCTCCCATCGCGACGGTTGTTTCGTTGGTTTGGTTTTCAATTTTTTGATAAAGCGTCTTTTCAATGAAGTAGTAATTGATGCTGGATAGTAATACAAAAGAAAGAATGATGACTAAAGAAGAGTAGAGAGGGATTTTGTAGGATATTTTCATAAATGCCGTATTCTCATAAGTTTATATTTATTATTAGGCTAGTAAGCTAGTCGTGTAAAAAAATATAAATAGAGCCAAATGAGTGTTGCGAGTGAAGCCAGAGGTTGTTGATGGGGCGTGACTAACAAAAAACGGGGCGCATGCGTTAACATGGCCCCGTTTTGTATGTCTTGTCACAAGTACATTGACAAAAAAATGCTTAGATTTTTTTAGCTTGCTCTACAGCATTACCGATGTAGTTATGCGGTGTTAGCTGTTTGAGTGACACCTTAACGTCTTCTGGCAGTTCGAGTGTGTCGATAAATGCCTGAATAGTGTCTTTGTTCATCGTTTGGCCACGTGTTAGCGCTTTAAGCTTTTCGTACGGCTCTTCAATAGCGTAACGGCGCATTACCGTTTGAATTGGCTCAGCCAGCACTTCCCAAGCATTTTCAAGATCAAGGTCCAAACGCGCAGCGTTTAGCTCTAATTTGCTGATGCCTTTAAGCGTAGACTGATAAGCAATCATGCTGTAACCAAAACCAACACCCATATTACGCAATACAGTTGAGTCAGTTAGGTCACGCTGCCAGCGAGAGATTGGCAGTTTAGCGGCCAAGTGCTGCATGATAGCGTTAGCAATACCCAAGTTGCCTTCTGAGTTTTCAAAGTCGATAGGGTTAACTTTATGCGGCATAGTTGATGAGCCCACTTCGCCAGCGATAGTGCGCTGCTTGAAGTAACCCTGAGACACGTAGCCCCAAATATCACGATCGAAATCGATCAGGATAGTATTGAAGCGACACACCGCATCAAATAGCTCAGCAATATAGTCATGCGGCTCGATTTGAGTCGTGTACGGGTTCCACGTCAAGCCAAGTGTGTTGATCATGGTTTGCGCATGCTCTTCCCAGTCGATATCTGGGTAGGCTGATATGTGAGCATTGTAGTTACCTACAGCACCGTTAATCTTGCCTAAAAATTCAACCTGGCCTAGTTGCTTGATTTGACGCTGTAAGCGGTGAGCAACATTAGCCATCTCTTTACCAACAGTCGTTGGTGAAGCTGTTTGGCCGTGAGTACGAGAAAGCATAGGCTGACTTGCAAAGTCACGTCCCATTTTAGCGATTTCATCAGCGGTTTGCTGCATCATCGGTAAAACAGTGCTCAAACCATCTTTCAACATTAAAGCATGTGAAAGGTTGTTGATGTCTTCTGAGGTGCAAGCAAAATGTACGAATTCGTTGATAGCAGCCAGTTCAGCGTTATCTTTGAATTTTTCTTTAATCAGGTACTCAACCGCTTTAACATCGTGGTTGGTCGTACGCTCGATCTCTTTAACACGCTCAGCGTCAACTTCATTAAAGTCGTCAACAATGCTGTTGAGTAAGGTATTTGCTGTCTCACTCAGTGTAGGGACTTCAGGAATCTGAGGATGAGCAGCCAGTTGTTGTAACCAACGGATCTCAACCAGAACACGGTTACGAATAAGTCCAAATTCACTGAAGATAGGGCGCAGGTCAGCAGTTTTGCTGCCATAGCGTCCATCTACCGGAGATACGGCAGTGAGGGCAGAAAGCTCCATGTATCGTCTCGCTGTAGCTAAAGGGTTAAAAATGAGGCGCGATTATAGCGGATAAAAGACAAAAAATCTGTAATTAGCCGGATAGAACGCCTACTTCATGATTTTACGCAGAGAAGGGCGCAAACGAGAACGGAAAAACAGTAAGTGCCAGCGTTTTCCGCCTACTTGTCTCCACAGCATCGCGGCGCGAATTCCTGCTAGCAGCAAGGCTCGGATACGCGCTGCGTTTTCAGCATTTTGTAAGTGACGCGGGTCGCCAGCCACTTGAATGCGAAAGCTGAATGAGCTGATGGTGTCTTGGTACAAGCTTGCAACATTGGCAACGACGTTGGAGTGCGTAAAAGAGGAAGGGTTATCTAAAGGGTTTTCTTCTTCCGGATTAAAGTAGCGTGCCTTCTCTTTGGTTTCGTCAATCCGTTTGCCCATCGTGTTAAGCATATCTTGGTTTTTAGATAGCTTTTTTTCCAGCATAATCATACTG
>JAWUYS010000045.1:0-10139 GCA_034110685.1 Neptunomonas sp.
CGGGGCGAGTTATTTATGTGGGGAGCTTCTCTAAAACCTTGGCGCCAGGTTTGCGATTAGGCTATATGGTTGCAGACGAGGCGCTGATTAAAGAGGCGCATGCCTTACGCCGTTTAATGCTTCGCCAAGCGCCGATGAATAATCAACGTACGGTTGCGCTATTTATTGCGCGGGGCTATTACGACGCACTCATTAATCGCCAGAGTCTGATTTATAAAGAGCGCTGGCATCTCATGCAAGAAGCATTAGCGCTACACCTTCCTAATAGTACTAACCCGCCAACGTTTGGGGGCTCCTCGTACTGGATCGAAGGACCGACTGAACTGGATTCTAGAAAACTGTCTGAGCTGGCTAGAGCTGACAGTATTCTGATTGAACCTGGGGAGGTTTATTACGCGAAGGATCCACTACTCAATTGTTTTAAATTGGGATATAGCTCAATAGCATCCGATAAAATTGAACCCGGTATTGATCGTTTAGCGCAATTGATTAACCGTCATTGGGGACGTAGTTAAGCGAAAATGCATTTTCTTAACGTCGGTTTTAGCTGTTTCTGCTTGTCATCTGGTTCCTTTTTCATTCTAAGGTGTGATACCAGCTTTTAGGGTTAATTGAATCAACTGGTTCTCTGCGCTCAACCAATAGCCCCATACACTAGGGGTATTCTGAAATGGCGATGCTATTGATGGCTGTTGAAAATACAACCTAAGCATAGTTCGCTGAACGCATGAGGCTTGGTTACCATGAGCGCAACGACTCCCTATTACAAAATTCGTGATTTTATTAATGGCGAATGGATTGAAAACCATACGCTTGAAACTGCACCACTTTACAACCCATCTACTGGGGCAGTACTGGGCGAAGTTCCTTTAGGTAACGAGGAATCTTCTCGTGCAGCTACCGCTGCTGCTGCGAAAGCTTATCCTGCATGGCGTGATACTCCGCTGCCTAAGCGCATGGATTATATCTTTGCTATGCATTCAGCTATGGTCGAGCGTAAAGAAAGTCTGGCTCAAGCTATTGCCATAGACCAAGCAAAACATATCGCAGAAGCACGGGGTGAAGTGCAGCGCGTTATTGAAATTATACAGATGGCTTGTACTATTCCTGCTCTAATTCAGGGCGAAACAGTACCGAGTATCGCTAAGAACATCAGTGGCCGTATTATTAAAGCGCCAATGGGTGTCTTTTGTGGTGTTGCGCCGTTTAACTTCCCTGCACTGGTATTTGGTTGGTTTATTCCGTTTGCTATCGGTGTTGGTAACACCTTTGTTTACAAGCCGTCGACTGAGTCGCCTTTGTTCATGCAGGGGATTATGGAGTTATTAACCTCCATTGGTTTACCTAAAGGCGTGGTCAACATCGTGCACGGTGATCGTGAGGTTGTCGAAGCATGGTATGACGATGAGAATGTTACCGGAGTTTGTTTGGTTGGCTCTACACCCACTGCAAAAGCAATAGCGCAAGGCTGCGGGCGTCACGGTAAAAAAACCATGCTGCTTGGTGGTGCTAAGAACTTCTTGGCCGTGATGGATGATGCGCCAATGGACCTACTCGTTGAGAACGTTTTGATGTCGGGCTATGGGTCAGCTGGGCAGCGTTGCTTAGCGGTATCTAACATCGCTTGCGTTCCAGAAATTCACGATGAGTTTGTTGCGCGTCTACTAGAAGCCTCAGAAAAGGTAACGGTAGGTGATGCTATGGATCCTGATGTTTTCATGGGACCTGTTATTTCTAAAGCGGCAAAAGAGCGTATCGAAAAATACATTCAAATTGGCTTAGATGAAGGTGCCACTCTGCTCTTAGATGGACGTAACCCTGCGGTTTCAGGCGATAACCAAGATGGCTATTACGTAGGCCCAACGATATTTACTGATGTTACTCCTTGCATGCAGATCGCTAAAGAAGAGATCTTTGGTCCTGTGCTAAGCATTATGAAAGTAGGTTGCATTGATGGTGCATTACGGATGATTAAGAACCATCCGATGGGTAATGGTGCTTGTATCTTTACTCAAAATGCCTATAACATTGAAAAATTTATCAATGAAGCTGATGTCGGCATGGTTGGCGTTAACGTAGGTATTTGTGCCCCTCATCCTTATATGCCATTTGGTGGTATTAAAGATTCATTGGTAGGTAACAACAAAGTACAGGGTAAAGCGGGTATCGATTTCTTTACGCAAAACAAAGTAGCCACTGTACGTGTAGTTGACCCTAAAGAGGGGCAAGCTGCAGCACCTGCTCCAACAAGCAGTGATGTTCGAAGTTGTGTTGCTAGTTAGTAAGGCTGTGTAACCTCCATTGGCCGATCAATTGATCGGCCTTTTTTGTGTTCGTAATTTAGCAAATCATCTGATAGATAAAACTTATCAGTTGTAACAATTATTTTTCATTAGACACAGGGCTACTTTACAGAGCAAGCTATGCTGATCCTAAAGTAGTTTAAAAAGTAAACAGATTAGAGGCATGCTATGGACGTTAATATCTCTCCCTACGACCTTCGTCAGTTAATTCGCAGTGGTGAATTTACAGGTAATACCTCCGGTTATTCACAAGGATTTGTGCAGGGTAATTTGGCGATTATGCCAAAAGAGTGGGCGAACGATTTTTTACAGTTTTGTCAGCTGAACCCTAAACCTTGTCCAGTTATTGGTATGTCCTCAAACCCTGGCGACTTTTTGTTACCTGATCTGGGTAAAGACCTAGATATCCGTAGTGATATTCCGCGTTACCGTATTTATGAAAATGGCCAACTCACTCAAGAAGTAACGGATGTCCGTGAATTTTGGCGTGATGACCTAGTCACTTTTCTTCTGGGCTGTTCTTTTTCATTTGAAGAATCATTGATTGCAGATGGTCTAGAAGTGCGCAATATCACCGAAGGTGTCAACGTGCCTATGTATCGCACTAATATTGGCTGCCGTCCTGCTGGGCGCTTTAGTGGTACGACGGTGGTGAGCATGCGCCCGATGAAACCTAAAGATGCGATTCGTGCGATTCAGATCTGTACACGCTTCCCATCCGTCCATGGTGCACCACTGCATTTTGGTAACCCTGCTGATATCGGTATCGATAATATTAATCAGCCTGATTTTGGTGATGCAGTGACGATTAAAGAAGGTGAAGTGCCGGTGTTCTGGGCATGTGGTGTTACGCCTCAAGTGGCAATAGAACAAGCGCGCCCACCTTTCTGTATTACTCATAGTCCTGGCCACATGTTGGTTACGGATATTCCTAACAGCCATCTGGCGATTATGTAATTGCTGCTGGGAGAATGACAATGTCTTTAAAATTGAATTGTGATTTAGGTGAAAGCTTCGGTTCCTGGAAAATGGGAATGGATGATGCAGTAATGCCGCATATTGATCAGGCTAATATTGCGTGTGGTTTTCATGCGGGCGACCCGCTTGTTATGCAAAAAACGCTACAGCTTGCTAAAACGCATGGCGTAAGCATTGGCGCTCATCCGGGTTATCCCGACCTAGTAGGGTTTGGGCGTCGATCTATTAAAGCCAGTGATGCTGAGATTCAAGCGCTCATGTTGTATCAGATTTCTGCTTTAGATGGCATGGCTGCTTCCATGGGGTTGTCTCTGGCGTATGTAAAACCGCATGGTGCTCTATACAACGACATGATGGCTGACGACGCGGTACGTAAAAGTATTATGCAAGCGGTTGCTAGTTATCATCGTCCCATTGTTTTGATGTTGCAGGGTACGCCTGACGCGGTAAAACATCGTGCTGAAGCGGCTCAATGGGGCTTGAATCTGTGGTTTGAAGCCTTTGCAGATCGTTGCTATGCCGATGATGGTAAGTTGCTGTCTCGCACAAAAGAAGGTGCGGTGCATAACAGAGAAAAAATGTTGGCGCAGGTTATTCAGCTGGCTAATACCGGTACGGTTACCAGCGTCAGTGGCCATACCTTAAACCTACATGCTGATACCTTATGTGTACATGGTGATAACCTTGCCGGTGTGCAAGCTATCGAGGAGATTCGCCAATTGATCTCTGAAGATGGTGATTCTGGAACAACAGCAAAATGAACGTTGAAATTGCAGGCGAAAACTCCCTGATTATCTATTTTGGCGAAACCACTGATCCTCTGGTATCGGCTCAAGTACAGCAAGCCGCTGCTAGGCTAGAAACAGTGATGGCTGATACCTTGATAGATATGGTGCCTTCATATGCATCGCTGTTGGTTATTTATGATCAGTTCAAAACTGATCACTACGCAGTGCGCCGCCATATTCGCGAAACACTTGCGCAGCTTGGCCATGCCGAGCAGCAGGCCGGCCAGATTATCACACTGCCCGTCTATTACAGTGCAGAATCTGGCCCTGATCTTGAGGCTTTGGCAGAGAATGCAAAACTGACGGTAGCTGAAGTAATTAAAATCCATAGTGAAATGGAATACCGCGTGTATGCCATTGGTTTTGCGCCAGGCTTTGCTTACTTAGGTGAAGTTGATCCTCGTATTGCTGCTGCACGTTTAAGTACGCCTCGCCTTAAGGTTCCTCGTGGAGCTGTGGCTATTGCTGATCGCCAGACGGCGGTATATCCAGCAGTCTCTCCAGGCGGTTGGAATCTGATTGGATTGTGTCCAACGCGTATGTTTAATCCTGAAGCGGATCCTACGATGCCTGTACAGGTCGGAGATCGCGTACGCTTTTCGCCGATTGAGCGCGCTGAGTTTTTGGCATTGGGAGGTGAGCTATGAGTGGTTTTTTAGTTAAGCAACCTGGCTTGCTAACCCTTATCCAAGATGCAGGGCGTTATGGTCAGCATCGCATCGGCCTGACAACCGGAGGGCCACTGGATGGTGAAGCATTTAAATGGGCTAACCGCCTGTGCGGTAATGAACTCGATGCAACGGGTTTGGAAGTAAGTATTGGCGGGCTTGTGCTTGAGGCTCAAGTTGATACTGCTCTGGCTGTTACTGGCGCAGACATGCCTTTCAAGATTAATGGTCAAGATGTAGCTCGCTGGTGTACTCATAAAGTAAAAGCTGGTGACAAAATTGAATTGGGATTTGCTACTTCGGGCTCGCGTGCTTATTTGACGGTAGCTGGTGGCTTTAATATAGGGCAGAGCTTTTCCAGTACGGCAACGGTTACGCGTGAAGCGGTCGGTGGATTGAGTGGCGATAAACTTAAGCAGGGTGATCTATTGCCTTGTCAGGCACATCGTCCTACTGCTCTTTGGGCAGTGCCTGAATCTGAGCAACCCGACTATAACGCTGATGTCACTTTACGCGTGATTTTGGGCTATCAGCACCAAACATTTGACAGTGTGCAGCAGCGTTTATTCTTTTCAAGTGAATATGCGTTATCTAGCCGTGCTGATCGCATGGGGTTTCGTTTAGAAGGGCAACCGGTAAAGTCTCAGCTTAACGGTATTCTTTCTGAAGGGATTTGCCATGGTGCTATTCAAATTCCTGCTGATGGACAGCCTATCGTCCTCTTAAATGATCGCCAGACTATTGGTGGTTACCCAAAAATTGGCTCTGTTATTTCGCGTGATACTGCTCAACTATCACAAAGAATGCCGGGAGCGAAGATCCGCTTTGAAGAGATTAGCCTGGAGAAGGCTCACAACATCAATTGCTTGGCTCAGCGACGGTTTATCAACACGTCGTTACAACAAATAGCCTGAGCTTGACCCTAATTCCGGAGAATAATAAATGACTAATCAATGTAGATTAAATGAAGCGGCTTTGAGCTTACAGGTTGAAGATGCGCTAGTAGCAAGAAACTTACGTGGCATGAAAACGGTACAGCCTGCCTTGCAGACGGGTTATTACTTACGTGCTGCGCGTATCCTTAATAAATGTAAAGGACATGTGTTGATTGGTACCGGCTTTCCGGTGATTGATACCTTCGAGACCGATGGCCCTGTGGGTGCAATTGCGCTTTACAATGCGTTAGAAACGCTAGGAGCAACCCCGGTTATTGTGTGTGGTCCTCCTGTATCTCAGGCGTTGATGAAAAATTATCGCGTTCATGAGATCCGTGTTGGTGAGCACCAAGAACGCATGTTAGAAGCGTTTAAAGCCTTGTACCACTTTCAACCTGATGCGGTGTTGTCTATTGAGCGACCTGGGCAAGCAGCAGATGGTGGCTACTACAACATGCGTGGCGAAAGCATCAGCGAGCGTACGGCGTGCTTTGATACCTTTATTAACAATGCGAAGTGTCCAACGATTGGCATTGGTGATGGTGGCAATGAAATCGGTATGGGTAATATTACCGACGCGTTGAAAGACTTGGATATTGTCTCAGCTACGACGCAAGTTGATGAGTTGTTGATTGCAGATGTCTCTAACTGGGGAGCTTATGGCATTATGGCCATGCTCAGTGTTATGAATGACATCGACTTGTTAGCGGCAGTTAAACCACGTGAAATCTTAGAATATCTTTCTGGTCTTGGCAGTGTCGATGGCGTCACCCGACAAAATGAATTAACTGAAGATGGACTAGACCCATCTGAAGGTGAGGCAGTGTTGCAGCAGCTTCGTCAGATCATCGGTATGCAGTAATATTTCTGTAGCTTCGCTTTACCTCCCAGCGCTAAGACTTTTTGCTTGCGCTGGGAACTGCATAATAGCCCGGCTGCTATCCGCTAGTAAGCTGGGTAATGTACGATCGTCATCTAACCGCCAGCTGTAACAAAAAGCTAATTCTGGTGGATCAGTTTCGATTGCTAGTGCGATAAGTTCTTTGTTTTGTATTGATTGCTCTACTAGAGGTCTCGGTAGCAGAGCTATGCCCACACCTTGGCGAATGAGGTTGAGCAAATTAGCAACGGAACTACAAGTGTGGATGACGGGTTGCTCGCTCAATGAGCTAAACAACTGTTGTAAGTAATGCCAGGGGCGGCTGTCTCGGGGAAAGCTCAATATTGGGGATGTCGCTAAATCTTCAGTTGTACAGGTCACTTTATCAGTAAGCGGGTTTTCAGGTGTGGCGACCCAACATTGTGGATAACTACAAAGTGGATCGACTATGAGATTAGGTGGGATACTTTGTTCGGCAACCATCAATGCGAAATCAATCTGGTGGTTTTGTAATTGGCGAATCAGTGTAGGGGTTACGTCACTGGTAAGCTCGAATGAGATCAGTGGATGCAGCTCCTGCCAATGCTTTAGTAATGATGATAACCACAAGTGCGCCAGCGTATCGGCGATACCGATGCGTAATGTGCCTTTTTGTGGTTTATCGTGGCTGACTTGGGCTTTCATCTCTTGGCTAATGGCGATAAGTTTCTCTGCATAAGGTAAAAGCTGGCTCCCCCATGCCGTAATTTTTGTGCCGCTTTTATCACGAATAAATAGCTGAACACCTAGTTCCTCTTCTAGCGCAATGATGCGCGCGGAAATAGCGGGCTGGCTGGCATGAAGCTGTTGTGAAGCAGCATGAAAACTGCCAAGACGAGCTACTTTAATAAAGGTAGAAAGGTTACGTAGACGCATAGCGTTTTTAAACACCGCAAGAAGATGAATGCTGTAGAGTATATTGCTACAACAGACTGTTTAATAGTGCAGTGGCTTATGGAATGTTTACTAAGGCTTTCAGTTCAACGCTCTTTCATTTACTAGGATATTCTTGTTAGGATGGAGATTATTCTCTAAGAATAATGTGAGTATTACGACTTTGGAGTGAGTTTTTGAGCGGGTTTATTCTCTGTTCATAAATGTTTTTTTAGACATAACGCCTGTTTTTTTGTTGTTTTTAGGTGTTTTTTGTTTAATTGGTTGAGCGCTTGCAAAGAATCCACTTTTCGTAATATAAACCGTCTTCAATTTTATTAATCAGTGAAGCAGTCTTGCTTTCAAGAACGTCTTCAACGAATACTCTGCAGACTTGGCAACCCTCGTATTGGAACTGCCGTTCGTTCGTCCGCAAGTACCCATAGCAAGTACAATAAGAGGTAACTACATATGAGCATCGCATACTTAAACGGTGAATATCTTCCGTTAGAAGAAGCCCGCATTTCACCGCTAGACCGCGGATTCTTGTTTGGTGATGGCATCTATGAAGTAATCCCATATTACAACGGTAAGTCTGTTGGTTTAGTTCCTCATATCGAACGTATGATTGATGGCTTAGCAGCTATTGAAATCAAATGCCAAAAGTCCTCTGATGAATGGAAGGCTCTGCTGGACGATCTGATTGCACGTAACGAAGGCGCGACTAACAATTTAGGCGTGTATGTACATGTATCGCGCGGTACAGATGTTAAGCGTTTTCATGCATACCCTGAAAATGTAGAACCAACCATTTTTTGTTTCACATTCGGTATTAAAGATCCTGAGCCAGTTGATCGTGAAAAGGCACATGCCTACACAGTGACGACTTCAGAAGATCTTCGCTGGAAAAGATGCCATATCAAATCTACAGCTTTGCTGGGTAATGTTATGCATTTTCAACAAGGTCACGCATCAGGTAACAGTGAGTGCTTGTTGTATAACGCTAATAATGAGTTAACGGAAGGCAGTTCTGTAAATGCCTACATCGTTAAAGACGGTGTTGTTATTACACCTATCCAAGATAATCAGATTTTGCCGGGTATCACTCGTCGCATCATTATTGATAGCTTAGTTGCAGATGGTTCAATCAAGGTTGAAGAGCGTACTGTGACTATGGATGAAGTATATAGTGCTGATGAAGTATGGATCAGTAGCTCATCTAAAGAGATCGCTCCGATTTCTGAAATTGATGGTAAGCCTGTAGGTAACGGAAAAGTAGGCCCTGTTTGGGAAGCTGCATTTCGTATCTATACAGATGCTAAATTCACACACAGCTAAGCGTATGTGAATTCAATATAAGTTAAAAAAGCCCCGGTACTTATTAAGTATTCGGGGATTTTTTTGTTTTTAGTTTATCTAAAAAATAAAGTTACCCTGAAATATAGCTAAGGGGTATCACGGTACTCCAGAGGATGACGGTAGTAACCATTAAGCCTACTAGTACACATAAGCCAAACGTTAGGACTGAAGATGCAAATAAAAACGCACGATCTTCAGATATCTGCATAATGATGGGAACGCCAGTATAGAGAAGGTAAATACTATAGGTAAGCGCCGCTAATACCACCATGACATTTAGCCAAAGCATTGGGTAGAGTCCTGCAAGACCTGCCAAAAACATAGGCGTTGCAGTAAAGGTGGTTAACAGTAAGCAATCCTCATAAGAAGCTTCTCCACCGTAGGTTTTTTCCATCCAGCGTACTGCATAAGCAATGAGGCCAACTGCAACCCACATGGCAAAGTAGAAGGCGACTGCTGCCATAATAGCGCTGGAGGTTTGTAATTTAACAAACTCGCCCCCGGCGATGCTCCAGCCAATCTGTGTTGTTCCAATGAACAGCGATATCGCTGGTATAGCCGCTAATATACTGATTTGCGCCATGAATACATGCGTTGCAGAATAGTGCTCGTTTTTTATCATTCCCCACTCAGTTTTTGGGTGGTAGAGGATGCCCATCATATGTTGAATAAACATGTGTATTCTCCCTTTTGGCGTTATCGCCCGCCTGGGTGATACGCCTATCAGTTGCGTTTTCTCAATTGCAGTTTCCTTTATTACTACTACTCAGGAATTTTTGATCCTTAAAATTCTATTTTGTGCCCGTTATAATCATGAAAAAAATGCATAGTAGTGATCAACAAGCAAGATGACGAATAACAGCATGATGTAAGTGATGCTGTATTTGAACATGCCCATGGCTACTTTTTTGTCGTCGCTGTTATACACCCACCAAGCCCATTGCATGAACCTTAAGTTCAGTGCAACCACGCCTATTAAATAAAGCTCTCCACTCATTTTGGTTAGATAAGGGAAAGCTGTGGTGGCGACCATCAAGAGGGTATAGAGAATAATTTGTAACTTAGTAAAGGCCTCTCCATGGGTAACGGGAAGCATGGGGATACCTGCTTTTTGATAGTCTGCTTTGCGTGCAATACATAAAGCCCAAAAATGTGGAGGTGTCCAAGCAAAGATAATGAGCATCAGTAATAGGCTGTTGGGATCTAATGATCCCGTCACCGCAACCCAGCCTAATAAAGGAGGGGCTGCGCCTGCTACACCGCCAATCACAATGTTTTGTGGCGTCGCGCGTTTTAGCCACATGGAGTAGATCACG
>JAWUYS010000046.1:0-20721 GCA_034110685.1 Neptunomonas sp.
CCAAACGGACGATAGGACGCGGGATGGAGCAGTATGGTAGCTCGTCGGGCTCATAACCCGAAGGTCGTTGGTTCAAATCCAACCCCCGCAACCAATTCTTTGTAAATAGAATTAAAATAATTTTCAGCGTTTATCGGACGCGGGATGGAGCAGTATGGTAGCTCGTCGGGCTCATAACCCGAAGGTCGTTGGTTCAAATCCGGCCCCCGCTACCAACACTTATATAAAGAAGCCAAATCAATAATTTTATTGATTTGGCTTTTTGCGTTCTAAGCTCATATAAAATCATTCCCTAAGCTTATTTCTCATATCTACTTACATGTTGTCCATTTTAGAGATGCAAATTGTCGTTGCTAAGAAGCAGGGGCGCTATTGTATTAATTTGCAAAATTGGATTTCTATCAGTATGCCACTACACTTATTTATAAATTGGTGCAACAAATGGTGCTGCCATGGATGGGATTAAAGGCTACGTGAAGGCTTAATTCGCTAGCTGGAATTAGTCTCATATGAGATATATGTATGCAATTACGTTTAGATAACATTCCCCAGAGTAAACAGGATATAGCAACTGCTCTTATTGTTTTTGTTATTGCTTATGCTGTTGCTTCATTCTTTGACATTAATGAACAATGGATGGAAATTTCTGAAGAATATGAAGCGTTTGAATTAGATGAGATTCCATTTGGGTTGGCTTTCCTTTCTATGGTTTTTGCTTGGTTTACATGGAGGCGTTGGTCAGAAAAAGAGGAAAGTGAAAAGCAGTTAAGAGCACAGATCAACCTTACCAGCCAAAGAGAAAAACGCTTAGCCATTGTTCAAACTGCGACGATCACTAAATCTAAACAGCTGACTCTTCTGCGTGAAATGACAGAATTTCTTATGCTGAGTGATAGCTCATCTGAATGCTTTTCTATTTTCAGCAATTACTTATCAAAATTGTTACCTACGGTATCGGGTTCTGTTTTCTTTGAGAAGTCTAATAACTTTACTCCTCAACATTTCTGGGGGAAGGAAGCTATTGTTAATGTGCCTTTTTCATCAAAGGACTGTTGGGCATTTCGAACAGGAAGAACTTATGATAGTCATGCTGGAATATGTTCTCGTTCATGCTCGGCAGGGCCTACTGATCAACTTTGTGTGCCGATCAAAAGTGCAGATAAGTTGCGTGGGATGGTAACTATCTATTGTGGGAGTGGCCTTGATGAGGCGCTTGCAGATCTCTATTTTGAAAATAGAGATGACTTGTTAAATCTGTTGCAGCCAGCCTGTGATTTATTAGGGATAGCGTTGTCAAATATTGCTTTACGAGAACGACTTTCGGATGAATCTAATCGCGATGTTCTAACAGGTCTACTTAATAGAAAGGGGGTTATTCAGGCAGCTACGCGTGAGCTACAAAATTCTGTGTCTGTAAATAAACCTCTGTCATTTATGATGTTTGATATTGATCACTTCAAAAAAGTAAATGATCAATATGGGCACGATATAGGCGATGCAGTATTGGTCTCACTTTCTAGCATCATTTCTGAAAATATTAGAGCTGAAGATATTTGTTGTCGTTATGGAGGAGAGGAATTTCTGTTAATCATGCCAAATTCGACCATTGAACAAGCTTTTCAAAAATCGGAAGAGTTGCGCCAAATCATCCAAAGCACTTCTATTGCTGTGGATAATAAAGTAGACATTCATATTACCTTCTCTGGGGGTATCGCTTGTTTTCCTAGCGATGGTGATACGTTACGTGAGCTGATTAAAAAGGCAGACATTGCTTTGTACGAATCCAAAAAAATGGGAAGAAATAGAATTCATTTCAAAAAATTAGCACTCATGAAACGATAATAGCAAAGAATTATTCTGTTAAAAATATTGTAAGTTAAAAACTACTTTTTTCTTGTTTAAGTCATCATTAATCTAAAATCAGTCTCGATACTGATTTACGCTTTTGAAGCGCCTTGCCCTGTTTATACGAGAGATTTTGGGTCAAGAAGTGTTGTAAGTTCTTCAAGAGATAGTTCTGTCTGCTCCTTCGCAACGCTAATGATTGGCCGTTTTTCCTTATAGGCTTGTTTTGCGATTTCTGCTGCTTTTTCATATCCAATAATTGGGTTTAGAGCCGTGGCTAATATCGGGTTGAGTGCTAAGGCTTGTGTGAGGTTTTCTTCGTTTACTTTAAATGTAGTAATCGCTTTATCGGCTAGTACCATGCTCGCGTTCGATAGCAGCTGAATGCTGTTAAGTAGATTGTAAGCAATGATTGGCAGCATCACGTTTAATTCAAAATTCCCTGACTGGCCGGCAATCGTAATGGTTGTGTCATTACCTATCACTTGTGCGGCGACCATTGCCGTGGACTCTGGAATAACTGGGTTTACTTTACCTGGCATAATAGAGGAGCCTGGCTGTAGCGCTTCTAGCTCTATCTCGCCCAACCCAGTTAATGGGCCTGAGTTCATCCAGCGTAGGTCATTAGCTATTTTCATTAAGGAAACCGCTGTTGTTTTTAGCTGGCCTGATAGCGCTACCGCAGTGTCCTGTGAGCTGATATGCGAAAAGAAGTTATCTGCCGGGGTAAATAGTACGCCTGTTTTAGCGCTTAGCTCACGACAGAAGAGTTTAGCAAAGCCCGGGTGAGCGTTAATGCCTGTGCCTACCGCTGTGCCGCCTTGTGCCAGTTGCTGCAGGCTGGGTTGTAGTTGTTTGATGTTATCTACGTTGTGCTGGATTTGTGCAGCCCAAGCGTTCAGGCACTGGCTCAGCCTTATCGGCATTGCATCCATTAAATGAGTGCGGCCTGTTTTTATAATGTGTTTCACTGCGTCGGCTTTTTGATGAAGGGTTTCAGTGAGATGGTAAAGGGCTGGCAGTAAATTTTCTGATAAGGCTACTGCTGCGCTAACATGGATAGCGGAAGGAATACTGTCATTACTGCTTTGGCCAAGGTTTACATGATCGTTAGGATGAACAGCGAGGTTTGAGCGTTGCTTTGCCAGTGTTGCAATGACTTCATTGGCGTTCATGTTAGTGCTGGTGCCTGAGCCTGTTTGAAAGATATCTACCGGAAAATGTTGCATCAATTTTTTATCGATCAATAGAGCATCTACCGCTTGGTTAATGGCTTTTCCTATCTCTTGGGGTAGCTCCCCTAGTTCGGTATTTACCGTAGCCGCTGTGGCTTTTGCTTGTAATAGTGCTCGTATGAATGCTTCGGGCATTGTTTGCCCGCTAATAGGAAAGTTGTCGATGGCTCGTTGAGTTTGTGCACCATATAGCGCATTTTTTGGTAGGAGTATCTCGCCTAAGCTATCGCTTTCAGTTCGCATTTCATTTTGATCAAGCATTATCTTGCTCCTCTGTATAAAGGCTGTCTTTTAAACGCGCTAAAAGAGTATTGATAATTATTGGATTACCTTCCTCTTTGATAGTTTCGTATTGTGAATTAATGGGCTCATTAGATCTCTATATACTCCTTCAGAGGAATAAACAGTGCGGCATTGCTGTGCCAAAATAGAGGCATCTTTTTGTGGAGGTGTTTACAATGTTTAAGGGCAATGTGTCAGGAGAATTTACTAAGCTGCTTGAAGCTGCCAAACAGCAGGATCAGCCTCAACGTCTGCTTATGCTTTTTGCTCGCGCTGAAGGTAATGAGGAAAAGCAAAGCAATGCTTCTCATGAGACAGGTACGGTTACTCCATTAATGTGTGTTGATAAGTTACCTGAAGAGATCGATAGCTTTGAAGCTCTGATTAAAGAAGCCGATGCCATTGAGAGTAATTGGAGTTTTGTGCTGATCGCAGGTTTGGGTGGCATTGATGGTGAAGCGCCTCCAACAGAAGCTGCTGAGCAGTATCTAAATCAGATGGCGAATGACTTGATGATGGGCCAGGACCTGTCGGGTTACACTATTCTTGATCGCCAGCAAAGCCCTGTGATCTTACAGGCTAGTTAGTTTTTAAATGGTTTGTCTACCTTGCTTTTAGTGAGGTAGCCATTCGTTTGATAAATCTTGATATAAATCCAAACACAGTACTCTAAGCACTCGTTATTATTTTATTCATCTATACTTTATTTTAAATATTGAATAGGTGCCTATCTTGTGTATCAAAGCCGGTTGTTTTTTAAACAGATTTTTCCTGATTTGAGAATGGCTTTTTCTCTTTTAATATTGCTTATGTGCAGTGTTTGCAGTGCTGCCAGTCCACCTGCAGAAGAAGCTATTGTCTTGCAGTTGAAGTGGAAGCACCAATTCCAATTTGCGGGTTTTTACGCGGCCTTGAAAGAAGGGTATTTTGCAGATGAAGGCTTGAATGTCACAATTCGAGAAGTTGATAAGCGACGAAGTGCGACACAAGTAGTGCTCAGTGGTGACGCGCAGTTTGGTATCACAGACTCCAGTGTGGTGTTAGCGCGATTGGAAGGGCAACCTTTGGTTGTGGTCGCGGCTATTTTTCAGCATTCTCCTATGGTTTTATTAACGCTAAATTCTTCAGAAATTTTTAGTCCTTTAGAATTGAAGAATAAACGCGTCATGTATCAACGAAATACAGATGATGCGGCTTTGTTGGCAATGTTCACCCAGCTGGGTTTAACGGAATACGACCATACACATGTGGTGCATAATTTTCGTGATGACGTCTTGGTTAATGGTAATGTGGATGCAATGTCAGCTTATATCACAGACCAACCTTATATATATAAAGAGAAAAACATCCCAGTAAATATCATTTCACCGATCAATTACGGTATAGATTTCTATGGGGATATGCTTTTTGTGGAAGAAGGTTTTCTTAGAGAGAATAAAGAAAAAGTACTCGCGTTTCGTCGTGCTAGCTTAAAGGGCTGGAAGTATGCCGTTGAGCATCAGGAAGTGATGGTTGAATGGATATTAGCTAACTTGAAAATAGATAAATCTAGAGAGCATTTGCTTTATGAGGCTGCGAAAACAGTGCGGCTTATTCAACCCGATGTTATTGAGTTGGGATCCTTTAATGCGAACAAATTTCTTGGTATTGCTGAAATATATAAGCAACTAGGTTTTGCCCCGTTAACCGGTGAAATAGCAGGGATAGATTATCAAGAGTACTACGCAGAAAAGCCTAGGCCCAATGTCTGGTTCCTCAATGTTGTGCTAGTGGTAGCGATCTTTTTTATCTGTCTAATGCTTTATAGGTGGATAAAAAGAGAGATACTTGTACGTCAGCTAGCGTTAAGAAAGACTCACTTTTTTCTAAAGCATTACTAGACTGAAAATAACGAATTTTTTGTAGAATCTAGCCTTGTAACCAAAGAGCTGCCATTAAAAACATGGATGTAATAAACCAGACTAAAGACATCATCTGCCAGAAAATAACACTCTGTGTTTTTTTCTCTACTTCTTTTGGTAATAGAAACTCAGGGTTCGGATGGGTTGCATCCTGTAAGAACTGGTCAATTGTGTCGTATCTGCCTTCTGATTTGATAGAGACCCCTTTCATTAAGGCACGATCAAACCACAACGGTAATACCGGGTTATAACGCTCAGAAGGGATATATTTCAATTTCTCAAGCTGCTGTGGTGTTTCACACCGCTCAAGACCTTCTCCGTAAGGTAGTTGATGAGTAAAAATTTCATAAGTGATGCAGGCTAAAGAAAATAGATCTCCTTTTATGCCTGTGTTCTGTCCGAGCCTAAGCAATGGATCAGAGTAGTTAACCGTACCTAGTACTCGGTCTCTTTCTATGGGTATGAAAATTTCGTTAATACCCGACACATAAACAGAACCGAAATCGACTAATGTAATATGGTTATCTGGCGAAATCATGATGTTGCTGGGTTTCAAGTCCTGGTGCAAGGTTTCTCTTTGATGAAATGCCTGTAGCCCTTTTGCGATCTGCTTTATTAGTTTGATCGCTTCTGAAGGTTTAGGGTAGGGGGTCTCTTCGATCCATTGCTCCAATGAAATCCCTTCAACTTTTTCCATTAAATAGTAGAGAAAAGTTTTTGGGCGGTTTGCATTGCAGACTTTAACAACATGAGGGCTATCAATACGACTTCCTACCCACTCTTCCATAATGAAGCGCTCAATATAAGCAGGGTCGTCATTAAAGTTTTGTGAAGGTGTTTTCATTATCAGCTGTTTGTCGTTAAGAGGATTCTTAACAATGTAGAGCTGACTGCGACTACTGGCGTAGAGTTCTGACACTACTTCATAGTCGTCAATACGCATGCCAGCTTCCAGATCTGGCGGGAAAGGCAGTTCAGTTAACTTGTCTGTTAGATCATCGATACTTTCTCGGATGATTTGATCAACACGTATTAATTGGCAACTTATATTATCGGTGCTGCCTTTCTCATAAGAGAGGCTGACGAGTTGTTCACATGCTGAGTCTAGAGATTCGCTTTCATGGATGAGCGCTTGTATCTCTTGTGGTGACAGAGTGTCATGTACACCGTCAGTACTGAGAAAGAAAATGTCATTGGGTTCTATCGAAATTGTCCGATAATCAATGTCTAAATGCGTATCCATGCCCATGGCGCGGGCCAAACAGCTAGTGCTCTGGCTCAATGGAGTAATATGGTCAGTCGTTAAGCACTCCATATGATCATCGCGAATACGATAGATGCGGCTATCGCCTATATGAAATATATGCGCAGTATGCGACTTGATTACTATGACCGAAAACGTACAAACATAGCCGCGGGTGCTGCTTAGGTATTCATGGCTACGAGAGTAGAGTGAGCGGTTGATGGATGTGAGCACTTTTTGAGCAGATTTTTTTACTGTCCAGATATCGGGTGTATCAAAATAGTCATTTATAAATTCACGTACACAGTGTTCGGCAGCCTCAGCTCCTGCTTCGGCTGTACTAACACCGTCGGCGATCATGCCGCAGGCACCTTTCGTAGTAAGTAGATTACCGACAGGCATAAAGAAGCCCAGACAATCTTCATTACGAGCTTTGCGGCCTGTAATGCTTTGTTGGGCAGTCGATAATCTGATTTCACTGTTAAGGTGCATAGTTGATCCTTATATCAGAACCGGTATTAAGTGCTATATCATCCAACACATCAAACAAAAGAGAGCTCTAAAGCTCTCTTTTATTTTGTATTTTACTCAACATCAATCAGCTGTACGGTTCCATCTGGAAGAATCTCGGCCATCTGACCTGAAGGCTCATCCATAAACTGTACGAATATGAAGGCAACTGCTGCAGATGCGCCGATCACCATAAAGAAGGTGGAGTAATCGACAAAAGATAGCACTGTCAAATAGCAGACGGCACCAACGTTACCGTAGGCTCCTGCCATCCCCGCAATTTGACCTGTCATACGACGCTGAATTAGAGGTACTGCTGCAAATACGGCACCTTCACCTGCTTGTACGAAGAAAGAGCAGCCCATAGTAGCGATAACGGCAACTGGAATGAGCCAGTTTCCATCGATTTGGCTCAGCACAAAGTAACCAACGGCTAAACCACAAATCAGAATAGACAGTGCTTTGCGACGTCCATATTTATCACTGAAATGTCCACCTGTAGGACGCGCTACTAGGTTCATAAAGGCAAATCCAGATGCCAGCAAGCCTGCCTGAACCGCACTGAGTCCTTCAAATGTATCAAGGAAGAACAGAGGGAGCATAGAAACAACAGCCAGCTCAGAGCCAAAAGTAACAAAGTAAGCCACATCTAGCACAGCCACCTGTTTAAATTTGTAACGATGAATTTCAGGTACGCCATGTTCTAGGTTTTCTTTGTTTACATGGTAGATAGCACGAACCTGGATTACAAAAATAACCGCAAGAATGGCATAAATGCTGTAGGCCCCTGCGTCATTAAGCAATCCTAGGTTGGCGGGGGCAAGCTTCCATGTCAGAACCGCCAGTGCAAGGTACATAGGCACGTTCATTAGCAGGTAGAAGTAGAAATCACCTTTACTGGTAACTTCTAGACCACCGTGTTTTTTAGGTTTGAAATAGGTAGAACCTTTAGGTGTGTCTCGGGCAATCTTGCGATAGACGATACCGTATACAAAAGCAAATACACCGGTCATGCCTATCGCATAACGCCAGCCATCTTCACCACCAAACATAAGCGCAAGAGAGGGAAGGGTCATGGCAGCAGCGGCAGAACCAAAGTTACCCCATCCACCGTAAATACCTTCAGCAATGCCCACCTGTTTAGCAGGGAACCATTCCGAGACCATGCGGATACCGATAACAAAGCCAGCTCCGATGAAGCCACTTAGGAAGCGTAATATAGCGAGCTGTTCATAGCTTTGAGATGATGCAAAGCCGATACAGATAACACCACCAATCATCAGCAGCATACTGAAAACACTGCGAGGACCGTACTTGTCAACCAAGGTGCCGATGACGATGCGTGACGGGATGGTTAATGCAACATTGAGAATTAACAATGCTTTGACTTCCGGGGTGGTGAGGTCAAAAGCTTCTTTAATGATAGCCATCAGGGGAGCATGGCTAAACCAGACCATGAAGGTCAGGAAAAATGCAAACCAAGTGATATGCAAAGTTTTTATCTTTGGATCACTAAAGTTTAGTAATTGGATTTTGTCAGTGGACATTGGACTACTCCTGTAGCGGGTAAGACCGTCGCTACGTCTCTTTGAAGGCATCATTTAAATCGTTGTGTTTATCTTCTGGGTAAATTTAGCTATCCGAGCCAGTCATCAGCAGATAACGTGTTATCCATATAAGGTGAAAATAGGGTAGTTTTGAGAGGGGCGTGTTGATATGAATCAAGGCTTATGTCAGTGCTTAAAATAGCGTTTTTTACTTGTACCTATTAAGTGGTATGTATTTTTTATTTTTAAGTTATTGAAAAATATTGATTTATTTTTAAATTTTGATTTTTCACTTAAAATGTAAATAGTGATTGATTCATAGGAGGTAGCTGGTTTTTGTGATGGGAAAGTACAGATTTAACTTTTGGCTTAGACTCGTGTTTATTTGTTTTCTAGGGTCTGAATGAGAACATTAATTTGGGCAATTAGCGCATCCCGTTGCTGATGAAGTTCAGTTAAAAGCTTGCAAGCTAACGTGTTGTCTTCATCATTTCCCAGCTCGATCAGTTTGGCGCTGAGTGTGCAAGTTGCATCATACAGTGGTGCGATATTTTGAAATTCTTCTAAAGTGCCATAACGGGCAAATCCACTACTGCGGTACCAGCGTCGAAACTGACCATGATTGTGGATTTTTCTTGGATGAGGGCAGCTTGGGTCTTTTATAAATTCTTCTAGAGAGCTCAGCCAGTTTATATGGCTTTGCATAGCAACTTTAAGGCTTAGGTTAGTACCTTTTCCAATAGGTTTATTAATGGCTAACCAAGGTTTTTTCTCCTGCCACTGTGTTGCCCAGGTCGGAATTCTTTGTGCAGGCATAGGCCGTGCTATACCGTATCCCTGTGCCTGTTGGCAGCCGAGTTGTACGAGCATAGCCCCATGTTCCAGGGTTTCTACACCTTCAGCAATGACGGGGCGGTTAAACGCTTGAGCAAGGCGTAGGATGCTTTCTACAATATCTAAATCGTTTGGATCATCTAGCATATCTCTTACAAAGCTTTGATCAATTTTAAGGATGTCTACAGGCAGGCGTTGAAAATAAGTCAGTGACGAATAACCCGTTCCAAAATCATCTAAAGCAAATCGAACACCCATTTTTCGGCATTGTGCCAGTACATTATTTGCTTGGTCTAAATCGTTTAGAGTACTTGTTTCAAGAATTTCTAATTCTAAATCTTCATGTTTAACCGCAGGGTAACGTTCCAGCATCTCTTTTAAGCGTTCAGAGAACCCTTCTTTTAAGAGGTGGTTAGCACTTAGGTTTGCACTGACTTGGAAGAACAGTCCTGCCTTATTCCATTCTACAATCTGTTTTATGACAGATTCTATGACCCACTCTCCTATATCGATCTCAAGGTCGTGTCCATCAATCAGATCTAGAAATGCAGCAGGAGGAAGAATGCCTTTAACAGGATGTTGCCAACGGATTAACGCTTCAGCACCTATAACCTCACCACTAACCAGATTTACTTTGGGTTGATAATAGAGAACGAATTCATCATTTCTCAATGCTTTTTCAATATTTTTAAGTTGAGATCGTCGGGCTTGAACTTCCAAGTCTAACTCTGGATCAAAGAGGTGGTATCGGTTTTTCCCGGCATCTTTTGCTCTATACATGGCTTGATCTGCATGTCGTAAGAGTGTGTCTGCGTCTGCTGCATCTTCAGGAAATATCGTGACTCCAATACTTGCAGAAATGCTAACCGTATTGCTCTCTACCTTTATAGGCTCACTGATCGACTTTAATACCCTATGTAGGGCGACATCTATCTCTTCAGGTTTTTCTATTTCGGCAAATAAGATAACAAACTCATCTCCACCTAAGCGCGCCAGAGTGTCCTCTCCTCGCAATATTTTTAGGAGCCTCTGAGTTATCTCTATGAGAAGCAAATCGCCTGCAGCGTGCCCGTATTGATCATTAACAGGCTTAAATCCGTCTAGGTCTAAATAGCATACGGCCAGAGATCTGTTGCTGCGTTTTGATCTGGCTATTGTTTGAATAAGCCGATCACCCAATAGGCGACGATTAGGGATGCTGGTTAAGGGGTCATAATGGGCAATACGGTGAAGTTCGGCTTCATGTATTTTTAAACGGCTAATGTCAGAAAAAACAGCGACATACTGGCTAATATCTCCGTTTTCTTTGTGAACGATGTCTATTGATAAACGCTCAGCGTAAATTTCACCTGATTTTTTCTTGTTCCAAATTTCGCCTTGCCAAGAGCCTGTTTCATTAAGTGTGTTTTTCATTTGTGCATAGAATTCGGGGGCTTGTCTGCCAGACGAAAGCAGGCTTGGGTCTTTACCAATAACGTCGTTATAGCTATAACCTGTAATACGAGAAAAAGCAGGGTTTACGTCAATGATGAGGTTGTTCTCATCCGTGACCATAATGCCTTCTTGGCTATTAGTAAAAACACTGGCTGCTTGGCGCTGTCTCGTTTCCGATCGTTTACGCTCTGTAATATCTGTACTAACACCGATGAAATGCTGTAAATGCCCTTTGTTATCATAAAACGCTGTAATAGTTGTTTGAACATCATAAAGGTGACCATTTTTACATCGGTTCTGTAGTTCTCCTCGCCATACTCCTTTTTCGTGGATGCATTTCCACATCTCTTGATAAAATCTATTGTCCTGCAATCCGGAAGAGAGTACTCGAGGGTTTTGGCCAATAACTTCTTCAGGGCGGTAGCCTGTTATTTGGTGAAAAGCTGGATTGACGGAAATAATATTGGCATTGATGTCTGTAATAACGATGGAATCAGCGCTACTACCAAAAACAGTCGCATTAATACGTTGAAGCCGTTCTGAATTATCCCGCTCCCCATCAATTTGCAATTGGCGTCGATAAAACACAATGATGAGTCCAGCTACAGTCAGAACGATAGCAATGATGACACCGAGAAGTGTCTTTGCTTCTGCCTTCCAGCTTTGCATCGCGCGTTGACGATCAATGCGGGTTATGACTAAAAATGGGTAGAGGCGGGACGCTCTAAAGGAGCTAAAGGCAGGTTCATTTTTTTCAAGTGCCGACGTTAAAAATTGACCTGATTCAGCCGCTTCTGGTGATAATGGATACTCGATTTTTTGATATAAAGAACCAATTTTTGCAGAGACATCGGTGCTCATGAGTAAGGTGCCGTCATAGCGAATAATATCGACAATGCCGCTTTCTTTATCAAGAACTTGAGATATATGGTTGATGAAGAAGTCAGGATTAATGGCTATGAGCAACGTGACTTTTCTTGTCCCAAAAGACAGCGTATGTACGACAGGAATAAAGTTTAACTGTTCTGAACTGGTGGGTTTTTGGTGAGTAGTCGAGCTTCCACTGATAAAGTCTCGACCAGCCCAAGGCATTCCAATGCTTAAAATGTCTTGCTCACCTGTTGGGTTGGGTAAAAAAGTATCTGTATTGATGACAATGCCAACATTTGCCCGGTTAGAGCTGGCAATGATACGGCCTTGCTCGTTCAATAGTGAGATGGAGCGTTGTGCCGGATTGTTTTTCAGTGTGGCAAGGAGTGACCTTTCTATATTGAAAAGATTCTTTTTTCTGCTGTCCATGTTCGCAATATTGGTAGTGGCCAATTCGGCTAAGCGAAAATTCTGGGTTAGAAAATCTTCAAAACTTCGGGTGTGCATCGTTGATACTTCTTGCATTCCTGCAGCTGTCTCTTCGCGTAGCCGCCATAAGGAGTACCAGGTAATGACGATAATTAGCGTCACGAAAAATACAACCGCAGTGATATATATGTTTCGCAACTGCCTAGATTGCGAGTTCATGGTAAGAGGATGCTTGATAATTTGTGGTATTTGGCAGACATCATTAACCGACCATCCTGTTTGATGTCTCGTACGAAACTCTCGATACGATCATGCCAGATATCATCCCCGTGTTTCATTGCATAGGCATAGGATGTTCTATGGTAGTTGGCGGGTGGGGAGATCAGCCTAGCCCAATCACCAGTTTTTAAAAAGCGTAAGCTATATGGGTAATCAGTCATAAAAACATCAGCTCTGCCTGAACGAACCTCTAGTTCACGAGCAAAAGGTTGGTTGAGTATTAACAGCTTTGCTGACTGTAGTGCTCCTTTCATGAATGATTCTTGTAGTGTGCCTTTCCTTACAGCAACAATTGAGCCGGGGCGGTCAATGTCATTCCAATTTTTTAAGCGTGTATTACTTTTTGATGTGACCGCATAAATGTCACTGTTAAGGTGAGGTTGGCTAAAGCGCAGCTTTTCTTTTCGCTGAGGAGTGATACCAATAGCAAACATGGCAATATCACAACGGTCTTGCGTTATATCTTCTGTTACGGTTGAAAAAGAGCTATTTACAAACTTTACAGTGGCACCTAAGTCTTTACCAAGCTCGTTGGCCATGTCGAAGTCTAGACCCGAAAGCTGTTGCGTTTTCGGGTTTCGATAGGTGATGCTGTAATACTCTGGCCAAATACAAACGCGAATTATCTTCTGGGCAGTGATCTTTGTTAGTCGGCTTGTATCACTGTTTTCAGATGCTGACGCCTGAAAAGAAAAGCCAAAGATTACTAGCAATAAAGAGCATAGTAATCGCATCGCAGTCTCTTTTTATCCCTTTGTTTTTTGACCGAACAGTCAATATTGGATAAAAGTATAGACTAGCTATTTGTTTGTGCGTTAATGATATGTTCGTATTGTGACTCACTAGGCCGCAGCTTTTCTCATATTAATTAATCATTTGGTATTCATACAGGGGTGGGTAAAGCTGGTTTATCATCACCTACACTATCTAGTTCAGTAAAACCAAGATCTTCGAGTATTGCATAAGAGGCCGGTAGTACTAGTAGCAATAGCAATGTAGCGGATAACATACCAAAAACCACACTGGCAACGAGTGGCACCAAGACTTGTGCCTGTAAGCTGGTTTCTGACAATAAAGGAATCATACCTGCCACGGTAGTTACCGATGTCAGGAAAATGGCTCTGAAACGATCTCGGACAGCTTGTCCTGCTGCGTCATGTAGGTGCATACCTTCCATACTGCGTGCTTTGACAAACTCAACTAATAGTATGGAATCATTGACGACAACGCCGGCTAATGAGACAAAACCTATCATGCTCGGTAAGCTCAAGTCTAAGCCCATTAAAAAATGTCCCCAGATAACGCCAATCAATGCCAATGGAATATTCAGTAAAACAATAATAGGCTCTTTAAAATTGGCAAACTGTAAGCTCAGTAGTAGGTAGACCCCGGCTATACCAAGAATGAATCCGATTAATACTGAGCCGCTGGTTTCTGAGTCATTTTTAACTTCACCTTCTAAGCTAAAAACTAAATCGGGATAACGCGCTTTTAGCTGTGGCAAAAACTCATTACGGGTATGGTTGATAATTTCACTGGTATTTGCCATCTGAGTATCGACGTCACCACTAACAGTCACGGTACGCTGGTGGTTTATACGCACAATACGGGAGTATTGACGGCTTTCTTCAACATTGGCAATAGACTGAAGTGGGATGTTCATGCCGTTTTTAGAAAATAGTGTGAGATCTTCGAAGTCACTCAGAGCGCTTTCAGGTTTACTATCAAGCATTACGTTAATTTCGTAAGCTTCACTGCCGCGGTATATATCACTCACTTTTACACCTTGGTAGGCGGCTCGCAGTTGAGATGATAGTCCTTGAACATCAATACCTGAGCTAATGGCTCCTGCTTGTAATTGAACCTTGAACTCTGTCTTTCCCGGACGAATATCAGACATGATATTGCTCGTGCCAGAATAACCTTTTAGCCAATTTTGTAATTCCCAAGAGGCTGTGTAGAGGGTGTCTAAGTCGTTACCTTGCAAGCGAATAGAGATAGCCTGTCCAGAAGGGCCAAATTTAGGCTCTTTAAATTGAATGGATATCGCATCTCTTATTTGTGGCGTGAGTTCTCGCCAGCGTCGCTTGAGTTCTACTAGCGAGGTGTTACGCTTTTCTGCATCCAGCAAATCAAGGCTGATGGTGGCAAGGTGCGCTCCACTTTCATGGGCATCATCGTTGCGGCTGAATAAAATGGCGGTGTTTTTAACCAGTTTACCTTCAGTTTCAGCAGGGAGTTGCTGCAAGGTTTTATCTAGACTTTGAGTGAGGATTGAAACGACTTCTTGAGTACGGCTAAACGGTGTGCCTTGGGGCATCAAGATGCGTACTTCTAACTGGTTTCCTTCGATGTCAGGGAAGCCTTTAAACTTAACCGTGCCAGATATCAGCAGGCTGATCGATACGATTAACATGACAATGGCAAAGCCAACAGTAAGGTAGCGATAGCGGATCGCTGTATCAGCCATTACTCCTACGCGGGCTCTTAGTTTCTCGAACTTTGCTTCAAAATTGCTACGCCATTTTGATGGTTGGCGTTCACTATGATGTGCTAAAGAATGTTGTAAGTGGTGGGGTAGAATTAGAAATGCTTCAATGAGGCTGATAGATAATACGGCGAGTAGCACGACAGGCAATACACCGAGAATCTGGCCCATATCACCTTTTAAAAACAACAGGCTTCCAAATAGCATCGCTGATGTGACGAAGGATGAAAAAACACCGCGTGCAACTTTTTTCACACCATCAATACTGGCTTGAAAAGGTGATTTTCCTTTACGGTACTCATGATCGATGCTTTCTGATAGAACAATGGCATCATCCATCAATATGCCGATAGCCATGAGTAAAGCGACCATGGAGATCATATTAATACTCACACCAAGCGTCGACATGATGACTAGCCCGCCCAAGAATGAGATAGGTAAGCCTAAGGCGACCCAAAATGTATAACGCCAGCTAAAGAACATAAATAATGCGAGGGTTGCGAGTAATAAACCTTGCCAACCATTTTTCATTAACAAGCTCAGCCTGTCTTGGACAATAGAGGCTGAGTCTTGCGTGATAATTAATGAGGTGCCAGCTGGTAAGCGGGCATTCTCCTGATCAATAAATGTTTTTGCTGCGTTGTAAATTGTCAGTGTATCGTCGGTTTTGTTTTTACTTATTTGTATCAGTGCAGCAGGTTTTCCGTTTAATTCTGTTCGTTGTTCTTCATCAGCAAAATTATCTTGGATCGTTGCTATGTCGCCTAGGGTGATCTGGCCGCCTTTATCATTATCGAGAATAACGAGGTCTTCCAGTTCCGCCACAGTACGGCGGGTGTTTTCAACGCGGATTTGGTAAGAGCTTTGGCTTCCTTCAAGAACACCTGCGGGCAGGTCTACAGCCTGTGCTGAGATGAGGTCAGCTACATCTTGAATACTGAGTTGGTATTGACGCATAGCATCTGGTTTTACGCGCACACTGAGCTCGTGTTCAGAAAAACCGGTGACAGTAACGATAGGAATTTCTGGTAACGATAGTAGACGGCTACGATAATATTCAGCCAGGGCTTTAAGCTCTGGCATGGTGTTATTAGCCGTTACTGCAATGCTTAATACGGCTTCTGTACGTCCTAATTCTTGTACTACCGGATCTTCTGCTTTGTCAGGAAAGTCATTAATCCCATCAATGGCGGCGTTAACATCATCGACAAACTGCTTTATATCTCCAGCTTCTTGCATCTCTAATGTTAGCGTTGCCAGGCTATCGCGCGCTTCACAAATTTGTTCATCTAAAAAGCTCAACCCATCAGTAGCATCTTCTAAACGGTTACACAGACCCTCCTCAACATCGGCTGGGCTAGCGCCAGGGTAAGCCACAGTAACGCTTACTTTATTGAGCTTAATCTCTGGAAATGTTTCTTTATTTAACTGAGGTAAGGCGACCAGCCCAAGCAGAATAATCACTACCATTAAAATGTTGGCAGCAGTTGGGTGCCCAGCAAAGTAGCGGATCATCGAACGACTCCACTATTAGTCTCAATCTTGTCAATAATAATGGGGGTTAGAGCGGCTGGTTTCTTAGCCGCTAGTTGCAGTGCTACTTCACGTTCAATGTTGAGTGTAGGTTGTAAAGGCATGCCTTCAATAACGGGAATTAGGTCATTGATAATGATCTGTTCCCCTGCTTCTAAACCAGATTCAATAATGACTAAGTTATCTTGATTAAACAGCACGCTAACCGGGCGTATTTCTAGTTTCTGCTTCGCATTTGAAAGGTAAACTCGGCCTTCATGTAGCGCACTTCTAGGGATGACAATGGCTGTATATGCTGGTGCATAGAGATCCACAGCTGTGTACATTCCTTTAATGAGAGGAGGGCGTTTCCCAGGAATGATTTTCTGATAAGGGTTATCCACAGCGACAACGACACCTAAGGTGCGACGAATAGGGTCAACTGATTCGCTGAAACGTAGAAGTTTGGCTTCCCAGTTGGCTTCTGCACTAGCGCCGACAAGACTGACGTTAGCTGAAAAGTTCAACTGCTCCATGATTTGGCTCAAATCGAAGCCAAGCGTATCTGCTTCATCTTGAGACAGTCCTGAGCTGATCAAGGTGCGCATTTTTTGGACGGGCAATTGGGCGTTTATTTCAATACGGTTAATAGCCAAAGACTCAAACAGGTATGTGCCGACCGTGACATATTCGCCTTCTTCGATTAATACTTCGCCGACACGTGCATCAAAAGGCATATATATTTCAGTTCTACCTAAGGTGGTTGTCTGGCCTTTGACTTGCTGGGTGGCACGCTCTATCTGTGCTTTGGTGGAATCTTTGCGGCTAGCATACGTATTGAGTTGCCCTTGTAAATCTGTCGTGCTTTGGCGTAGCTGTAATACTTTTTGTTCTTCAGCATCGAGTGTCGAACGGGAGATAAGCTGTTTGTTCCAGATATCCCTGATTCTTGCTAATTCTTTTTCTCCCACTCGCAAGTTCTCTCGAGCATATTGCAACGAGCGGCGTGTGGTTTTCTCCTCTTCGTTTAGCTGTGCTAAAGATGACAAGTTAGCACGTAAATCTGCTTCGCTTTGGCTGAGTGATATCTGAGAATCTTCAGGGTCGATTTTTGCAACCAAGGTGCCTTGTAAAATACTGCCACCTGACTGTAAACCTGGGTGAAGGTAGCTGATTTTACCGCTGACTTGTGCTTTGGTTTTGAGTGCTATTGCAGGTTCAACCGTGCCATAGGCTGTAACGTGTGGACTAATCTCAATAAGCCTCACGGTTATAACATCAACGGCTTTGGCTGGCATTCCTGTATCAGAGTGTTCAATGGCAGGTTTGCTTTTGATCATAAAAGCAGCCACCGCTACTCCGATAACCAACATGATAAAAAACATAAATGGTTTTTGAAACAAAGCTTTCATCAAATTTTCCAGAGCAACAAAACAGGAGGGAATAAATTTTACATATACAGTCACTAATATATAGCAAATTTGTTAATGACACAGCCAGCTTTACAGAGCTTTACATTGCAGCTCAAAGTTAGCTAAGTAGGCAGGTTGTTTTATGGGTGAGCGCGTGGGGAGTCTTGGTTCTAGTTTTCAACTTTCATGCGTGTGTAATAAGGCTCGAATAATGCGGCAGCAGCATGTGTATGAAAAGGGTGCTCTTTGTAGAGCGTAAAAATACTTTGTTTGATATCGGCTGGCTGGCGGCCCAATGTCATTATTTCCCGGTGTACTTCATGTTGGTTGCTATTACGCACCAGCATACGTTCCTGTGGATAAAGATGTAATGGTTCGGCGAGTTTTAGCAATGTTTCAGATTCTTGCAGCGGCAGTAGTATCCATACCTGGCCGTTTTCTGTCAGTAGCTGATCAATCGCCTTGATTAAATCCATTAGGGGGAGCTGGCTATTGTGGCGTGCCAGCGATGCTCTATCACAAGCATTAGGTGTTGAGTCAGTAAAAAAAGGCGGGTTAGTTAGAATGCAGTCATAGCGTTGAGGTTGTTGATCAGCATAGTCACGGATATCTACTTCTATTAATGATAAACGTTCAGGCCAGGGGCTGTTGTTAAAGTTTATTCTAGCTTGCGTGGCTGCTTGCGCATCTAGTTCTACAGCATCTATGACGGCTGATGTTCGTTGAGCGGCAAACAGGCTTAGTAAGCCTGTTCCTGTGCCAATATCGAGTATCCGCTGGGCGCTTTTTACGTTGGCGTAGGCACCTAAAAGTGAGGCATCAGTGGTAACTTTCATGGCGCAATCGCCTTGCTCAATTTTAAATTGCTTGCACTCAAAGTAGCTATTGCGTTTGCGCCGGGTCATAAAGAGCTCTAAAAATATTAAAGATATGTGGGAGTTTTTATAGCTGATGTCTTGAATTAATGGCTATCCCAATCCTTCTTGTACGGCCCATACGGCGACTTCAACGCGTGAGCGTAAACGTAATTTTTTAAGCAGGTGTTTTACGTGTACTTTTACTGTGCCTTCAGTGATGTTGAGCTTTCGGGCAATTAGCTTGTTAGGCAGTCCGCCAGCAATTAATTTGATGATCTGCTTTTCCCGAGGTGTAAGGCTACTGATATCTGATTTATTACTACTACGACCAGACTGTAGGGCTTGTGCTAATAAGGTTGTGAGCTTATCACTAATAACTACCTTGCCTAATGCCGCTTGACGCAAGCTCTCAAGGAGCTCTTCCGGTTCCATGTCTTTTAGTAAATAACCATCAGCACCGGCTTTTAATGCGGCAACTACATCTTCTTCGTTATCAGACACAGTAAATACGATAACACGTGATGTTACTTCTTCATCGCGTAGCATCTTGAGTGTCTCTATGCCGTTGATATTTGGCATATTCAGATCAAGTAAAATCAGATCAGGCTCTGTTTCTTTAGCGGCTTTTATACCCTCAATGGCATTGCTTGCCTCTGCAATGACGAGTAACTCATCATCGAGTTCGATCAGTTGTTTCACGCCTTTTCGTAATAGCGGATGGTCATCAATGAGTAGAATAGAAGCCGATGTTGTGTCACTCATAAAAATTGAGTCCTTATTATTTTATTCTCAATGATGTTTTGATTTAAATGTTAACAGAACTAGGGTACCGCCGCTTGGCTGGTTTGATACACTCAGTTGGCCGTTAATAGTAGCCGCTCTGTCTTGCATTATGACTAAACCATAGTGGTTAGTCAGTTCCTGATTTTGAGGAAGGCCAACACCATTATCTTGAATAGATACGGTGATCTCATCTTTCTCTGCTCTAATGGATACGTTAACCTCGTTGGCTTGCGAATGTTTAACAACATTGGCAAGTGCTTCTCTTAATAGTTGAAGTACGTGAATCTCTTCGTTAGGCGTTAATGTTAAGTGGTGAATACCGTAGTGGTATTTGATGGGGACGCCTAAGCGCTCTGAGAATTCATTAATAGTGGTTTCAAGTGCATGCGCTAGCCCAGGCTCATCCAGCTTGAGACGAAAAGTGGTGAGTAGCTCTCGTAATTGGCGGTAAGCGTTGTTAAGCCCTTCCTTTAATTCATCTACTACATCATCAATGCTCTCTTTACTGGACTCTTTTTTACGAAGAATTTGTAGACGAGTAACCTGTATCTTTAAATAAGAGAGTGACTGGGCGAGTGAGTCATGAAGCTCACGTGCAATTACGGCACGCTCTTCTATCAGTGATAGTTGCTGTTCTTGCTCCGCTTTTAACTCAAGAGACATAGAGGTTGCTAAGTTTTCAACGATGGTTTCTATCAGTTTTATTTCAGACTGATTAGGAGGGACATGAGGAAGAAACTTGGCATTAAACTCCCCAAAATACGTTTCTCTTGTCTGAATAGGCAAAGATAATGTTTTGTGTGGACGGTGATCAAGTTCTTGCACAATACAGCTATTGCAGCTGAGTACACGACAGTTCTCAGGTCTTGCCGTGGTTTGTGTCGTGAGCTCACGGTAGCTTTTTTTGTTGTTGGGCTCGCAAAGTGTTACCTCTATCGGACCAAACGGGCTAACGGTTTCTAACTGCTGCATAACCGGCATCAAACGGCGGCAGATATCCTCTTTACGGTTAAAGCATCGGGTGGTGTCGTATAAGAGTTGTAAAGACTCATTTGATTGTTGCAAAAGTGCTGTTTTGCGTTCGACACGTTGCTCTAGGTCGGTATAAATTTTTGAAAGCTCTTCAGCCATGTGGTTAAAAGAATCACCCAGTACACCGAGTTCATCTTGGCTTTCATATTCAACCCTAGCGGCTAAGTCACCGCGGCTGGCGCGGCGCGCCATCTGTACGAGCTCCTGTAGGGGGAGAACCACATTATT
>JAWUYS010000047.1:0-43816 GCA_034110685.1 Neptunomonas sp.
TCAGGGTTTTTTTATGTCTGAAGGAAAGTGGGAAGCTGAGAACCAGCTTAAGGGGTTGCTCCATGGTCGGTGTGTGTTGCTAAAAGGATTTTGGGGTTGATAGGCGGGCTTGCGAGGTGTGTTCGTCTTCAATGGAGATGTTGCGTAGGCTGAGGAGGCATTCCATTGCCTGTGCTTGTAATGACTAGGAGGGGGCGTGATTAAGGTTAAGAGCTCTTTGCTTGCTCGAGGGTATCTATATACTCCTCTTTAAGGTCTAGGTAGTCGTAATCACATAAACCAATATATTCTAAGCAGGCCATAATGCTGGGTGTGATTTCTTGCGGGTTGTTGAGTCTCCAGAATCGTCGGTAGTTACTGCTAATATCTTTAGCGATTGACAGTAGTGATAGATACATCAGAGAGTCATTGGCACGAGATTTATACTTCAGAAGGATGTCGGGAAAACTGGCTTGTAAAATAATTGTTTTATAGACACTTTCTGGCATTTGCCATTTCTTTACGAGTTTTGCTCCAAGAGTGAAGTGTTCAATCCCATAAGTGTTTTTTTCAGTCTCTAACAGTATTCTGCTTTCTCCATTAGTCTGACGCAATATGTCCTTATAGTTGGGATCAGTTTGCATAATGATTGGTATGCCACAGTCATGCAGCATGCCAATAGAATATGCATTGTCACAATCTAGTTCAGTATATCTTGATGTGAGTTCTTGAGTGATAAGTGCCACTTCAGATGCGGTGTCCCAAAACCTTTCCATTGAATCATATTTTGATAGTGTGTTTTTGAGTAGTACTAGCCGGACTAGGCTAAATACCTTGGGTAATCCTAGCAGTACAATCGCATGGGAGATTGAAGAGATTTTCTTACGCAAACGAAAGTGTGGGGAATTTACCGTTGCCAGAACAATAGAGTATAGCCCGGCATCTTCTTTTAATGTCTCGACAACTTGCTCAACATTGGGATTGGTTTTTGCCATTATTGCTGCCATCTTTAAAAGAATCTCAGGGCGAGCAGGGATAGTAATCTTTAACAGCGAATATGCATCTTTTTGCATGTTATGTCTCATAGTGATCTAGATAATAAGCATAGTTAATTCCCTGAATTTTGTGTGCTTTTATCTGAGTTATTGGTCAAATTTAGAACAATAAAGTTGACGGCTTCATTGATTGGCCATAGGGGGAAAGTAACTTTAGTAATAATCAGAAATCACCCCTGTTACACTAATATCCTATTTCCAGATCATCTTAATATTTATGTTGTTGGAGTACCTGTTGTATGTGTAGTAACTCTGTAACCGGTGTAGTACTTGCTGGCGGCATGGCCCGTAGAATGGGAGGAACAGATAAAGGCTGGATTGAGTTTGAAGGTAAGCCTCTTATTCAGCATGCGTTAGATATTATTCGCCCTCAAGTTGTTCGTTGTATCATTAACGCGAACAGAAGTTTAGAAGCATATCAGTCATTGAATCTGGAAGTATTTACTGACTTAGAAGGTGGTTATTTGGGGCCATTGATGGGTATGGCAACAGGTCTCTCTAATGCTAATACAGACTGGGTGGTATTTATACCTTGTGATAGCCCTAGATTACCGACTGACACAGTGTCTCGTTTGCTAAAAGCAGTACAAGGTGGTGATGTTGATATTGCGGTGGCTCACGACGGTAAAAGATTGCAACCGGTTGTAGCATTGTTGAATAGAAGTTTGCTTGAAGACTTGCAGATGAGTTTACTCAACGGTGAGCGCAAAATTGAAAGTTGGTTCTCACGCCACTCATGTGTAGAAGTTGATTTTTCCGATTGTATCGAAGCATTCGTTAACGTAAATCGGCGTGATGACTTAGACGCCTTAATTGAAATGCCTAAACTCCTTGGATTTTCTGCTTGGAGTGGCACGGGCAAAACAACACTACTAAAGAAACTAATCCCTGCTTTGCGTAATCAAGGTGTTAGGTTAGCAGTAATTAAGCATGCGCATCATCAGTTTGATGTGGACCATCCTGGTAAGGATAGTTATGAGTTGCGTAAGTCAGGTGCTAACCAGATGCTTATTGCCTCAGCTAATCGTTGGGCGTTAATGGTTGATAAGCCAGAACCGCAAGAACCGGTGTTAGCGGATTTAGTGAGTAAACTTGATTTAGCGAATTTGGATTTAGTTTTAGTTGAAGGCTTTAAGAGAGAAACTATCCCTAAAATAGAATTGCATCGCCCCTCTTTAGGGCGTCCACTTATCTTTCCTGAAGATAAGAATATTATTGCAATAGCTTCGGATGAGCCCAATACAATTACATCAGACCTTAAAGTTATGCATTTGGCAGATGTAGATAGCATGCTTGTATTTGTCATGGAATATTTAAAGGGCAACGAATCTCGGTAATTTTTAGTGGCTTATGCCTTTTGAGCTATCAACTAAGCTCTTTGGGCTTGGCTCATAAAGCGGGATGTTTTGGTTCTGTTGCTGTAACTACTTAGGCAGTATTCTTTTTTGTTGATCTTAAAGGTTGTCGTCAATTAGCTCGTTAGTTGACAGGTTTAGAGGGTAAGTGATGAATGAGCAGCTGATTGATCCATTTGGAAGGCGCATTACATATGTTCGCATGTCAGTGACTGACCGGTGTGATTTTCGCTGTGTTTATTGTATGGACGAGGTGATGACTTTTTTACCTCGTGAAGAGGTATTGTCGCTAGAAGAGATTACGCTGATAGCGCGTGCTTTTACTGAGATGGGGGTCAACAAAATTAGACTAACAGGTGGCGAGCCTCTTGTTAGAAAGGATGTAATTAGCTTATTTAATGGAATAGGCTCTCTTCCAGGACTAATTGATTTTTGCTTGACGACTAATGGTTCTCAGCTTGTTCGTTTTGCCTCGGATCTAAAAGCTGCGGGAGTGACCAGAATAAATATAAGCCTTGATAGCTTAGATGCCTCTTTGTTTAAAGAGCTTACGCGAACGGGGCGTCTTGGTCAGGTTTTAGAGGGTATTGACGCTGCATGTGATGCGGGGTTTGATAAAGTAAAACTCAATGCAGTTATCTTAAAGGGGCGAAATGATCATGAAGTATTGGATCTTGTGCGCTTTATACGGGATAAAGGTTTAGATATTTCCTTTATTGAAGAGATGCCTCTGGGGAGTATTTCAGAACATGACCGTGCAGAGACTTACTGTTCAAGTGATGAAATTCACTCAATAATCGATGAAAAGTATCCTTTAGCGTCATCTAACGACACTACTGGAGGTCCGTCTCGTTATTGGAACATGATTGATAGCGATTCCCGTGTTGGTTTTATCTCCCCTCATAGTCATAACTTCTGTGGAGATTGTAACCGAGTCAGAGTAACGGTAGAGGGGCGCTTGTTACTCTGTTTGGGCAATGAAAATTCTGTTGATCTCAAGGCCGTTATTAGACGTTATCCGGGTGATGTCGAGCGTTTGAAAGCAACTATTCGTGAAGCAATAATACATAAACCAGAAGAGCACCATTTTACTACTGATGGTGATGTTCAAATTGTTCGCTTTATGAATACAACGGGAGGGTGATTCGTTATCATATTAATTCCATGGTCGTTCAACAGGGAATTAGATGATCAATCTTGCCTCTCTTTCTTTTTATTTTGATGTTATTGAAGATCGTATTCGTCTGATTGGTAACTTGGACAATGGCCATCAAAGAGTGGATTTTTGGCTTACAAGGCGTTTAGTCTTGAAGTTGCTAGATGCATCACCAAAGTTGGTGCAGCAGACGTCTGAAAAAATTAGTAAAACGCCTCTAGAGCATCAGAGTGCAATGGCTCAATTTGAGCACGACAAAGCAAAGCAAAGCCAATCTGTTAGACAAGAATCTAATCTGGAGCATAAAAACTTCACGGCATCTCTTTTGCGGCGCTTAGATATTAGCTTCCAAAAAGGGCAGTATCGCCTGAGTTTCTATGTGGGCAGTCAGGATGAGGTGTTTGGTTTTAGTGTGCTCACTCATCAGGAGATGCATCAAATTTTGTACTGGATGCATAAAGGTTGTTTGCAACTAGATTGGGGAGTGTCTGCATCACTATTTGATGTGAATGAGCAAGCACCAATGAGGTTGCAGTAGTGGCCTTTGATATAAACGCTCCGCGTAAACCTTTTGTAACGAGAGGTTCTAATATCGGGCGTTGTAAGGGATGCTTTCTTCCTTTGCTTAGTTGTCTGTGTTCTGACAAACCTAAGGTTAAAGCGAGTGCTGTTTTTTGGTTGCTGACACATAATGATGAAGTTTATAAGCCAACGAATACGGGTCGATTAATTGTTGATGCAATTGACGGTGCACGAGTATTTAAATGGTCACGAACAGAGCCGGACCCTGCATTCATTGATGCGCTTGCTGATGAACAATATCAACCCTGTATCGTTTTTCCTTCTGGCGAGAGTTATCAGCAAAGAATGATCGTTAGTGAAAATTTATCAGAAAAGACTCCCGCGTTTATTATCTTAGACGGCACGTGGAGGCAGGCGCGTCGTATGTTTCGACTGAGTCGTTATCTAGATGATTTACCAGTAATGCAACCTAATACAACTGCTATATCTCGTTACCATCTGCGACAATCTGCAGAAGAACATCATCTTTGTACTGCAGAGGTTGCTGCCCAAATGTTACGCGAAGTCAGTGATCACCATAGTGCAGATGTTCTAGATGCATATTTTGATCTTTTTAATGCTGAGTATTATGCAACGCGCCGCTCGGTGGATATGAGTGGTGCTTCTGCAGCGGCTAGGCATCGCCTAGCTCAGCTACAGAATAATGTTAATAATATAACGTAGGTTGCTTTTGCAGCTAGTTTGCTTCTAGCAAAAAAGTAACAGGCCCATCATTCAAAAGCCTTACTTTCATATCAGCGCCAAACTCACCTGTTTGTGTATGGGTGTCTGTGGCTTGGGCTTGAGTAGAAAAGTAGTTATAGAGGGTTTGGCCTTGTTCAGGAGAAGCGCCGTTGGAAAAGCCTGGGCGAAGTCCTTTTTTGGTATCGGCTACCAGTGTGAACTGAGAAATAATAAGTAAGCCTCCGTTAGCTTGCTGAAGGTTTAGATTCATTTTCCCTTCTTCGTCAGAAAAAATGCGATAAGTACGAACCTTTTTTAATAACTTATCGGCAGTTTCTTCTGTATCGTTTTTTTCTATTCCTAGTAATAGAAGAATGCCGGGGCCTATTTCGCCAATAATACGGCCATCGACCTCTACAGAAGCTTCGCTAACACGTTGAATTAAACCTTTCATAACTTCCCTTAAGCGCTCGAGCGTGCAAAATCATCAGTAGCACGTATTAGGTTGTCGATAGTACCTGCCTCGAATGATGAGTGGCCGGCATCTCTCACAATATGTAGTTCAGCGTTAGGTAGCGCTTGGTGCAAAGCATACGCTTGCTCTATAGGGCAAACCATATCATATCGACCATGCACCAAAATGGTTCGTGTCTGAGCGATTTTACTGGCGTTGTTGATAATCTGGTTGCTTTGGATAAATGCCTGATTGATAAAGTAATGGGCTTCTATACGCGCTATAGAAAGTGCTGTATGTGGATCAGCAAAGTGTTCAACAATATTGGGGTTAGGGTCTAATGTTGAGCAGCGCCCTTCCCATACTGCCCAAGCTTTTGCGGCGGCCATTCTTTCAATTTCATTCTTTGACGTCAGGCGTTGATGGTAGGCAGATAGTAAGTTGTTGCGTTCTTCTAAAGGAATTAAATGAGTGAAGTCTTTCCAGTAGTCAGGGAATATGGAGCTTGCGCCCTGTTGGTAAAACCAATGTAGGTCTTGCTCTCTGGCTAAGAAAATACCGCGTAATATCATCCCAGATACTTTTTCTGGATAGTCTTGGGCATAAAGAAGGCTAAGAGTAGAGCCCCAAGAACCGCCAAAGAGAAGCCATTCGTCGATGCTCAGTAGCTCGCGAATTTTTTCAATGTCATTGATAAGGTGCTGTGTTGTGTTGTTTTCCAAGCTTGCGTGAGGTGTGGATTTTCCGCAACCGCGTTGGTCAAATAATATTATGCGGTACTTTTCGGGGTTGAAAAAACGTCGTTGAGCACCGCTAGTGCCACCACCTGGGCCTCCGTGAATAAACAACACTGGAATACCTTCTGCATTACCACTCTCTTCTACATATAAAGTGTGCTGTGAATCAACGTTAATTAAGTGCTCTTTATATGGATGTATTTCAGGATAAAGCGTCCGCATGGTTAATCCTTAGCTGATACGGGAAGTGTGCTTAAAGTATAGAGTGGGAAGATGAGGAAAGGGAATCTATAGGCGAAAAAAAGGCGACTAAAGAGTCGCCTTTTTATTATTGCTTACTTATTTGCCAGTACGTGCAAAACGTTTACGTTCGTTTTCTGTAAGGAATTTCTTACGTAAACGAATGTGGTTCGGTGTCACTTCAACTAGCTCATCATCTTCGATGAAATCTAGCGCTTGTTCTAGCGTGAAGCGAATCGGTGGCGTTAGCTGAATGTTTTCATCAGTACCAGATGAACGTACGTTAGTTAGCTGCTTACCTTTGATAGGGTTAACTGCTAAGTCGTTTGTACGAGTATGGATACCTAGAATCATGCCTTCATAAACATCAACGTTAGGAGAGATGCAAAGACGTCCGCGCGCCTGCAAGTTCCATAACGAATAGCCAAGTGCTTTACCGGTAACCATAGTGACCAATACACCATTGCTACGGACTGCCACTTCACCTGTTTTGACCGGGCCATAATGGTCGAAGATTGAAGTCATGATGCCTGTGCCTGATGTCATTGTCAGGAATTGGCTACGGAAGCCGATCAGACCACGTGATGGAATAAGGAAGGTTAGGCGAATACGGCCTGTACCATCCACTTCCATGTTGGTCATGTCACCACCACGTTTGCCTACTTCTTCAATGATGCTGCCCTGATGATCTTCTTCTACGTCAATCATGACGACTTCAAAAGGCTCGTGGGTAACACCATCAACGTCTTTCTGGATAACTTCTGGACGAGACACACCTAGCTCGAAACCTTCGCGACGCATAGTTTCGATCAATACTGATAGATGAAGCTCACCACGGCCTGATACGCGGAATTTATCCGGTGTCTCGCCTTCTGTAACGCGCAGAGCAACGTTATGAATCAGTTCGCGATCCAAGCGTTCTCTAATATTACGAGTGGTAACGAACTTGCCATCTTTACCTGCGAACGGAGAGTCATTCACTTGGAATGTCATGGAAACCGTAGGCTCATCCACTGATAACGGCGGTAATGCCTCTACGTTCTCTGGGTCACATAACGTATCAGAGATGTTCAGTACATCTATACCTGTGACACAAACGATATCACCTGCACGAGCAGTATTTACGTCTACACGCTCAAGGCCAAGGTAACCCATGATTTTTTGTACACGGCCGCTGCGTATTTTGCCATCAGCGCCAATGATTTTTACTTGTTGGTTCAGATTGACTGTACCGCGCTTAATGCGACCTACACCAATAACACCAACATAGCTGTTGTAATCCAAAGCAGAAATCTGCATCTGGAATGAACCATCAACGTCTACTTCAGGTGGTGGTACATGTTTGATGATTGCTTCAAACAGCGGTGTCATATCTTCAGCTAGGTTGTCATGTTCCAGACCTGCGATGCCGTTGATGGCAGACGCAAAAATAATCGGGAAGTCGAGCTGTTCGTCAGTAGCGCCTAAAGAATCAAATAGGTCAAAGACAAGATCAACCGCGCGATCAGGGTTAGCACCTGGGCGGTCGACTTTATTGATGACTACGATTGGGCGCAGACCTTGGCTAAATGCTTTTTGTGTTACAAAGCGTGTTTGTGGCATCGGGCCATCTACAGCATCAACCAGCAAGCAAACACAGTCTACCATTGATAGTACGCGTTCAACTTCACCGCCAAAATCAGCATGTCCTGGTGTGTCAACAATGTTGATATGGTAGTCGTTCCACTCAATGGCTGTGTTTTTTGCCAGAATGGTAATACCGCGCTCTTTCTCCTGGTCGTTGGAGTCCATAATGCGCTCTGTGCTTTCATCACGGCGGGTCAGGGTGCCTGATTGCAGCAGCAGTTTGTCAACCAAGGTGGTTTTACCATGGTCAACGTGCGCAATGATGGCGATATTTCTCAGCTTCTCGATCACGTGGAAGTACCTGTAGAGATTTTCATAAAGGCCGCATTATACACGCAATAGCAATGTTGATCCTGATTAATAGTTAGGTTTGTACGTCTTTTTTCCACAAGAACTTTGTTTTAGGTTGGAGTATGATGTTAACGGCTATAAAAAGCGGAATATGTAATGTGTTTCTGTGCACTGTTATGGTGCGGTCGTTGTGTTGTGTGGTTTATTTTGGTGCGTTTTATGGGTTTGAAAAGTGGCTGGTGTACTAAAATCAAGTACATATGTGTTGGCACACTAGTTGCTTTTGAAATATTAAGCCGGCTTAGGCCGATACGTTTTTCAGGACCGTGTTTTTTACGTGTCTGACAAAATTTTGATGTGGAGAGAGCCAAATGTCAGAGAAGACTCTGAAGTTAATCGAAGAAAATGATGTTAAGTGGGTTGATATGCGATTCACTGACACTAAAGGTAAAGAGCAGCACGTTACTATTCCTGTTCATCAGATGGGTGATGACTTCTTTGAAGAAGGAAAGATGTTCGACGGCTCTTCTATCGAAGGTTGGAAGGGTATTAATGAATCTGACATGATTCTTCAGCCAGATGATAGTGCATCTGTCTTGGATCCATTTTCTGAAGAGTCTACTATCATTGTTCGCTGTGACATCGTTGAACCTGTAACGGGTCAAGGCTATGAGCGCGATCCTCGTTCTGTTGCACGCCGCGCAGAAGAGTATCTGAAGTCTACGGGCATTGCTGATACTGCCATGTTTGGTCCTGAACCAGAATTTTTCGTATTTGATGAAGTGCACTTTCACAATGAAATGAGTGGTTGTGGTTACACAATTACTTCTGAAGAAGCTGCATGGTCTACAAATAACAAATACGAAGGCGGTAACTCTGGTCACCGTCCGCGTGTAAAAGGCGGTTACTTCCCAGTTCCTCCTGTAGATTCTCTACACGACTTGCGTGCAAACATGTGTAACGCAATGACGGCTATGGGCTTGGATGTTGAAGTTCATCACCATGAAGTAGCGACTGCTGGTCAGTGTGAAATCGGTGTTGGTGCTAATACACTGGTAAACAAAGCAGATGAAGTACAGATTTTAAAATACTGCGTACATAATGTTGCTCATGCGTATGGTAAAACTGCGACCTTCATGCCTAAACCAATCGTTGGTGATAATGGTTCTGGTATGCATGTTCATCAGTCTTTGTCTAAAGATGGCGTGAACATCTTTGCTGGTGACGCTTATGCAGGTATGAGCGAAACTGCTTTGTTCTACATCGGTGGTATCATTAAGCATGCTAAAGCGCTTTGTGCACTGACTAATCCGGGTACGAACTCTTATAAGCGCTTGGTTCCTCATTTTGAAGCGCCTGTAATGCTGGCTTACTCTGCTCGTAACCGTTCTGCTTCTATCCGTATTCCTTACGTAACGACTGCTAAAGCACGCCGTATTGAAACTCGTTTCCCTGATCCAATTGCTAACCCATACCTGTGCTTTGCAGCACTTATGATGGCTGGTCTTGACGGTATTCAGAACAAAATTCATCCTGGTGATGCTGCAGATAAAGATCTGTATGACCTTCCTCCAGAAGAAGCTGCAGAAATTCCACAGGTGTGTGGCTCTTTAGCTGAAGCACTGGAAGAGCTAGACGCTGACCGTGAATTCTTGACACGCGGTAATGTCTTTACTGATGATATGCTTGATGCATACATTACAGTGAAGCAGGCTGAGGTTGATAAAGTAAATCAGACGACTCACCCAGTAGAGTATGACTTGTACTACTCTTGCTAATTGAGATTGTTTGAAAAAAACCTCCTTAGGGAGGTTTTTTTGTGCCTGCTATTTACTGCAATGGTAAAGATAATGCACTGATAAAGTGAGGTGCACTATAATGGTGCGCTATAGAGTGGTGTTATAGTGATATGAGTGTTGTTATTTCTTGCTCATATGTCCCTAAGCGTATTGGTAGCGCTTCCTGGTTGTAAAAAATTTTTGTTTATAAGTTGGCGCTTATTTTGCATTGTGCTTAACAAAGTATCAGGTGGTCGTGCGGATGTTTCGAAAACAAACACATAAGCAAACGTTAGAAAATCTCTCAACTAGTGTGATTCTGCTGGATGACAAACTGCGTATTGATTATATGAACCCTGCAGCAGAGATGCTGCTAGAAGCAACAGCTAAGCGATTGAGTCATTGCAGTGTTGAGCAGTGGCTGACAAGTGATGCAGATGAATTAGCTGTATTACAGAAATCAATTAGCTCTGGCCATCCGTACACCCGTCGTGAAGCAAAACTACTGACGCTGAGTGGGCATGAGCTTACGGTTGATTACAGCGTCAATCCTTTACCTTTGCAGCATAGCCCTATGTTGTTAATTGAGATTCAAGCAAGAGACCGGTTATTGCGCATTGAGCGCGAAGAAGAGTTGTTGTCACACCATGCGGCTACCCGGAACTTGGTAAGAGGAATGGCGCACGAAATCAAAAACCCTTTGGGGGGGATTCGAGGCGCTGCACAGTTGCTCGAAAGAGAGTTAGACGATGAAGCGTTACATGAATATACGCATGTCATTATCGAAGAGGTTGATCGCTTAAGGAATTTGGTTGATCGATTATTGGGCTCGCATCAGCTTCCTAAGCAAGAGCAGGTTAATATCCATGCCGTGCTTGAGAGAGTCTGTGTGTTAGTTGATGCAGAATGCGCTGGTCAGTTAACCTTGAAAAGAGATTATGATCCGAGTATTCCAGAATTTACGGGTGATTCAGAGCGAATTATTCAAGCGGTATTAAATGTTGTAAGAAATGCAATGCAGGCATTACAGGAAAATTCGGTAGATGCCCCAGAGATCTTTCTTCGAACTCGTGCAAAGCGCCAGGTTACGCTGGGTTCTGAGCGGCATAGGTTAGTGTGCTGTCTCGATATTATCGATAATGGCCCAGGGATACCTACCGATATACTTAATACAGTTTTTTATCCGATGATTAGCGGTCGAGCAGATGGGTCGGGGCTAGGGCTGTCTATAGCGCAATCTATTATTAATCAACATCATGGGCTGATTGAGTGTAGCAGTGAGCCAGGGTGTACACGTTTTTCACTCAATATCCCCTTGGAGTTAGGTAATGAAAATGCCCGGTAAAGTTTGGATAGTGGATGATGACCGCTCTATTCGATGGGTGCTTGAAAGAGCATTAAGTCAGGTAGGTATTGATACGCAAGTATTTGAAAAAGCGGATGACGTACTAAAGCAGCTTGAAAAAACTACCCCAGATGCAGTCATTAGCGATATTCGTATGCCGGGTATCGATGGTTTGCAGCTACTTGAACGTATACACAAAACACATCCGCAGATGCCTATCATTATTATGACGGCGCATTCTGACCTAGATAGCGCAGTTGCCTCTTATCAAGGGGGGGCGTTTGAGTACTTACCTAAACCTTTTGATGTTGATGATGCGGTTGCCTTAGTAACAAGAGCGGTTGAGCATGCTTTTGAGCAGCGCCAAGAAAGTGTTGAGCCTGCCGAGGTAGATACTGCAGAAATTATTGGTGAAGCACCTGCCATGCAGGAAGTTTTTAGGGCTATTGGGCGTTTATCCCAATCTAATATAACAGTCTTAATAAATGGAAAGTCGGGTACAGGTAAAGAGCTTGTCGCACACGCTTTGCATACACATAGCCCGCGATCATCTGCATCCTTTATAGCGCTAAATATGGCGGCAATTCCAAAAGACTTGATAGAGTCAGAGCTTTTCGGTCATGAAAAAGGAGCCTTCACTGGGGCTGCTGCTTCCCGTCATGGGCGATTTGAACAAGCTGATGGCGGTACGTTATTTTTAGATGAAATTGGCGATATGCCGGCGGAAACTCAGACACGTTTGCTGCGAGTGCTTGCCGACGGTGAGTTTTATCGAGTGGGTGGGCATACCGCCGTTAAAGTTGATGTGCGTATTATTGCAGCAACTCATCAGGACCTTGAAGGCTTGGTTCAGGAAGGGCGGTTTCGTGAAGATTTATTTCACCGCCTAAATGTTATTCGCATTCATATTCCGCAGCTGTTTGAGCGTAAAGAAGATATACCGCGCTTGGCTAGGCACTTTCTTATGCGTTCAGCAGACGAGCTAAATGTTGAGGCAAAAGTTTTAAAGCCTGAGACCGAAGCGTTTATGTGTGACTTAGCGTGGCCGGGTAATGTTCGACAGCTAGAAAATACCTGCCGTTGGTTAACTGTCATGGCTTCTGGGCGGGAAGTATTGGTTTCAGATATGCCTCCTGAACTGGTTGAGCAGCAAGGTTCTGCTGAAGTTATTCCTTCGAATTGGGAGCACGCTTTACGCAACTGGGTTGATCAGCAATTGAGTGCTGGCAAGCGAGGCGTGATTGATGCAGCGATGCCTGCATTTGAAAAGATAATGATTGAAACGGCATTAAAACATACCGCAGGGAGACGGCGAGATGCGGCTGAGTTGCTAGGTTGGGGGCGTAATACGCTGACACGGAAAATTAAAGACCTCAAATTAGTCGTTGAAAGTACAGAAGAGGAGTGATTTTGGGTGTAGGGCGGTATAATGCTCACTGATATATTTTAACGAGAAGCATTATGCTGCATGTTGTTCTTTTTGAGCCTGAAATACCGCCTAATACGGGCAATATTATCCGTTTGTGTGCCAATACAGGATTTCATCTGCATTTAATAAAACCGTTAGGTTTTGAGCTTGATGATAAAAAACTACGTCGAGCGGGGCTCGATTATCATGAATTTGCAGCAATGCGCGTTCATGATTCTTTAGAAGGGTGCTTGAATGAGCTGGGCTCTCCTAAAGTATGGGCACTGACAACGAAAGGGCAAAGCTTTCATAGCGATGTTAGTTTTGCTGAGGGTGATGTGCTTCTGTTTGGCCCTGAAACCCGCGGTCTACCGGTAGATGTAAGAGAAAGCTTACCGATTGAGCAGTGTGTTAAATTACCGATGTGTGATGGTAGCCGAAGCTTGAATCTTTCAAACGCATGCGCCATTGTGGTTTATGAAGCGTGGCGCCAACACGGTTATAAAAGCTCTGTTTGAAATGCGGAATCATTTTTTATAGTGAGCTACACTCTTTTATACAGTCATCTCTATTACTATCGGTGAATATTTCCCTTGATCAAAAATCGTCTTTTGTTTCTAGCGAGCTTTTTATGTGTGTTACCTGCTCTGTCGTTTGCGACAACCAACATACAACCCAGTTCGCATAAAAATATTCAAACGGATGTACAGGTATTGTGCGGGAAAATTGGCCGTAAACTTTCTAGTGTGTCTGTGCGTGAATGTAATAAAATAGCATTTGATGAGCCCCGTTTTTATTCAGTTGGAGGCTTAGCTATTCTGGAAAAACATTTCCCTGCGATTCGTAGCGATGCACCTAAGGTTCTCTTTATTGGTGGTATTCATGGTGATGAATACTCCAGTGTCAGTGTGACCTTCAAGTGGTTGAAAACACTCAGTAAGCATCATAGTGGTGCTTATGATTGGCATTTTCTTCCGTTGGCTAACCCAGATGGTTTGTTGCGCTCGCGCTCTTCACGAGTCAATCTTAATAAAGTAGATTTGAATCGTAACTTTATTCCTGCATCAGGTTTTCCTGAGCCATTGGTTCATTGGAAGAAAAAAGCCCGTGAAAGGTCTCGCTACTATCCAGGGAAAGCGCCTCTTAGTGAACCAGAGTCTCAAGTTATTCATCAGTTGATAGAAGAGTATCGCCCGGATGTTGTTGTGTCAGTGCACGCACCTCACGGAATTCTGGATTTTGATGGTAGTAGTTTAAAGCCACCTAAAAAACTAGGGCCTCTTTATTTACGACAGTTAGGTACCTATCCAGGGTCTTTGGGTAACTATGCGTGGTTTGTAAAACAAATCCCTGTCATGACAATAGAGTTACCTCATGCGGGCATTATGCCGTCACGCAAGGATATCGGGCGTATGTGGACGGATCTAGTCGGTTGGGTTGGGGATAAGTCTGCGGTGAGGAAAGAGGTAGTGCTATCTGAATAGGGAGCGTAATTGCAAGCTCAACCTCGTTGAGCTTGCAGTGCACTGATAGATCAGTGTTGTTCGGCAGTAGCCGGTGCTGCCTTTTGTTGCATTTGCTGAGCATAAAGCGCATCAAAATTAACGGGTGCTAGCATCAGTGGAGGGAAGCTAGCTTTAGTTACAAGCGTATCAATCGTCTCGCGAGCATACGGGAAAAGCAAGTTAGGACAAAATGCACCTAACGTGTGGCTGACTTCCTGCTCGTTCATGCCAGAGACTTGAAAAATCCCACCTTGCTGAACTTCTACTAAAAATGCAGTATCTTCTTCGTTTTTAACTGTCACTGTTAGCGTTAGAACAACTTCAAAATGTTCTTCGCTAAGAGGTGTGGTTTTTGTGTTCATTTCCAGATTGATCTCTGGCTGCCACTTCTTCGTGAAGATTTGAGGGCTGTTAGGCGTTTCTAACGAAGCGTCCTTTACATATACACGCTGAATAGAAAACTGTGGTCCTTTTGGCTGCTCAGCAACCTGGTCATTCTCTGACATTTTTAATCCTTAATTCTGTGTTGAAATTAGAGTATCGAGCTGCCCTTGTCGTTCTAATGCATAAAGCTCATCGCAGCCGCCAACATGTGTTTTACCAATGAAAATTTGCGGTACGCTAGTGCGGCCGCTTAATTCCACCATTTCAGCCCGTTTATTGGGTTGGTTGTCGACTTTAATCTCGGTGTACTTTACACCTTTATGGTCCAGCAGCCTTTTTGCATTTGTGCAAAAAGGGCACCAGTCAGAACTATAAACTGTAATCATTTAACTCAGGCCTTTTTTACGATAGGCAAATTTTGGCCTTTCCATTCAGTAATTCCGCCTTGTAGACGTAATACGTTATCAAAACCTGCAGCTTTTAGTTGCTTGCTGGCAGCGCCTGCTGTTTGTCCCATATTACAGACAACAATAACAGGGCGAGTTTTGAATTTTTCTACTTCCTGTAAGCGACGGGTAAAGTCTGCAAGAGGGACGTGCTTTGAGCCTGTAATATGGCCAGTGTCCCACTCTTTCTTAGTGCGAATATCAATCAGCACAGCGTCTTGTTTATTCATCAGCTGGGTAGCTACGGCTGGTGAAACAGACTTGCCAGCTTTTTGGCCTTCAGACCACATAATCATCAAAAGTGTTACTAGCCAAGCCGCTATCAGCATAAAGTTGTTAGTGGCGAATTCAATCAATTGTTCCATTATGTTTCCTAAACCGTCATAACGCCGCGAAGCCGGCACCTCATTTCGAGCGAAGATTATACATTGACAAAGCGTCTCATATAAGAGGGCAAGATGAATTGCAAGGCGTTGTTAGCCAATTGCTGTGAATCAAAGTAAAATACGTGATCTTCTTTAGACGATATTGGCCTGAATTCATATGAGTAATATGCGTATCCCCAAAGCACTAATTATCCTAGATGGCTTTGGCATTGAGTCGACTCCTTCTTCTGCCATTGATGTGGCAAACACCCCTATGTGGGATCAGTTGCTGGCGAATAATCCTAATTCTCGCATAGCAACTTCAGGTTTAGCTGTAGGCTTGCCTGACGGGCAAATGGGGAATTCTGAAGTCGGTCATATGAATATTGGCGCAGGCCGTACGGTTTATCAGAACTTTACTCGTATATCTAAAGCGATAGACGACGGTGACTTTTTTGAAAACGATGTGCTGACAAGCGCAATGGATAAAGCGGTTCAACAACAAAAAGCGGTGCATATTTTAGGGCTACTATCGCCAGGTGGTGTACATAGCCATGAAGAGCATATATTTGCGCTGATAAGAATGGCTGTTCAGAGAGGCGCGCAGAATGTTTATTTACACGCTGTATTGGATGGACGGGATACTCCCCCGCGTTCAGCTAAGCCTTCATTAGAAAAAGCCCAAGCTCTATTTGCTGAGCTAGGTGTCGGTGGAGTTGCCACGGTTGTTGGTCGATATTATGCGATGGATAGGGATAATCGTTGGGATCGTGTGCAACAAGCTTATGATGCAATGACATTGGGGCAAGCCGCCTGTGTTGCCAACTCATCTGTAGAGGCATTAGAGGCTGCTTATGAACGTGATGAAAATGATGAGTTTGTAAAGGCGACAGTTATTCAAAAGAATGGCGCTGCCGTTGGTGTTATTAGTGATGGTGATGCAGTGATCTGTGCTAATTTTCGTCCAGATAGATCGAGAGAGATCACGCGTGCATTTGTAGAGGATGAAGGTTTTTCAGGGTTCGCCCGAACATCGACTCCTGCATTGGTTGATTACGTCATGATGACTGAGTATGCCGCAACTATTCCTGCTGCTTGTGCTTATTTACCTGCAACAATCGTTAATGATTTAGGTGAATACATCTCTGCTCAAGGGAAAACGCAATTGCGCATTTCAGAAACAGAGAAGTATGCGCATGTTACCTTCTTCTTTAACGGTGGGCAGGAAGCCGTTTATCCAGGTGAGGAGCGTATTTTGGTCTCATCTCCTCAAGTGGCTACCTATGATTTACAGCCTGAAATGAGCGCGCCAGAATTAACTGATAAACTGGTGGCTGCAATCAAAAGTGGCAAATATGATCTGATTGTTTGTAATTACCCTAATGGAGATATGGTCGGGCATACGGGTGTCTTTGATGCGGCAGTTAAAGCAGTAGAGGTTGTCGATAGTTGCTTAACACGTGTTTTGGCGGCGATGGCTGAAGTGGGAGGGGAAACTTTAGTGACGGCCGATCATGGGAATGTGGAGATGATGTTGGATCCTACATCAGGACAGCCACATACAGCGCATACTAACTTTCCGGTTGCATTGATTTATGATGGTCCTAATAAGCAGGGGCTGTCTCTAGAAGATGGAGCCTTATGTGATTTGGCTCCGACAATTTTGGATTTAATGGGGTTACCACAGCCTGCTGAAATGACGGGGCATAGCCTTGCTAAAACCCAGTAAATTAATAAGGCCGTCTATACGGCCTTTTTTATACTTGTTTGTCTGCTTAGCGCTTTTTCTGGGTGAGTATAAAAGTACTTATGCCGTAGCGGCGGATCAGCAAGCTACAAAATCACAGCTGAGTACTCTTAAAAAAAATATTAACAAAGTTCAATCTCAGCTAAAGAGAGACCGAAAAAAACAAGGTGTAGCAGAGCGTGCACTCACAACGACAGAGCAAGAGATCAGTGTACTAGGTAAAAAAATCCATCAGCTTGATAAGAAGTTGACTACCTTAAAGGTAGATCTGTCTGGCTACCAAGCTAGCAAAGCTCGTTTAGAAGTAAGTCTTGAGAAGAGCCAAGAGCGCTTAGAGCAGATTATTCGACAGCAATATAGGCTGGGTGCGCAGCCTCGTCTTTTTATGTTGTTGAATCAACGAGACCCTGAACAAATATCGCGAATGACGCATTATTATGATCGTTTTAGTGCTGCTCAAGTTAAAGAGATGGCGCAATATCAAGCGCTATTGAATGATCTCAAGTCGACACATCTTTCTATCGATACGACGCAACAGGCTATTGTCAATAATCGTGATCGTTTGAAAGGTTCGCTAGCATCACTCACAAGCTTGCGTGAGCAACGTAAACAATCACTTAGCACTATAGGTAAGCGGGTTGTTAGTTCTCAGACTAAGCTTAAGCAATTACGGCGCGATAAAAAACGCTTAGAAAAGCTTTTAACCGATATCGAGAAGTCGATCTCTTCAGCAAACCTTACGCAAAATAATAAAACATTTGCCAGCCTTAAAGGTAAGTTGAAATGGCCAGTGAAAGGAAAAATTCTGCGTGCTTATGGTAATGTTCAGAATAATCTAAGTTACGATGGTGTATTACTATCAGGTAGTACCGGTGGATCTGTAGCGGCAGTACATCATGGTAGAGTAGTGTTTTCAGATTGGCTAAGAGGCTACGGTTTATTGACTATTGTCGATCATGGGGGAGGCTATATGAGCCTCTATGGTCAGAATGACAGCTTGCTTAAAGAGACCGGTGACTGGGTGTCTCAAGGTGAATCTATCGCGACACTGGGCAGTAGTGGCGGAAATAGTGAACCAGGCCTATATTTTGCGATCCGACATAAAGGTAAAGCAATTAATCCCAAACGTTGGTTTGTCCGTCATTAAGGATGATAAATGTTTTTATTAAAAGGTGGCAGCAGTGAAACTATCGTTAAAGCTGGTTAGCATATTTATTAGCTTAGGACTAAGTGCAACAGTACTGTCTCAAACCGTAGTGCCTCCTGATTCTGCGGTTCCTAAAGCGCTACCTTTAGAAGAGTTGAGGCGTTTTAGCGAGGTATTCGATCGCATAAAGAACTCATATGTTGAACCAGTAGATGACGCTAAAGTATTGGAAGATGCTATTCGTGGAATGATTTCGGGCTTAGACCCCCATTCGTCCTATTTGGAGCCTGAAGCTTTTGATGAATTACGAGAGCATACCAGTGGCGAGTTTGGCGGCGTTGGGATTGAGATTAGTCTTGAAGATGGTTTTATCCGCGTGATTGCCCCCATCGATGATACTCCAGCGGTTAAAGCGGGTATTAAAGCGGGTGATTTGATTACTCGAATTGATGATGAGTCTGTTAAAAGCATGGGCTTAGATGGCGCTATTAGCCGTATGCGAGGTAAGCCTGGTACTGAGATTGTCTTAACTGTCCTGCGCGAAGGAGAGGATAAGCCTCGAAACATTAAAGTAGTTCGTGATGTGATCAAGGTAACGAGTATTAAGCATAAAATGCTTGGTGAGGAGTATGCGTATTTACGGATTACTCAGTTCCAAGGGAATACGGGGAGTGATCTTAAGAAAGCCCTTCTTAAAGTTCAGGAAAAGAGCGCTCTGCAAGGTATCGTACTTGATTTGAGAAACAATCCCGGTGGGGTTTTGCAGGCGGCAGTTGAGGTTGTGGATGCTTTTATAGATAAAGGCATGATTGTTTATACACAAGGTCGCCTAGCCAGTGCGGATACTGAATTTATGGCAACAGAGGACGTAATGTTGGCAAAAGTGCCAATGGTCGTGTTGATTAATGGTGGCTCTGCGTCTGCTTCAGAAATTGTTGCTGGTGCGCTTCAAGATCATAAGCGTGCTGTGATTATGGGAACCGGGAGTTTTGGAAAAGGCTCTGTGCAAACTATTTTACCTTTAACACAGCGCCGTGCACTGAAACTTACAACGGCTCGGTATTTCACGCCAAGTGGTCGTTCAATTCAAGCGCAAGGCATACAGCCAGATGTAGTGGTCGAAGAAGCTGAACTGAAAAAAGTACAAGGTAGAGACTTTCCAAAAGAAAAGGATCTGTCGGGTCACTTATTTAATGGACAAACTGAGCAATTGAAAGATAACGAATTAGAAGAAGCTCAGAAGGGTTTGTCGCAAAGAGATTATCAACTTTATGAAGCGCTTAACTTACTTAAAGCGTTAACTATTGTTGGAAAAGTGACAGCGTCTTAATGACTGTTCGCTGGTATGGAGTGATTTGTGGCATCTGCTTGGCCGTTAGTTTTAGCTGTCAGGCGGGTAACAATTTGGATGCCGTTATACAGCCGCGTATTGTTATTGTAATTGATGATATCGGTAATAATTTAGCTCAAGGTCGAGCAGCACTTGCGTTGCCTGGGCCCGTTACCTATGCCGTTCTACCTTACTCTGCTCATGGGCGGCTGCTTGCTATTGCTGCTCACCAGCTCGGTAAAGATGTCATGCTGCATGCACCTATGGCTAATGATCAAAACTTAAAATTAGGCCCTGGAGCGCTAACGCCTGACTTATCAGAGGCTCGCTTTAAAAAGATTCTGCATGATGACTTAGATGCCGTTCCTTATGCTGTTGGTTTGAATAATCATATGGGGAGTTTGCTGACACGTCAGCGAGTGCCGATGAAGTGGGTGATGGAAGTTGCAAAATCTCGTAATCTTTTCTTTCTCGATAGCCGGACAACGCGTGGGAGTGTTGCTTGGAGCACTGCCCGAAAAGAAGGGATTCCGGCGTTGAGTCGGGATATCTTTCTTGATCACGAACAAACAGAGGCCTTTTTGAGCCAGCAGTTTATTCGCGCTGTGAAAATTGCGAGAAAGCACGGTTCTGCTGTTGTGATTGGTCATCCTTATCCTATTACGACTACTTTTTTGGAAAAGGCGATTCCTGCACTAGATGAAGCCGGTGTGCAATTGGTGTCGGCACCCGCTTTGATAATGCAAATGCAACAGGCTGCATTGCTGGCGGAAATAAATAAAAAGCCTCAGCAAGAAGTAACACCGCCGCCATTAGTGGAATGTGACCTTTTAGAAGCTTATCGGTGTGAATAGTAATTAACCAGGCAAACTCTGCCAGTCTATCTGGTTAATGGGTTGTAGCGAACAATTAGGCTGGGCGAAAAAGGCCTACAGCAAGTCTTTGCCATTGATCATTCCAATTTTCGGTTGGCTTACGTTGAAACTCGCTCCTGACAAATTGACGAATCCTTCCTTCAAGCACGGCAATCATTAGGTTTGCGGTGATGCCCGCTGTCGTTTCCGTGCGTAGCCCTTCTTTAAACTCAGCCTCGCGCATCACTTGCTTCAATTGTGTCTCCAGCCGCTCAAAGAACTGGTTGACGCGATGGCGAAGCCTATCAGTTTCGCCTGCAAGAGCGTCTCCTGTGAGAATGCGGGCCATCCCTGGATTGCGCTCAATAAAAGCTAACACTAAGGTTAGGATCTGTTCGCACTGGCGAATCGCCGGGCTATCTGAAGACGTAATGATATTAGCTCTAGAGAAAATAGTTTCTTCAATAAAGCCAATTAACCCCTCGAACATACGTGCCTTGCTAGGGAAGTGGCGGTAAAGCGCTGCTTCTGAAACGCCGACTTCCTTCGCTAGAGCTGCCGTAGTAATACGTTGGCCATGATTAGATTCCAGCATTCTGGCGAGTGCTTGTAAAATTTGCTCGCTTCTGGAAACTTTCGTATTTTCGCTCATGGAGCACCTACTACAGAGTGTTGTTGGAAATGAGGGTGCCGACACCTTCGTCGGTAAATATTTCCAGCAAACAGGAATGCTCCACACGGCCATCAATAATATGCGCGCTAGTCACACCGCTTTTAACTGCACTTAGTGCGCAATCAATCTTTGGAAGCATTCCTCCATAGATGGTGCCATCTTCAATGAGCTCGTCTACTTGTTTAGTAGATAGGCCTGTGAGAATGGTTCCATCTTTGTCTAGCAAGCCTGCAATGTTAGTTAAGAGAATTAACTTTTCAGCTTTGAGTACTTCTGCTACTTTTCCTGCCACTAGATCTGCATTGATATTGTAAGAAGATCCGTCCGAGCCTACACCGATAGGTGCAATAACAGGGATGAAGTCAGAGTCTGCTAGCATATCGAGAACAGCGGTATTGATATGCTCAACTTCACCAACATGGCCAATATCGATAATCTCAGGTGCTTCCATCTCAGGTGTTTTATGTTTGACTCTGAGTTTTCTTGCGCCTAGTAAGTGCCCGTCTTTACCTGTTAAACCAATGGCTTTACCGCCATTGTTATTGATGAGGCCAACAATCTCTTTATTGACCATGCCGCCTAACACCATCTCTACCACATCCATTGTTTTAGAGTCAGTGACGCGCATACCATTAATAAAGTGAGACTTGATGTTGAGCTTTTCAAGTAGGTCGCCTATTTGTGGGCCACCTCCATGAACAACAATTGGGTTTAAACCGATAAGCTTCATCATGACAATATCGCGGGCAAAGCTGTTTTTTAGCTTTTCATCAGTCATGGCGTTTCCGCCATATTTGATGACAATGGTTTTACCCACAAAGCGCTGAATATAAGGAACGGCTTCGCTGAGAACTTCAGCCGTTTGCATGGCCTGTTGACGATTTAAAGGCATGTAGATATCTGCTCCAAAATAATACTTATTCGTTGGGGATGATAAGGCTAGAGTCCACAGCTAATAATCGTTCCTGGAATTGGTCCCTGATACGATTAAGTGCAGTTTCATTAGCGGCTTCAAAGCGCAACACTAAAACAGGTGTTGTATTAGACGCTCTTACTAATCCCCATCCATCAGGATAATCAACACGGATTCCATCGATACGGCTGGCGTCACCATCTGGGTAATCAAGTGCTTGTAGTTTTTCGACAATATCGAACTTATTATCATCGCGTACGTCGATATTCAGTTCAGGTGTGCTCACATCTTCTGGGTACTTACTGAAAATCTCATCCAGTGTTTCTGTGCGTGTTGATAAAATCTCTAGCAAGCGTGCCGCACTGTATAAGCCATCATCAAACCCGAACCAGCGTTCTTTAAAGAAAATGTGGCCGCTCATCTCGCCAGCTAGCAGCGCACCAGATGATTTCATTTTACGTTTAATCAACGAGTGTCCAGTTTTCCACATAGTAGCTTGGCCACCGGCTTTGCGTATAACGTCACCTAATAAGCGAGAGCATTTCACATCATAGATGATTTCTGATCCAGGGTTACGTTGCAGGATATCTTCTGCGAACAACATCATAACTCTATCTGGGTAAATCATCGCGCCGCTAGATGTAATAACGCCTACACGGTCACCGTCGCCATCAAAAGCAAGACCAAGATCAGCGTTGTGTTCTTTAACGGCCGCAATGCAGTCAATCAGGTTAGCTGGTTTGCTTGGATCTGGATGGTGATTAGGGAAGTTACCGTCGACTTCGCAATACAGAGGAATAACTTCGCACCCGAGTTGCTCCATCAAGATGGGAGCCATCTCACCAGGAATACCGTTTCCACAGTCGATAACCACTTTTAATTTACGCTTGATGCTAATGTCTTCTGTTACGCGCTTACGATACTGCGGTCGAATGTCGATGGTGTTCAGCTGGCCTTTGCCTTGCGTGTATTCTTTCTGCAAGATTCGGTGTTTAAGCGCTTGAATCTCTTCACCGGCTAGCGTGTTTCCGCCAAGCATCATTTTAAAGCCATTATAATTGCTTGGGTTATGGCTTCCGGTAATCATAATGCCCGTTTGACTGTCAGTATGATGTGCGGCGAAATACAGTAAAGGTGTTGGGATGTAGCCTGCGTCGGTAACATCTACCCCGCCTTCTAATAGGCCTTCAATCAAGACATCTTTTAAGCGTGGGCAAGACAAGCGTCCATCAGCACCGACCACTACGGTTTTAATTTGCTGGTGTTGTGCTTGAGCTGCAAATGCTCGCCCCAAATGGTAAACGACAGGGTCTGTTAGCGCTTCATCTACAATACCGCGAATATCATAAGCACGAAATATTTCCTGGTCGAGCTTTTCCAATGTGTAAGTCATGCTTTCATCCTTGCAAGAATTAAGAGCGTCCAGACGAGCCAAATCCGCCGGCACCGCGTTCAGTATCAGTAAAATCATCGACAACTTCAAAGTCGGCCTGCACCACAGGAACCAACACTAATTGAGCAATTCGCTCGCCTGGTTCCATCGTAAAGCTGGCGTTGCCACGGTTCCAGCAAGAGACAAAGAGTTGTCCTTGATAATCGGAATCGATCAATCCCACCAAGTTCCCCAATACGATGCCGTGTTTGTGACCTAGTCCTGAGCGAGGCAAAATCATAGCGCATAGCGATGGATCTTCAATATGAATCGCCATACCCGTTGGGATTAGCTCCGTTTCGCCAGGCTCTAGTGTTAGGGCTTGGTCAAGACAAGCACGTAAATCTAAGCCAGCTGAGCCCGGAGTTGCATAATTGGGTAGAGGGAATGTCTGACCAATTCTGTCATCGAGAATTTTAACCTGTATTTTTTTCATTTTGATGTCTTATAAAGTTGAGAAATATGTTCAATTAATTGTGTAGCCAGCTGACGCTTGCTGGTTTGAGGGATTTCAATATGCGTATCACGAGTGACTAACGTAACGGCGTTCTCGTCGCTATTAAAACCTATATCTGCTTGTGAAACGTCATTAGCAATGATCATATCTAAGTTTTTACGCTCTAACTTTCCTTGAGCGTAAGACAGAACGTCGCGTGTTTCTGCCGCAAAACCGATAGTGAAAGGTTTATCTGCTCTTCCTGCAATAGTCGCAACGATATCTGGATTTTTGACCAGGTGGAGTTCCATGATCTCCTCGTTGCCTTTTTTGATCTTATGTTCAGCGATAGAGGTAGGGCGATAATCAGCTACGGCAGCACACGCAATAAAGATGTCACAGTCGCTAATACCTTCTAATGAAGCTGCTAACATATCTTCAGCGGTTGTAATGGACACACGTTCTGCGTGAGCCGGTGCGGGTAGATTAACAGGCCCGCTGATTAGTTTGACGTTAGCGCCTGCATCGATAGCCGCCTCTGCCAGCGCGTAACCCATTTTACCAGAGCTATGGTTGGATATATAACGAACGGGGTCGAGCGGCTCACGCGTTGGTCCCGCTGTAATATGAATATTGAGACCCGCCAGAGCGCCGTTATCAAATTGTTTGGCGACTCTGTCTAGAATATCAGTGGGTTCAATCATGCGCCCTGGGCCTGTATCTCCGCAGGCTTGCTCGCCAACACCGGGGCCCCATAATTGAACGTTTTGTTGCTGCAGTGTATCCGCATTTTTTTGTGTTGCGCTAGAGCGCCACATCGCTTGGTTCATCGCAGGAGCTAAGCAAATAGGGGCTGCTGTAGCGAGGCATAAAGTGCTGAGTAGGTCGTTACCCATGCCATTTGCTAGGCGTGCCATAAAGTCGGCACTGGCAGGCGCAATGACAATTAAATTAGCCCACTTTGCCAGTTCAATATGACCCATGCCAGCTTCAGCTTCAGGGTCGAGTAGTTCGAGATGAACCGGGTGCCCAGATAGTGCCTGCAACGTTAATGGTGTGATGAAAGAGGTCGCTGCGGGAGTCATTACGACCCGCACATCAGCTCCCGCCGTTTTCAATAAACGCGTGAGTTCAGCGCTTTTATAGGCAGCGATTCCGCCTGTAATACCTAAAATAATCTGTTTGTTAGTAAGTCTATACATACCTTGGGCAACCCGGAATTACGCAGTTGTGGTAAAGGGGTGTAAGATACCACTTCAGGAATTCTTTGCGTAGACCTTCTATGGGATTATACGTAACTGGCACAAGGAATGTGTATGGCGATTACCGACTGGCCTGAGTTAGAGAGGCCTAGAGAAAAACTGTTAGCACAGGGCGCATCAACTTTATCTGATGCAGAATTATTGGCTATTTTTCTTCGAACTGGCATTAAAGGGACTAGCGCCGTCGATTTAGCACGTGACTTATTAAATCGATTTGATGGTTTGCGTCCGCTCTTAGAAAGTTCACAAGAAGAGTTTTGCGAAGCGCAGGGATTAGGGCCTGCTAAGTATGCTCAATTGCAAGCGGTCTTGGAGATGAGCCGTCGACACTTGATGGCTGCCTTGCAAAGAGGTGAGTTAATGGAAAGCCCACAAGCGGTTAGGCACTATCTAATAGCGCAAATGAGGCACCATCAACAAGAGGTGTTCGCCTGCCTCTTTCTGGATAATAAGCACAGAGTTATCCGCTTTGAACCGATGTTTTTTGGCACTATCGATGCGGCATCTGTGTACCCTAGAGAAGTCGTAAAAAGAGCGCTTTCTTTAAATGCTGCGGCTGTTATCTTGTCGCATAATCACCCCTCCGGTATCGCGGAACCTTCCTTGGCAGATAAGCAGATTACAAAGCGCTTAGTTGATGCGTTACAGCTGGTGGACATACGTGTGCTGGATCACATGATCGTGGGTGATCCAGACGTAATATCTTTTGCAGAGCAAGGGTTGCTCTGAGCTTACATATAGTTGGCAACGCCCACTTGTGTATGACGCATATGGATGGACAGGCCAAGAGAGGAGAGGCCTTTATCACCTAATATTTCAGCAGAAAGGGGGAGAAACTCCCTTTCTTCGAACTGAGCATGGTCAAGGTATGAGTTGGCTAGCCTTAATGCCATTGCTTGGTCAAATATTACAAACTTACCTTTAGCTAGCTGTTTGATATCAGGCTCAATTAGTTTCCATTGCAGTTCAAGCATGCGATGTTCATTTGTTAGCTGTTTAATCATTGTCTTTGATTTAAGAGTTTCTTCGCCACGTCTTGCGCAGTCAAGTACGACATTAAACAACTCATCTTCTTCTTCTTTATGGTGCTTGAGTACAACTTCATGAAAGAAGCTATATAGCTTGGCTGCCGTCTGCTTGATATCAGGAGATATCGGTTCGCTAATATTTGTTGTTGCTAAGCCGCGTAGCTGTTCAAAGTTCTTAATGATGCCCACGTGGCAGTTTGAAAAATCCATCAATGGATCATCATTACCCGTTACCTTAATATTATTGTTATCCATTGGATTATCCTGTTTGCGTTGAATGGCTACGGATTCCAAGGTTGGAATTCGGTACTGTGTAATATTAAGAGGGTTTGTCACACGCATATATGACGAATGTCAAAGTTATACGGAAATCTTCGATATTTTTGTAATAATGTATCGCTTTCTGGCTTATTACTTTTTCAGAAGGATGTTTTTGTCTGTTTTTTAGCTGAAACCTTCTTCTTTTAGGAAATCTTAATGGTATTTGATGTTCCTTCTCTATATAATTCGCCCCCTTCTATTCGTGCTTGGTACGGGATTCAGTTCGGTTATTGAACGCTCCGCCTGAGGTTTGCTTATATACACAGTATCTGTGAAGCAACCAATAGACATCCGAAATAGAAGTTAATAATGTAATTTGAGGCTTTGATTATGGCTAAAGTTTGTATGGTTACTGGCAAGCGCCCAGTAACAGGAAATAACGTTTCTCACTCACAACGCAAAACGCGCCGTCGTTTTCTTCCAAACCTGCATTGGCACCGTTTTTGGGTAGAAACTGAGAATAAATTCGTTCGTTTACGTGTAACTGCTAAAGGCATGCGTATTATCGATAAAAAAGGCATTGATGCAGTACTTGTTGAAGTTCGTGCACGTGGCGAAAAGGTATAAGGAGCTAGACGATGGCAGCTAAAGGTAATCGTGAAAAGATCCGTCTGGTTTCTTCTGCAGGCACAGGTCATTTCTACACAACTGATAAAAACAAACGTAACATGCCAGAGAAATTCGAGATCAAAAAATTTGATCCTGTAGTTCGTCAGCACGTTATGTATAAAGAAGCTAAAATCAAATAAGATTATAGCATCTCAAAAAGCCCGGTTATGCCGGGCTTTTTTGTGTCTGAAAATTGACCTCCTCAGAAATTACCTCGCCAAGCCTTGCTAGCGCTGATAGTTGCTTAGCTGTGTTGTCGAATGTACTGAAATTTAGGCGTATGCAGTGCTGAAATTGCCGCGCTGTACCGAATAAACTTCCGGGCGTGATGCTAACGCCTTCGCTTTTCATACGATTAAATAAGTTGTCACCGTCGATATTGAGAGGAAGGGCTATCCAGCATAGGAAGCCGCTATCCGGGCTATTGATATGTGCCTCTGCCGGAAGATGTGTTTTTAGCGCTTCGATAAATAATATTCTACGTTGTCTATAATGGCTTTGAAGCTGTTTGATATGACGATCGAAATTAGCAGATTCCATCCACAATGCAGCAGCATGTTGCATTAGCCCTGATGTGGCGAGTGTGGTGACATATTTCAGATAGTTGACTTGATCAAAATATCGTCCGGGTATAACCCAGCCGATACGGATGTCTGGATCAAGTATTTTGGACAGAGAGCTGCATAAAATAACACGCCCTTCGGTATCCATTGATTTCAGAGTTCTGCGTCGCTGTGACGGGTGAACTAACTTGCCAAATACATCATCCTCGATAATAACTAAGTCATATAATTGCGCTATGGCTATTAATGATGACTTCATTGTATCTGGCATATTAAACCCCAACGGATTATTGGCGTGGGGGTTGAGTAGAATCGTTTTAATTTCCCAGCGCTCTAATATATTGGATAGCTGTTCTAAGTCGATTCCATCAGGAGCATAGGACGGTATTTCAATTATCTGTAAGCCCAGAGCTTCTATGCATTGCAGTGTTCCATAAAAACAAGGCGATTCTACCGCGATAATATCCCCGGGTTGTGTGATGCTTCGAAGTGCAAGTGAAATGGCTTCTTGTGCGCCGTTGGTAATGATGATCTCTTCAGGGTCTAACTCTGCATGGCCGCTATGTGTTTTTTTTGCAATTTGTTGTCTAAGCCGTAAATCACCTGGTGGTGCTTGGTAATGGCTATAGATAGCAGGAGACTTTATTTCTGAGCGGACCAGTTTATTTAATTGCTTATAAAATTCTTGGCGCCCTTTGAAGCGAGTATCTGGGTTGGCACTACCAAAAACTACATCAGCTTGTCGCTGAGCGGATCCAATAATATCCAATGAAGTTGCGCCGCGAATTATCTTTTGGGGTGAAGGTACTTGAGGCAGGTCGTATTCAGTGTCGGCCTTCACGGAGAATCCTTTTCTTGGGTGGGCAAGGATTGTTCCGGTTTGTTCAAGCGCTAAGTAGGCCCGAATGACACTGTTTTTGCTGACATGTAGTGTTTGTGACAGGCTTCTGACGGAGGGTAGTAAATCATATGCCTGAAGTGCCCCTGAGCGCAGCTGGTGTTCGATGTGTTTAATAACTTTTTCATAAACTTTCATGGGTACAGCCTTAGATATTTGCTGTTGTTTTCTGTTATTTCAATAACTGTACCCTATTTTTTATTGCTGTGTTGTCTCTTTTTTAATCAAAGCATTATTCGTATTCTATCTATTCGAATGTTATTTACACTTCACCACAGGGGCGCCTATATGGTTGCGTTGCGAACCAAGCTTATTCCATTTATCCCATTTATCTTTGTGCTGCTATGGAGTACCGGGTTTATAGGGGCTAAATATGGGCTGCCCTACATAGAACCTTTTAATATGCTGTTTATACGAATGCTGTTTACGTTGGCAGTATTCATGGTGTTAATGGCTATTTTTAAAGCAAAAATGCCGACCGGTAAGCAGGGTTTTCATCAGATGGTTTCTGGCTCGTTAGTGCATGCCGCTTATTTGGGAGGGGTTTTTGCCGCTATTAAATGGGATATGCCTGCGGGAATTGTTGCCATTGTGGTCGGCTTGCAGCCTCTACTTACTGCACTGATTGGGCGTATCTGGTTCAAGCAGTCACTGGCAGGCTTGCAAGTTTTGGGTTTAGTCTTAGGGCTGGTGGGTGTATCGCTGGTGTTAACTGGTGGCAAAGATTTGGGTGATTGGTCACTAAGGCCAGAAGCGATGGCTGCCTCTATCGTTGCGTTGCTGGGGATATCGATAGGTACTCTGTATCAGAAACGTTTTGGTGCTGGTGTTGATTTAATGTCAGGGTCCTTTTTTCAATACCTGGCGACTGCTGTATGGATGGGGCTACTGGCGTTTAGTATAGAAACGCGTGAAGTCGTGTGGTCATTTGACTTGATGATGGCCCTTGGCTGGTTGGTTTTTGGTTTGTCGGTATCTGCTGTTTTGTTGTTGATGTATATGATTCGCGAGGGTGAGTCTGCCAGAGTTGCCAGTTATTTCTACCTGGTGCCACCAGTCACTGTTATAGAAGCGTGGTTGCTATTTGACGAAGCTTTAGGGATGTTAGCATTAATAGGGATATGTATTACCGTGTTTGGTGTGTATCTTGTATTGAAAGCCCCTCAGAAGTAGCTATAAGCGATCGTGCTTCATAGTGTGAATGGAATAAGTCATTGTGCCAGAGTTGCCAGAAGTTGAAACGACAAGAAGCGGAATAGAACCGCATATCCTGAATCAAAAAATTTCTGGTGTAATTGTGAGGCAACCACAATTGCGTTGGACAGTCCCTGAACTTGAGTTACGTAAGCTGGCAGGTTTATCTGTAGAGCGGGTGGTTCGACGTGGTAAGTATATTCTTATAGAGACGGACCTTGGTGCAGTTGTTATTCATCTAGGGATGTCGGGTAGTTTGCGGGTTATCTCTGATGAGCGCTCTGCCTTGAAGCATGATCATGTTGATATCACGTTTAGCCATGGGATTTTGCTGCGTTACACGGATCCACGCCGCTTCGGTGCCATTTTATGGCAACCCAAAGGGGAAACGCATGAGCGTATTGCTTCGTTGGGGCCTGAGCCTTTATCGGAGCAGTTTGATGGGCGTTATTTGCATCAGCAATGCAAAGGGCGATCTGTTACAATTAAGCAGTTCATTATGAATAGTAAAGTGGTCGTCGGTGTAGGGAATATTTATGCCAATGAGGCGCTTTTCCACGCAGGTATTGACCCCCGGAAGTCGGCGGGTCGAATCTCTGAAAAACGCTTAGAGGTGTTAGTACAGAGAATCAAAAGTGTGCTGTCTGCAGCGATTCAGCAAGGCGGTACAACTCTTAAAGATTTTGTCGATAGTGATGGTCAGCCTGGATATTTTCAGCAGTCTTTGGATGTCTATGGGCGAGGCGGAGAGCCTTGCTCAACTTGTAGTCGTGCTTTGCAAGAAGTGCGTTTAGGGCAGCGTAGTACGGTGTTCTGTAATGATTGTCAGCGGTAGGAATATAGAATGTCGATAGCCGAAGTAAATATCAGCGAAAATCGCAAGGGTTGCGTAGTTGAAGAACACCGAGGGCGTTTAAGAGATAAGTTGGATATCCATCATTATTTAGAGAAACGCGAAAGTCTTCAAATAGGTGAGCTTCCGGTGCACTGTGAGCTTTATGAAGCTGACAATAAAGATGCACCCATCCTGATATTGTTACCTGGCATTGGCACGTATTGCGAGTTGTATGCAGATATTCTTGGCCGCTTTGCAGAGAAAGGCTTTCATGCGGTGGGTTTGGATTATCCTGGGCATGGTTATTCTGGCGGTAATAGAGGGCACTATACCGTTGAGAGCGTTGTGCAGTCGGTTAGTGAGCTTATTGACACGCTCGAAGTGCGTTACTCTGGACCTGTTTATGTGTTTGGTTATTCGATTGGATCACTCTTAGCTGTTGCCGCTGCAGAGCAAGATAATCGGATACAGGGCGTTATGTGTGGAACTTTATTGATTCCTGAAATCCCACCAGATACTTTGCATCAAATGGGATGGCAATGGACGTGGGGAATGGCGCAGATGTTTCCTAGTATGAAGTTGCCGTTGAAATCGATGGTGGACTACGAGCAGTTGCTTGCAGGGCATCCTGCAGCAAAAGAATTTAATAATGACCATCTCATGATGTTTGATTATCCGCTTAGCACGCTTTCTAGCTTGTATTCATGGCGCTCAAGAGTGAAGTCAGAAGTTTTTGATTTTCATGCAGCTATTTTGCAGGGCTCTGATGATGAGGTTATGTCATTAGGATACTCAAAGCGTCTAGTCGAGACCTTGGCTCACCCTTTTGAGTTAATTGAGGTTCCAGGAGGGCATATGATGCCTTGGTATAATCCCGAACTGTTGATTAATAGTGTCACAGGGTGGCTAAACGCTTTGCCTAAACCAGTGCAAGCAAAGTAGGCGCCCATATCATTTTTTAGCGCTTAAGCTGTCATAAAAACTTCACCTTGGCGTAACAGTAGCACCATAGATACGGAGCGATAATTCTTATTATCGTATCCGTTAATGGGGCGCGTTATGTTATCTCTTCAAGCGATTTCCGCTTTTGATACATCTTTGTTCTACTGGTTCCAAGACCGACGGCAAATGTATGCTGGGATGACTGCGCTTAGCCGTAATATCTCGCGGCTGGGTGATGGAGCGCTGTATCTTCTTTTGGGCAGTTTGTTAGCTATATTTGAGTCGCTAGATGGTGCCTCTTTTCTGCGCTTGGGGCTATTAGCTTTTGTTATAGAACTTCCGCTGTACCTTCTTCTTAAAAATATCATCAGGCGTGACCGCCCTTGTCGGCGGCTGGATCTTGAATCTGTTATTACTCCATTAGATAAGTTTGGTTTTCCTTCGGGTCATGCCGCAGCGGCCTTTGTTTTCGCTTCAGTGTTGGCGCATGTGTATCCGTCTGTAGGGTTGCTAGCTTATATGACTGCTATGTTGATAGGTGTTTCCAGAGTTGTATTGGGTGTGCATTACCCCGCAGATATTGTGGCAGGGGCTGCGGTAGGTGTTATTTGTGCAAAGCTGTGTATAGGGTTTTGGGGAGGATGAAGGTTTTATATGGGGTGCAAGCAACGGGCAATGGTCATATTGCTCGTGCTAGGGTCATGGCGCCAGCCTTGGCTGAAGTAGGTGTTGAAGTGGATTATCTTTTCAGTGGCAGGCCTGAGGAGGATATGTTTGATATGGCATGCTTTGGTGATTATCAAGTCAGGCGTGGTCTGACTTTTTGCATGGGAGATGGTGCAAGAGTATTGCCAATAAAAACACTTTTAAATAATAACTTGGTCCAGCTGTATCGTGATGTTAGGTCGTTAGATCTTTCCCAATATGACTTGGTTATCTCTGATTTTGAGCCTGTTACCGCTTGGGCAGCAAAGTTGGCGAATAAAGCCAGTATTGGTATTGCGCATCAGTATGCTTTTTTACATGTATTACCTGATGCCTATTACTCTAAGCTGATCCGGCCAGGAGTAAGGTTGTTTGCGCCAGTAAGGCAAGCAGTGGGGGTTCATTGGAATTCATTTGGTGCTTTGATTGTGCCGCCGTTAATCAGCCCTGCTAGGTTTGCTCCGAGCTCTGTACATAAAATGATCTTGGTATACATGCCTTACGAGATGAATGATGTTTTGTATTATTGGTTTAGTGCTTTTCCAGATTATGAGTTTCGTGTTTATAGTAAAATCGATAAAGCCTACGTGCGAGACAACGTTGTATTCAGTCCGTTGAGCCGAGATTGTTTTGAAAAAGACCTGTCGATATGTGAGGGCGTTATTTCCAATTGTGGCATTGGGTTAGCAAGTGAAACTATGCAGTATGGGAAAAAATTTCTTAGTAAGCCAATGAGAGGTCAGGCTGAGCAACAATCCAATGCGCATATTTTGAAGTCATTAGGGCTGGCTACAATTATTAAAGAGTTGGATGTCAATGTAATAGAAGCTTGGCTCCAATTGGATAATCCTATGCCTAAACACTTTCCTAACGTTGCTGCGAAACTGTCTGAATGGATAGCAGAAGAGTGTCAACAACCATTGGACCAAATTGTTAAGCAGATGTGGTCTTAGACAAGATATGAGTACGTATTAGAATTCAGACTTGAATTTAGGAAATAATTGTCAGCGATTGGTTTTTCAGTGAGGTTGGTATGGCTGGGCCGGTAGTGTGGAAAAAGGGTGAGTAAGCTTTGTAAATCCTTTACAAAGCTTACTCGGTTGGCTTCCATTATCCGTGCGGTTGAAAGGCTTCCTTGCTATTAACTACCTTGTGTCCTTTCCGCTGACTTGGCCATCCTTGAATTCGTTCCATGAACAGGAGATCCACCGTTGTTATTATGGCGAGTTGGCTCAGATTTAATATAGGAAAAAGTCCTATTTTTAACAGTAAATTATTGAATGTAGATTCATTATCTAAGGGGTGGACAGTCAGAGACTAACCGCTTAGACTCATTTTTATCTTGTCGGGGTGCCTTGTGTTGAGGCTGAGAGAAAACCCGCTGAACCTGATCCAGCTAGTACTGGCGTAGGAATCGAGATGTACAATCATAGCTCTTCAACAGCTGTGCCTGTAGCGTTAACCATTGCTGGTTCAGATAGCGGTGGCGGTGCAGGTATACAAGCTGACATTAAAACGTTCTCCGCTCTTCAAGTGTATGCGGCCTCTGTCATTACGGCAGTAACGGCACAAAATACACGGGGCATTTCTGCTATTCATTCCATTCCTAGCAACATTGTTGCGGCACAACTGCGGGCTGTGCTAGAAGATCTGGATGTTTCTGCTTTTAAAATAGGCATGCTGGGTGATGCTCTAACCATTGATGCTATTGCTTCGGTACTTGATGAGTTCTCCGTGAATTCGTTGGTCATTGATCCTGTCATGGTGTCAAAAAGTGGCAATGCATTATTGCAGCCGGAGGCTATTTCTTTGTTGAAAAATCGCCTTTTTCCTTTAGCTACTATTTTGACGCCAAACCTACCTGAAGCTGCTGTGTTAACAGGCTTGTCTGAGCCTCAATCTCTTCAAGAAATGTATCAAATTCTCGAGCCACTTCATGAGCTAGGCGTTCCTTGGGTATTACTTAAAGGTGGGCATTTACCTGAAGAGAATCAGGCGATAGATCTGCTTTCTGATGGTGAGCAGGTATTTGAATTTAAGAGTGAGCGCTTCAAAACAAAAAATACACACGGTACGGGTTGTACGCTGTCTTCAGCGATCGCTGCTGGGCTCGCTAAAGGGTTGGGTGTTGAGGAGTCTGTTCGGGAAGCAAAAAGTTATATAAGTGCAGCAATTTTAGCTGCGGATACATTAGCGGTAGGGGCCGGATACGGCCCTCTGCATCATTTTTCGTTGCTCTGGGATAAAAATAGCTAAGGCTGCTTTTCAGAGTTCAGTTCTAAGTAGGGTGAATTATGTCTAATAATAAATTACTAAGTCAAAATGCCAGTGTTGATCATGCATCTGTGCAGCCGTTTCCTCAGTCTCGTAAGGTTTATATTGAAGGAAGCCGTCCTGATATTTTAGTGCCGATGCGCGAAATTTCACTGGATGATACGCCGACAGGTATGGGCGGTGAAAAGAATGACCCGTTGTATGTCTATGATACGTCGGGCCCCTACACTGATCCTGAAGCAAACATTGATGTGAGAAAGGGCTTGGTTGCATTGCGATCCGGCTGGATTGATGAGCGTAATGATACAGAGCAGTTAACCGCATTATCATCTGAATATGGTCGTGCTCGTGAAGTAGATTTGCGATTAGATGAACTGCGTTTTGAGTTAACTCGCAAGCCGTCACGCGCTAAAGCTGGCATGAATGTCACTCAGCTACACTATGCTCGCCAAGGGATAGTGACGCCTGAGATGGAATACATTGCTATTCGTGAAAACATGAAGCTCGCAAAGTCGAAAGCTGAAGGTAATATCGTTGCGCAACAGCATCCTGGTTTTAGTTTTGGCGCTAACTTGCCGGACGAAATTACTCCTGAGTTTGTCCGTAAAGAAGTAGCTGAAGGCCGTGCAATCATCCCAGCTAACATTAATCACCCTGAATCAGAGCCCATGATTATTGGTCGTAATTTCCTGGTGAAAATTAACGGTAATATTGGTAACTCTGCAGTGACTTCCTCTATTGAGGAAGAAGTAGCTAAGATGACGTGGGGGACTCGCTGGGGTTCCGATACCATTATGGATCTGTCTACAGGTAAAAATATTCATGAAACACGTGAGTGGATTTTGCGTAACTCTCCTGTTCCAATCGGCACCGTGCCTATTTACCAAGCATTAGAAAAGGTAAACGGTGTTGCCGAAGATCTTAATTGGGAAGTGTTTCGCGATACATTGATCGAGCAAGCAGAGCAGGGTGTGGATTACTTCACTATCCATGCCGGTGTTTTGTTGCGTTATGTACCAATGACAGCTAAACGCATGACCGGTATTGTTTCTCGCGGTGGCTCCATCATGGCGAAATGGTGCTTAGCACATCATGAAGAGAGCTTCCTTTACACGCACTTTGAAGATATCTGTGAAATCTGTAAAGCCTATGATGTGTCATTCTCGTTGGGTGATGGCTTACGTCCTGGGTCTGTCTATGATGCTAACGATGAAGCACAGTTTGCTGAACTTGAGACGCTAGGCGAATTGACAAAAATTGCGTGGAAGCACGATGTACAGGTAATGATCGAAGGGCCGGGTCATGTACCCATGCATATGATCAAAGAAAATATGGATAAGCAGCTGACCGAGTGTCATGAAGCACCTTTCTATACTCTTGGTCCTTTGACGACAGATATTGCGCCGGGCTATGACCATATTACGTCAGGTATCGGTGCCGCTATGATTGGTTGGTATGGTTGTGCGATGCTGTGCTATGTGACGCCAAAAGAGCATCTTGGTTTACCGAACAAAGATGACGTTAAAACGGGTATTATCACTTACAAAATTGCGGCGCATGCTGCTGATTTGGCGAAAGGTCATCCGGGTGCGCAAATACGTGATAATGCTATGTCTAAAGCACGCTTTGAGTTCCGTTGGGAAGATCAGTTTAATATTGGTCTGGACCCTGATACTGCGCGTGCATATCACGATGAAACCTTACCAAAAGAGTCGTCAAAAGTAGCTCATTTTTGTTCAATGTGTGGACCTAAATTCTGCTCAATGAAGATTTCTCAGGAAGTAAGAGATCTTGATGCCGCTCAGATTGAAGCAATAAAAGCCGCTGCTGATAAAGGGATGCAAGAGAAGTCTCAGGAATTTAAAGACACCGGCGCTGAAATTTACCATAAAGTTTAACCTGAGAGGCTCTTTCGGTTAGTCTTACAGGGATGTTGATAACCTATGAAGATCTCTTATGTCAGAAGAACTGAAGTATGTTGCGGTTGCTCTTCTCGTGTTGTTTGCTTTTGTGCCTGTGACCCTTCAGGCACTTAGAAGACGAAAGGAGCAGCCGCCGCCTTTGGCTAGTAATGATCGAAAATTGTATCGGTTGTGGCGGTCAGATCCTGATGCTTACCAGAGGCAGTATGGTGCTCTGGATGAAAAGTATATTGAAGCGCAAAAGAACAAAAACAAGTAAAGCGGGTATGTAGGCGATGGTATTCACACTGCAATAGTGTGAATACCCATTTACGGTTGTGATATTGCTTCTAACACGTGGCGAAAGGCATCAAGATGCGACTCATCATCCAGGTCATTTCCCGATAGTTGAATTAGGCCTCCTTTAGGTGTTGTGCTACCCACCATCATCAAATTATCACTCATATCAAATTGCTCAACCATTTGACCATGTTCATCCTCTCCGCTGAGTGGCTGATTGATACGCTCTGCGTAATTTTTATTTGACAGCGTATAACCCCACACAGGTTTTTGTTGGGCAGCCATGTAACCCATTTCAAATGCGGTGCCTTGGTCCATACCAGCTCCTCGAAAGGGTGTCATATTGGCAATGATGCAGTCTGCTTGATTCATCAGTGCAATATTGGCGTGGTAAATTTTAATGCCGGCGTTGAAAGGCGCTAAGTGCTCAAGGTTGAGTTCGTTGTCCAGTGGGAATAAACCGCTGTAACCAAACTCGCTACAAAGTTTTTTCTTTGCAGCACCGAGTGCTTTGGCTGTTGGTCTGAAAACATCAGGGCCTGCTAAATAAATGTATCTGATCATGTAGGAGGATTATCGTTATCGAAACTCTCTGTATGGCGCTTTTGGCATAGAGAGTGAATGGAGCGCATTTGATGGTTACAACGTTTGCAGTTGTTACACATTGCCATATGTAGTGTTAGCAATGCTTTCTCGAATACGCTTAAGGGTGTATCGAGTTGTTTGGACATTAAAAATGAGGCTTTTTTACAGGCGTTCATGTGGCACCTTCTTTAAGAAACCAGCCTTTTTCAAGACAGCTGCGTAATTTTAGACGGGCACGATGCAATATGGTCCAACAATTTTGTTCTGAAATATCTAAGCAATCACATATTTCTGCTGTATCCAGGTCCATGAGCTCGCGTAATGCAAAAACGCGAGCAGTATTGCTTGGAAGATGTAGTAGACAAAAATCAAAAGTTTCCCAGAAGTTACTTCTTAAATGCAGGTCTTCTGGGTTTTTCCAGTGGCTTGGAGCGGCGTCTTGGTTCCAATGGTCCCGTGCATCAAACATGCTATCCATAGAGATTTCATGGTCATCTGTAACAAAGTGCTGCTTTTCTCTCTTTAATCTGCGGATATAGTCAATGAGCTTATGTCGTAAGATACTGTAAACCCATGTATCAAACTGTGAAGCACCTGAATAACTGGAAATGCTTTCTATTGCAGCAACCATTGAGTCTTGAACAAGGTCCTCTGCATGTCCTCTGTCTGATACTTGTAATAAAGCAAAAGCAATTAATTTAGGGCGTAGCGCTTCAAATTGAGATGCATAGGGTAAAGCTGACGCTGGCATAGATATTAGAACCTTCGTGACAAGTGGAGCTGCTCTTTAATCGCTTTTTAAAGGGTGGCCTTCAGGTAATTGTTTAGCAATCCACAGTGCTAGTTTATGCTTCATGTGAGGCTCATCTTCTTGATCTTTTGCAAGTGGAGCGATGAGTTTATCTTGTGTCAGCAAATGATAAAGTTGTGTGACTTTTAGGCTGCTGCTGTCTGTCGGCTTAAACTCGTTGAGACCACGGTTTTTCATATAGACTTCGCCGATACGTAGCGCTTCTTTAAGCAGTTGAGCTTCCTGTTTGGGTTTCATTTTCATTGCTATTCCTCTTTGAAAAATATGCATATATCGAGATATATGGCTTAATTTGGCATTTGCGCCGAAAACAATTAGTAGTTTTCATGAGCTTGTATTTAAAGTCTTTAATCTTGAGGCTCTATGGATAGTTGCATGCCTATTTGGTGAGTCTCATTAGGTTTCAGTGTAACAGCATCTTCAAGAACATTAGCCGTTTCGATGCAAAACATGGAATTAAAATCAGCAGGGGAAAACTGGCTGATTCGTTTGCTTTTTTCTATCCATGGATTCCAGATAACAGTTGAGCGACTGTTAAATTGATTGAGTAATAATATATGCTGAGGCGTTGTTGTGGTCAGTGGTGTGTTATCTCTCAGCATGTAAATACGATCAGTTTCCATGCAAAAATTTATACTGCCTTGCTGTTGTTTTTGTTTCCAGTGATCAAGTGCGTCAATGTAGGTCGTACTGTCTGCTCCATGAATGAGAGTTTTATTAATATCGCTTGTTGGCAGGTAGGTATGTAGCGCTTGGCTATAGGTTGCAACTTGCTCGTCTGTATTATGCGTTGAGATATAAACGCAGAGTGTTTTTCCAATAATAAATTTAGCTTCGAGTTCAAAATTAAATGGCCAGCATTGAAGGCTCTCAGCGCTTGATGTAAGTGACAGTGTGACCTCAATCTGATGACAGCTCTCGGTAATGTTTTTGAGCTGCCAGATACTATTGCGAGCAAAGCCATGGGCAGAGGGTTGTTTTATATTCTGGTTAATACTTGTCGGGTTTTTATCAGGAGCACCAAACCAAGGCCAGCAAATAGGAATGCCTCCGCGGATAGATTCTCCTGTTTTGTAATGAGCGCTTGGGCTTATCCATAAAGCGTTTTGAAAATTACAGTGAGCGGGAGAAAACTCAATAATTTGCGCGCCTTGTAATAGCACGGTGGCTTTGAAAAGAGGGTGGTCTATCTGGATGCTATCAAGTTCATCTAGTTTAGTTAGCTGGCAAAAAGCGTATTTCATATAATGGTTTCGCAATTCAATTTGCATTGACTTAAAATAGGTATCAACTATAAAACAGATAGTTGTGTGAATATATCATCCCGTTCTTATTTTCTAATGGCTAGTGACTTTTGAATAAAACTCGGTTGGCAGAACAGCTTTTGAATGCTGTGCAGAGTGAGCTGGCGACAATGCTCGGTGCTGTTGATCAGGCGCGGGACAATGCTGTTCATGAGCAAAGTAAACCGGAAAATCAATATGACACCTTAGCTTTAGAGGCCGCTTATTTAGCGCATGGGCAATCAGTACGTGCCGCTGAGTTGCAACGTCAAATTGCAGTTTTGAAACACTTTGAGTTAGTAGACTATAGGTGTGACTCTGCCATAGTCGTAGGTGCGGTAGTGCAGTTATGTGATCATACTAAGCAATTGCCTAAGTGGTTATGGATTGTGCCTGTTGCTGGTGGTGTTGATCTGCAGTCTGAAGAGGTAAACATTACGACTATAACGCCTGATGCTCCTTTGGGGCGTAAGATTTTAGGATGTTATGAAGGTGACGAAGTACTGTTGCGCTTAGGTGGCAATGAGAAATGCTTTGAAGTTGTCTCAGTTATTTGAAATTTATAAGGTATTGGGTATTTTATGAAGTTTAGAGTTATTCCGGTTACTGCTTTTCAGCAAAATTGCACGTTATGTTGGTGTGAAGAAACTAAACAAGCCGCAGTTATCGATCCAGGCGGAGATGTCGCAAAAATAGAAGCGGCTATTAAAGAAGAAGGTTTGGTTCTAGAGAAAATTTTATTAACGCATGCGCATATTGATCATGCTGGTGGTACTGCAGAGCTAAAAGCGCTGCACCAAGTACCTATCGAAGGGCCTCATAAGGGAGACTTGTACTGGATTGAAGGGTTAGATAAACAAAGTGCTATGTTTGGTTTTCCTAAAGTAGATGGCTTTATGCCGGATCGTTGGCTTGAAGATGGTGATCAGGTAAGCGTAGGGAATCAGGTTTTTCAGGTGCTGCATTGTCCAGGTCATACGCCGGGGCATGTGATTTTCTTCGATAAGCTGGCTGGTATTGCGCAAGTTGGCGATGTTATTTTTCAAGGCTCTATTGGGCGCACTGACTTTCCAGGCGGAGATCACCCGCAGCTGATCGATTCTATCCGTAATAAGTTGTTCGCTTTAGGTGATGATATAGAATTTATACCCGGTCACGGAGCTGCATCTACATTGGGGCATGAGAAGCAAACCAACCCTTTTGTATCTGATCATCGGGGCTGATCTGTTTTCTCATAAACTTATTTATGTAGCAAGGTGGTTATATCAAAAATATTCTGGTCGAGAGTTTTCTTTTCTGAGATAACTCTACGTAATGGAATGTCAATGATAGCGCCTTGCCGTATCCCCACCATGATGTCGTTGTAGCCTGCTAATAGATACTTCACTGCCGAAGCTCCGAGGCATGATGCTAGCATCCTGTCGTGCCCTGATGGGCTGCCTCCACGCTGAATATGCCCGAGAATACAAATTTTAGGGTCTTGGCCTTGTTCTTCTAGCTGATAAGCTATTCTTGATGTCAGTCCGGGGTCTTTGCCTTCAGCAATAACAATAATACCGCTAGAGCCTTGCCCAGATGCCCGTTGTTCAGCAAGGGCAACACATAGGTCGTGTAGGTCGAATTCGTATTCAGGCACAACTACAAGTTCTGCGCCGCAGGCAATGCCTACTTGTGTTGCTATGAAGCCAGAATTTCGACCCATCACTTCAACTAGAAATAACCGCTCGTGAGATAGCGCTGTATCACGAATCTTATCAATAGCCTCTAAGGCTGTATTAACAGCAGTATCAAAACCGATAGTGTCATCAGAGCCAGGGATATCGTTATCAATAGTGCCGGGTAGGCCGATAACGGGAATACCCGTTTCTTCTGTTAACAAGTGCGCGCCTGTCATTGAGCCATCACCGCCAATAACAATCAGTGCTTCAATGCCTTTGTCATGCAATATTTTGGCAGCTTTAGCGCGGATAGTAGGGTCTTTGAACTCAAGGCAGCGAGCGCTTTTCAGCATAGTACCACCACGCTGTACTATGTTGGTGACGGAGCGGGAGGTAAGCTTTTGAATGTCACCGGCAATTAAACCGCTATAGCCTCGTTGAATACCATAAACGCTTTCAATACCGCTATTAAGAGCTGCGCGAACGATGCCTCGAATGGCTGGGTTCATGCCCGGTGAGTCTCCACCGCTGGTGAGTAAGGCAATAGACTTATACGCTTTGATCGGTTTTAAATGAGGAAGTGTAAACATGGCATATCCTATCGTGATATCAACATATTATAGACAGTAGTATGTATCGTGAAGTTTCTGATATTCAAGTAAATAAGCTAATGTAATGAAGAAATAAGAGGGAGAGGCATATGAGTAATAAAGTGTCTGAGCGTATTGCTAGGGAAGTGCTTAAGCACTTTGTGGCTTACCGCGCGCTCTTTAAAGCAATTACTGATATGGCTCAGCAGCGGTTTGAGCAAGAGTTGTGGTTAGAAATACAACAGGCTGCGTCAGATAGGATAGACCTCTATGAGCAGCAGTTGCAAACTGCCACAGATAGCATTACTGACATTATAGAGAGTGATGTTTGCGAAAAATCTTTATGGAAAGCAATAAAAACTAGTTACATCGAGTTGTTACATCAGCGTGATGATTTCGAGTTGGCAGAAACCTTCTATAACTCTATCTATTGCAAGGTATTTAAACACCGACAATTAACAGATGAGTATCTGTTTATTCATACCTCGATGGCTGGGCGTAAAGTCTCATCGCATAAAGCTATTTTCCGCTCTTATCGCATGGGGCGAGGGTTGGTGGGATTAATAGGAAAGATATTAGATGATTGTGGGTTTAATGTGCCATGGGAAAATAAAAAACGAGATGTTGTAAATCTAGTGCGTTATATCCAGCAGCATATGCCTTCAAATTTTGATACCAGGCGTATGGTAAATGTTGATGTGATTCGAAGTGTTTTTTATAGAAACAAAGGTGCTTACATTGTCGGGCGTATCAGCTTTGCAAATGGTGATATCCCTTTCGTTATCCCCGTATTAAATAATAACCAGCGCCTTTATGTTGATACGGCCATAAGCGATCAAGATCAAGTCTCAATAATTTTTAGTTTTACGCGGGCTTATTTCATGGTGGATGTTGACGCTCCTTCAGAATTTGTGGGGTTTTTACATTCATTGATTCCGACTAAATCAATAGGTGAGCTTTATACGTCTATAGGTTTTTATAAGCAGGGTAAGGCTGAGTTCGTTCGTGACTTCATAGGTCACCTTGGGCACTCAAAAGACTCATTTGTCATTGCTCCTGGTATCAAAGGGATGGTGATGACTGTTTTTACACTTCAATCTTACCCAGTCGTGTTTAAAATCATCAAAGATAAATTCTCTTCATCTAAGCGTGTTACCAGATCAATGGTTCATGAGAGGTATCAGCTAGTAAAGCGTCATGACCGTGTGGGGCGTATGGCCGATACGCAGGAATTTGCAAATTTGATACTCCCTAGGGCTCGTGTTTCTGACGAGTTATTAGAGGAGCTAAAGCAAGTAGCACAGTCTTCGTTATTGGTTGAAAAAGATACAGTAACGATAAAGCATTTATGGACTGAGCGTCGGATGACACCATTAAATATCTACCTAGATAAAGCGCTCGCGAATGATGACGAGAGCGCTATCTTCCATGCTGTTAATGAATACGGGAAGGCTATTAAACAATTAGCGGCAGCAAATATTTTTGCCGGTGATATGTTGTTTAAGAACTTCGGTGTAACAAGGCATGAAAGAGTGGTGTTTTATGATTATGATGAAATTATGTATTTAACAGAGTGTAATTTTCGAAAAATACCAGCTGCAATGTATCCCGAACAAGAAATGGCGGCTGAGCCGTGGTATTCAGTCGCACCAAATGATGTTTTCCCTGAAGAGTTTACAATCCTTACCGCCTGTAATGTGAAGGTGCGCAAGGTATTTAATGAGCTGCATGGAGATCTTTTGGGTGTGAAGTTTTGGCAGGAGATGCAGAATCAGGTGAGTTCAGGTGAAGTTATTGATATCTTTCCATATCGTCAGATGCAGCGCTTCGCTCGTTGAATGATGGCTTATATGCCTTTGAGCGCGATTGATGAGGCTTTTATTACAAATAAATGAGTTTTTTTAGGTTAGGGTATTGACTCCTTTGGGGGTGTCTGTAGAATGCGCACCTCTTCCCAAGGAAGCCACCAAAAAGGGTGGTTGAGATGAGGAGATGCTGGTTTTTAAGTCCTTGATAATTAACATCTTTTCAAGGTTTTCAGATTGGTAGTTGGTGCCCGGTTTTGCAGCCAAATGAGTTTCAGAAAGTTGCAAAATAAAGGTTGACACCAGCGAGGCGTTCGGTAGAATATGCGCCTCACTTGAACGACACGTTCA
>JAWUYS010000048.1:0-28194 GCA_034110685.1 Neptunomonas sp.
AAACCGGGTGATAATCTACTTGTTTGGTCCAGTCGTTTAAGTGTTGAAGTAGAAAGGCTATGCGAACAGAATAATCTCAATCTATGGCGTATGGAAGATGGTTTTCTTCGCTCAGTTGGCTTAGGGGCTGATCTTGTTCGCCCTTTGTCATTGGTGATCGATTCCTGCGGTATTTATTATGATTCAACGAAGCCTAGTGATCTTGAAAATATACTGAATACTAATGTGTTTGATGATCAGTTAATACTACGGGCCAAACAGGTTCGTAGCCAGTTAGTTGAGTTAAAGCTTTCTAAATATAACGTTGGTATTTCAACACCGCTTGATTTGCCAAGCAATAGAAAAATTATCTTAGTTCCTGGGCAAGTCGAGACAGATGCTTCTATTGCTAAAGGTTCTCCTGTTATAAAAACGAATCATGCTCTTCTAGAAATAGTTAGAAAAGAAAACCCTGATGCTTTTATTATTTATAAGCCCCACCCTGATGTTTTGAGCGGTGGACGCCTTGGTGAATTGGCAACGACTTCAGATACCTTGCATGATTTAATTGTCACAGATATATCGATTACTGATCTGTTTGATGTGGTTGATGAAATTCATACCATGAGCTCATTATCTGGCTTTGAGGGATTATTGAGAGAGAAGAAGGTTTTTACCTACGGTATGCCTTTTTATGCAGGGTGGGGGCTTACCGTCGATTATTTATCGTGTGAGCGCCGCAGCAAACAACTAACACTTGATCAATTAGTTGCTGCAACTTTAATTTTATATCCTATTTATGTTGACCCTCATTCAGGCGATATTATCGATATTGAAACAGCTATTAAGCTACTTACAAAAAAAATTGGAATCCCGCAAGGTCTCACTATTAAGACACGTATGTATAGGCTAATCAGAAATGCATTCTTTAAAAAGTAATGAAAGCGTGAATGATATTGGTGCACTTAAGGCAATAGCGGTAAAGGCTGGGGATGCTATTATGAGTATTTATCAGTCTGATTTCTCTGTTACAGATAAACCTGACCTTAGCCCTGTTACAGAAGCAGATATCGCTGCGCATAATATTATCGTAGCAGGCTTGTCTCTGCTGACTCCCGAGATTCCTGTTTTGTCGGAAGAGTCTGCTGATGAAGTCAAAAATGCTCGTGTAGGTTGGAATACTTTTTGGTTGGTTGATCCTTTGGATGGAACAAAAGAGTTTATCAAAGGTAACGGTGAGTTTACGGTTAACATCGCATTGATAAAGGATGGTGTACCTGTTTTTGGTTTGATCTATGTCCCTGTATCTCAAGTTCTGTACTGGGGGAGTGAAGAAGGAGCGTTTAAGCAGACGTTAGATTCAGGTGCTGAATCCATTAAAGTTGCGGGCTTACCTAGTATGCATGAAAAATGGCGTGTGGTTGGAAGTCGGTCACATCAATCACCAGAATTTGAACAGTTTGTTTCACGCCTACCTCAAGCTGAAACGATACCTATCGGTAGTTCACTTAAGCTCTGTTTAATAGCCGAAGGAATAGCTGATATTTATCCTCGCCTCACGCCTACTAGCGAGTGGGATATAGCAGCAGGGCACGCTATTGTTAATGCAGCAGGAGGGCAGGTTTTATTGCTCTCATCTTTAGCCCCACTGGTGTACAACACAAATCCTCATTCGTTGTTGAATCCTAATTTTATTGCATGTGCTGAACCATGCTCAACCTGGAGTCATTGCTAAGGTGAAAATTGTAATAACCGGTGCTACTGGCTCAATTGGTGGTGCATTGGCTCGCGCTTATGCGAAAGATGGGCACTCCTTGATTTTACAAGGGCGTAAAGCCGATCAGTTAGCGGTGTTACGTGATGAGTGTTTAGCCTTAGGCGGCTTGGTGTCGGTTGTAAGCTTTGATCTTAGCGACTTGGTGCAAACGCGTCGCTGGTGTGATGAGCTTGTTTCTGCAGGGGTTCCGGATCTGGTTATTGCTAATGCAGGAATGAATATTAACACCGGTGAAGATCAATCTGGTGAGCAGTGGGAACAGATGGAGGCTTTGCTGGATCTTAATGTTAAATCAACTCTAATGTTGGTCCATCATATGGCGTCAGCAATGAAAGAGCGTAAAGCAGGGCAGTTAGTACTGGTTAGCTCCTTAGCTGCTTATTATGGCTTGCCCGTCACACCCACGTACAGTGCGAGTAAGGCTGCCCTTAAAGCATATGCCGAGGGTATTCGCGGTTGGCTAGCACCACATAATGTGGGAGTGTCTGTGGTTATGCCAGGCTATGTGTCTTCAAGCATGTGCCATGCTATGCCAGGGCCTAAGCCGTTTATGTGGACGCCAGAGCGTGCAGCACAGGTTATTCAGCAGGCAGTAGCTAAAAATCGTGCACGTATTAGTTTTCCGTTTCCTCTCAATTTTGGCTGTTGGTGGTTAGCTGTTTTGCCATCAACTATTTCGCAACGTATTGTAAAGTGGCTCGATTATGCCGGTTGATACTGCTTTGGCGTTGTCGGCTTTCGCGTCACTCGTGTCTACGTTGATAGCACCTACCATGATGGGGGTGTTTATTACTTTTGCTATGGAGTGGCTACTTGAGCCTAGAGCGGCTGCTTTTTGGCGGCGTCCACTCTCCATTTTATGCTTGCATTTAGGCAGTTTTTTGCTGCTATTTAGCATATCGCTTTTACTATTTTGGCGCCCTTGGTTTGCTTTGTGTGTTGTATTGGCATTCCAGTTGTTAATAGTCTTGGTGAATAATGCTAAATACCACTCGATGCGTGAACCGTTTCTGATCTATGATTTTGAATACTTTACCGATGCAATAAAGCACCCGCGTTTGTACCTGCCTTTTTTTGGTATTTATAAGGCGATAATAGCGGCTATAGGGTTTTTAGGCGTAGTGGCTTTAGGGTTAAGTCTTGAGGCTTCTTTGTTGGCTGAAGGCAGCTTTCTTAATGGGATTTTGCTCTTTGGATTAATGGCGCTGTTCTCATCTGTACTGATTGGTGTGAGTATTTCATTTAATAAAGTACAAATGACACTGGCGCCAGAAAAGGATTATTTGAAAGTAGGCCAGGTCGCTTTTATATGGCTATATGCCTTAGAACATTTACGTTTTAAGCCCTCTAAGGGTGCCGCTCAGTGGAGTGTTGGTCACCAGGATGGCAGTAAACAAGGCGATATAGATACGTTACGCTTGCCTAATGTAGTTGCCGTGCAGAGTGAGTCTTTTTTTGATGTACGTAAAGATTACGATCTTTTAAAGCCTGATGTGTTGGCCAAATATGACCAAATTTGCCAAGAGTCTGTCCAGTTTGGGCGTTTGTCTGTCCCTGCATGGGGAGCCAACACAATAAGAACTGAGAGCGCCTTTTTAACCGGTTTACCTGCTAGTCATTTTGGCGTTCATCAGTTTAGTCCTTATCGCTATTTCATGAAAAATAAGCAATTCACGTTAGCACATGTATTAAAAGAAAAGGGTTACCGTACGGTTTGTATTCACCCTTATCAGGCAAATTTTTATATGCGTGACGAGTTGTATCCGCAATTAGGCTTTGATGATTTTATTGATATTAACGCTTTTTCTAATGAGCAAAAACAAGGGCAATATACCGGTGATGTCGCGGTTGCCCAGAAGGTTGGCGAGCTTCTAAAAGAGACAGATCGGCCTTTATTTGTGTTTGTTATTACAATGGAAAATCACGGCCCGTTGCATTTAGAGCAGCCACTAGATGCTGATAAAAAGCTTTTTTATAAAGAAAGTAAACAGCCCGATGGTTGTAATGATTTAACGGTATATGCACGTCATTTAAGTAACGCAGACCAGATGGCATCTATGTTGCGCCAGCAGCTACATAATGACGTTAGAGAAGGTGTAATGTGCTGGTATGGTGATCATGTACCCATTATGGCGGATGTGTATAGCGCTCTAGGAGAGCCTAGTGGGCTAACCGATTACTTTGTGTGGAGCTCAAGGCTCGATGAGCTGCAGGAAAATACTGCAAGCTCAGGCGAGGTGAGTATGGATGTCTCAGGCTTAGTGCCTTTAGTCTTGGAGCAAGTGACTCGTTTGTCTACTATTGATGAGAAGTCGGCTAGCTGAAAATAACTGCTGGGGCATTAGATGCGAGGTGGGTGCTGTTCTAATAGCTTTTCTAACGGGCATACCGGCATCTCTAAGCGTTTAATGGCTTCTTCAATACCTAGCGTAATACCTGACTCACTGTAAAAGCCGCCATTGATTTGTGTCGTATGAATGACGGTATTACGAAATAGTCTAAATAGTTTGCCGTCTGGCTTATCTGTATCATGCCAAAACTGGTCGAGCGTACTTTGTGCGGTCAAACCTGGTAGGTTAAAAATTGGGTCCGATAGCGTTAGAGTTCTACAGTTATGTATTAATGCGGAGTTACCAACAGTACTGTTGACGGTAACAAGCCCTTCACAATGATTTAATAAAGTGGGAAGGTGCCCACTCTCCAAATAGACCACTTTGCCTTCAATGCCCATCTCTTTCTCAAAGCGAGATATGACCTTCTTAAAATTAGTGAATCCGGTATCTAAAGGGTGGTTTTTAATCAGTAATATTGAGTCTTTGGGTGCGCAGTGAGCAAATGAGTGCATGACTTCTTGTATCACCGTAGCCATATCACCATAGGCAGAGTGCCGTTGAATCTGACTATCGCTATCTAACTGAAGAGGTAATATAAAGAAGGGCTTTTTGCTAGACAGCAGAGAGTCGATTCGTTTTTTATCTTGATGTTCGTAATAAGGCATTTTGGCAAAACGATACCCCCAGCCGGCCAGCTCTATACCAGAAATATGTGGGCGATGTGTATGATAGCCTTTATAGGAAACAGGGTTTACGATATTAGGGAAGTGATAACCTATTTCATGAGCCGCTAACATCAAAGTAGGATTTTTAACTGGCTGCCCATCTTTGTAGGAAGGGATATCTTCCCCGACTTCACGATACCAGTCTGGGTCTTTGGGCAGGCGTGAATGGCCATTAATTCCGTCTTCTTCCATCGTTAGCCAATTAGGCCGAAAGTAACCCTCTTCGAATATGTGTAAACGAATAGCATGTTTTTTTGCGAGGGATACTGCGGGAAAGTTCACCGGGCGGGTGTCGCCTACCATAATGATATCAGTAATCTGATGAGTGCTAAGTTTGTCTTCTAAATACTCAGGCAGCTCAGACGCATTCCCACGAAAATTCCACGCGGGTTTGTTTTTCCCCCAATACACAAAGTCGCCCGCGTTAAAGTTTATCCGGTGTACCTGTGCACCTAATGATAAAATTTTATCGGCTAAGCGTGAAAAGAATGGGCTTGTCGGGCCTTGAAGAAATAGGAACGTCCTGTGTTTCACTGAATAAATAGCCCGCTAAGCGTTAAAGAAGAGACTTTAAAGTGTCTAGTGTGTACTTGATTTGTTCTTCGCTGTGCTCGCATGATAAAAAGAAACGTAGCCGGGCACTTCTTTCTGGTACCGCAGGGTACAGAATAGGCTGAACGTTAATACCTTTTTCAAGCATAGCAGCAGATGCATTAGCGGCTTTGACTGAGCTACCTAAAATTATAGGGATGATTGCTATACCAACACTCTCACCGGTATTGAGCCCCAAGGCTTTGGCTTGTTGAATAAAGCTTTGTGAAATTGCTCTGAGCTTATGTATCCGTTGTGGTTCTTTGTGAATAAGTTGTAATGAAGCCAGTGCTGCGGCGGCTGTTGGTGCCGGTAAACCAACACTGTATAGGAAGCCAGGAGATAGATAACGAAGGTTTTCTACTAACGCTGCAGACCCTGCAATATAGCCTCCACAGCCGGATAAAGTTTTACTTAAGGTGCCCATCCAGATGTCGACATCTTGGCCTGCAATGCCTGCTTCTTCACGTAGCCCTTTTCCTGTTTCTCCTAGTACGCCAAACGAATGAGCTTCATCGACCATCAAAAAGGCCTGATGTTGGCGCTTAATTTCAACCAAGCGGGCAAGATCAGGATGATCTCCATCCATGCTGTACAGGCCTTCTACGACGATAAGCACCTGCTCATACTGGCCTCGATGTTCTGTTAAAAGCTTGTCTAATGCATCCAGGTTGTTATGTGCAAAAGGGATGCGCTTGGCACCAGAAAGCTGAGAACCAACCACAGAGCTGTTGTGAATATATTCATCGTGGATGATGAGGTCTTTAGGGCCGAATAAATATCCAATAGTAGATACATTGGTCGCGTGGCCACTTACATAAACAAGCGCGTCTTCTACTTCATATGTAGACGCGATAGCGTGTTCTAATTCTTGATGAATAGGGCGCTCGCCCGAAACAATACGGCTAGCAGAGACGGATGTACCGTACTGAGTTATTGCATCGATGGCTGCTTGGTTAACATCAGGGTGCCCTGACAAATCAAGGTAGTTATAACTGGCAAAGTTTATAACACTCTTGTCATCAATAAGAGTTGTTGCTCCGGCTGTGCCTTGGTGTACTTTGAAAAAAGGGCTGGGTACACCGAGTGTTTTTGCACTGTTTTTAATAATTTGAAGCTGTTTATAGCCAGGGTGCTGCTCAAAGCTCGTGTGCTTACTTAACTTGCTATTTGTGCCTTTTGGAACGTCGGGCTTCCAGCCTGCAGACTCAACTTTCTTTAATTTTTTATCCAGTGTTTGTTGGATGAGTTTTTGCTTTAGGCTTTTGGCTAAGTTCATAGAGCTCATTCCTGGCTATCTCCCTCTGCCATGTGTTGGCTGATTACATGTTTAGCCATATCATCACTTTCTTGATGCTCGCCTCGTAGCTGTGAAACTAACCGCGCACTTAGCTTCGTCAGTGTTGGTGTTTCGCTAAGCGCCATGACTGAAATGGTTACACCTAAAAGCGACTCAATAGCAGACATCAGTTCAACACCCATTAATGAGTCGAGGCCCATATCGTACATTGAGCGGTTGATATCGAGTTTTTCTTCCGAGATCATCAGAATTTGGCTCAACTTTGAGGTAAGTAGCGCCAGAATTGTATCGGTTAGCTCTACATCACTCATTGCCAGTAATTCGGATAACTCTAGGCGGTTATCATCTTCGTTGTCGCTGTCGTTGCTGCTTAATGCCACTTCTCTGAATTTAGCTTGGTCAGATGTCGGCAAGAAGCGATTGAGTGATCCCCAGTCGAACTCCAGTACACCCATGCTGCCAACATTATTGAGGATCATTTGCTCAAGAGCATTCAGTGCTATATCTGAAGCAAGCGCTTTACCACCAATGCGGCTTTGTAGAGCGTCCTTTATTTTTTCGTTACGAGCAAGGAAGCCTACATCGTCAATGGCTCCCCAGCGAGGGCAGGTAGCTGGTTTGCCGCGTAATATTCTGTTTGCAGTTAAGGCTTCTAGCCAGTGATTGGCGGCCACATAGCTGCTTTGCCCAGGGTTGCCAAGCAATGTTGTAGCGGAAGAGTAGAGGACAAAGAACTCAAGATCGAGATTGTCAGTTAACTCGTCGAGCCATTTAGCGCCAGCAATTTTTGGGGTCAGTACTCGGTCGATTTGCTCGTTGCTTAAGTTGGCTGCTAGGCTGTCTTCGATAACGGCAGCCGCATGAACAAGGCCTTTAATCGGCGGCATTGTTTCAGCAGCTTTTATCAGTAAAGCAGATAGCGCATCGCGATTACTGACGTCACATGCTGCAGCCATGACGTTAATGTCTTGTTGCTTAAATTCAGCTAATGCATTTTTAGCTTCATCTGAACTGGCGCCACTGCGGCTAATTAATACAAGATTTTTTGCCCCTCGGGATACTAACCATTGAGCTGTTTTTAGGCCAAAGCCTCCCAGGCCACCGGTAACAAGGTAGCTGGCGTTTTCAGATAAATTAAGCTGCTTTATTTGAGGCGCTTTATTAGATGTTTTCGTTAGTACTTCTTGTTCATATGAAACAACAATTTTACCGATCTGCTTAGCTTGTTGCATAAATCTAAATGCATCAACAACATGGTTAGCATCAAATCTTGTATAAGGAAGAGGAAATAGTATTTCATCTTTAAAGAGCTGCATCATCTCTTGAAATAGACGGTGCGTTAACACTGGTTTTTCTTGCATCAGTTGGTCGGCATCAATGCCGAAGTAGCTGATGTTATTACGAAACGGACGCAAACCTATTTGCGTATTTTCATAAAAGTCGCGCTTACCTAGTTCAAGGAAGCGGCCGAAAGGTTTTAACACTCTGAAGTTCTGATTTATAGCTTCTCCTGCTAATGAGTTCAGAACAACATCTACACCACGCTCGCCAGTCTCAAGAAGAATCTCTTCGGCATAAGTCAGGGAGCGAGAATCGTAAATATGCTCAACACCCATCATTTTAAGGAAGTCGCGCTTACTATCAGAACCAACGGTGGCATAAATTTCAGCGCCAAGCCATTGAGCAATTTGTATCGCCGCTATACCGACACCGCCTGCAGCACCATGAATGAGTACTTTTTCACCAGGCTCTACGCGACCCAAATAATGCATCGCATAATAAACGGTAAAGAAGGTGCTTGGTATGGTGGCTGCTGCTTCAAAGCTAATGCCCTGAGGAATATGAGCAATGGCACTTGCTTGGGTTACGACTGAGTTACTGAAGCTGGCAGGGCCAAAGCCGACAACTAGATCACCGGCTTTGTAATCTTCTACCGTGCTGCCTACTTCTGTGACTTCACCGGCAAACTCAAAACCTAACGTGGGGCCCGCAAAACCATTTTCAATCGCTTCATCAGATAATAGGCCTAGAGTGTACATAATATCGCGAAAGTTCAGGCCGGTTGCCTTGATGTCGACGCGGATATCTTGTTCGCCAATAGTGGGTGTTGGCTTGGTAAACCAGTGAAGGTTTTTTAACTGGCCAGGAAGTTCGAAACCCAGGTAGAAGTCTTGTTTTTGTTTGGTAGTCTGAGACTCTTGGTCATTATGCCCAATTGACTCTTTTCTCAAACGAGGAGCGTAGCGGTAACCCTGCTTATCGAGGAAAAGCTCGTGCTCATCACCTGGATTAAGGTATTCAGCGTGTAGAGCATTAAGCTGGTTAGCTGAAATAGGTAATGAAGGGATGTCGATCAGGCGGATATGTGCCTGAGTTGCTTCGTTCATAAGGGTGCGAGTAAAGCCCCATAGAGCAGCATCACCAGACGTCATAGATTTGTTAAACTGAGCGTTCGAGTCATCGCATGGATAAGTACTGGCAACTCCCTGAGTTATCACCCACAAGGTTATAGGGTGCGCAGCACTTTGTGTCGCATTGAAGAGCGTATTTAGTGCCTTGCAGCGAGAGGATATCTGCTCAATGCTACTGCTCTCAACTAAGCCTGACAGGAACAGGATATTCTCAGTGTTGGCTGTGCCTTGCTCCGCCCATGTAGACAGTAGGGCTGCAGGGGTTGTTTCTGCCAAGGCTTGTGTTGAGAGGTTCTGCAGTTGTAAAGCAGAACTTTGTGAACCCAAGAACGCTTTGCTTTCATCGACAAGAGTATTGTCTTCGTCATGTATAACTAACCATGATTGTGCTTCTGCTGATGCGCTTATTGCTGTGTCTGTCTCTTTTGCAGGAGCTTGCCCACAAATAATACTGACCGAGCTGTTATTGTAACTTTCAACAACGTGTAAGTTTTGTAGGTCAAACGCTGCAAAAATTTCTAACCACTCGTTAGCGCCGTGTTGCTGGCTGTTGTGTTCAGGCCACCATTGAGCGTTGCCTGCCATTAATAAATCAATCCAGTCAGCAGGTGTTGGTGCTACCAATAGAACCATAGCGTTACTGTCTGTGAGCAACTGGAGATGACGCATGAAGATGCCTAGGTCGTTTTGGCATGCTCCATTAAGGTTGATAATAACTAATTGATGATAAAAGCTATTATCAGCATCTACATCTAACAGTGATTGTGTCCTGAACAACGGATAATCTTCTTGTAGGTGCTCTGCTTTATCAATTGCATCTGAATTTAGGCTGCAAAAAGTATAGTCGCTGCGCGTAAAGTCGAGTTTTGCACAAAGATGGCGAGCAAACTCAGGAGACTCAATACCCGCTTCGAGGATTCTTACTCGTTGTCCTGGTTGCTGTTCTTTCAGTTGCTCAATTAGCTGGACTAGCTGTGAGCTTATATCATGGACAATCAGTGAGTTTTGGCGAGCTTTAAGTAGCTCACCATACGTTGTTACATCAAGGCCCAATTGCTCGCATGAGCGTTCAGCGTTGAGTAGCTCTTCTAGGTGTAAACCAAAGCGTCCCAGTGTTTGTGTAATATAAAAGTAATCTGGGTAGTCGCGCGCCATCATCTGCCAAATAACTTCGGCATGAATAGTATCGTCAGCACTTTGATGAATAACCTGCCATTTTTCTTCTGCTGCTTTTATCATCTCCCTTTCTAGGGCGTAATGAATGATATAAGCAAACAGTTGCCCTGCATCTGGGCTCAATAGGCTGAGTTGTTCTTTATAAGCATGAGTGAGATTATTTGCTTGCTCAATCTTACTCAGTGCTTCGTAGACAAAAGCAGAACCAAGTGCTTCAAATAGTGGTTCTATCTCTTGAGTGTATTGTTGTGATTTAGCTAATGAAGCGGCTGTTAGTGTATCGCTAATCTGTGCCGTAATATTAGGCAGTGCAAGGCTTCCTGCTACGTGGGCTGGCGCTGCTGTTAAGTGGTAATCGAGAAAGTCTACCCGTTGAGCTGCCGACTTGTTTACGCGTACTGCTCTAAAGCGAGCTTCTTTTAGCGCAGCAATTTGAACACCATTTTCATCAAATAGTGAGAACTCAGCAGTAATTGAATGAGGTGAGCGCTTCAGTAATGAGGCTTTTGCTATATGTAGTTTATGCTCACCTGTACGTACAAAGATTCGCCCAATTCTTGTTGGCACATAAGCGATACCTTGGTTGGCTGCTATTTGATCTTTCAAAAAATGGATGATCAGCTGGAAAGCACAATCGAGCTGCCCCGGATGCAATATGTATTCTGGGTGCTGCACAGGTGTAAATACAGCGACAACGTCTGAACTGTTTACCCAGCCATGGCTAATCGTTTGAAACGCAGGACCGTAGTTGAGCCCTGCCGCACGGTTAAGCTCCAGGTGAGAACTAAGGGAGAAATCAGCATTGTGAGTCGGCAGTGAAGGCGCTTGGTCCGATAAATGTAATGTTGTTGGTGCTTTAAGGTAACGTCCTGTTGCGTTTTCAGACCATGCCTCGCCGTTAACGTATTCGCGGCTATTAATGGTGATATGCCCGCTATCCGGATGAAGCGCTACACGGATTTTTTTACAGCTATTATCATCGAGCAATAGTGGTGTCTTGATTTCAAATTCTTCAAGCTCAATGACGGGATTTTCTGCTTTGGCTGTTATATCGATTGCCGCAAACATCAGTTCAGCAAAGCCCGCGCCAGGAAAGACTACATTATCTCCTACCGCATGATCTACTAACCATGGGTGCGCTCCAGTATCGAGTGTATTCTCCCATGTGTTTTCCATCTGCTTGGTGGGGTAACCAAGTAGAGGGTGTTGCTTCTCGCGCGTTAACATACCACTAGCTTCCGCTGTGGTTTTATGCCAGAAGCGTTCGCGTTGCCATGGGTAAGCAGGTGTCTCGATGAGCTTGCCAGCCACAGGGAAAAGCTTCGCTATTTCTGTTGATTGCTCATCGGTCATGTTAATGATGACGCTTGATAATGTACGTTCAATGTTATCAAGGGAGTCATTGTTTTTATTGACAGTTCCTAACGCCAGACCGTCATGATCAGTGTTTTTTAGTGCATCATTTAGGTAGCTTTTAAGAACAGGATGAGCTCCCACTTCAATAAAAGTAGTAATGCCTTCGTTAATAAGGCCTTCTATTGAGTTCTGGAACTGCACCGGCTTTCTAATATTATCCCACCAATAACTCGCACCTAATTGTGAGCCTGATAGAAGGCCACCTGTGACAGTAGAGTAAAAGGGGAGTGTGCTGGTTTTAGCATTAACCTGTGCAAGGCTATCAATCACTTGTGATTTAACACTGTCCATGGCGGAGCTATGAAATGCATAGTTAAGGTTTAGGCGACGATAGAAGATATCGTGCTCTTTTAATAAACCTTCGAAGGTAGATAGCTGCTCGGGATCACCCGCTAAAGTAATCCCTTTAAAACTATTAACGCCTGCTAGCTCAACTTTTTCAAGGCTGTGCTCTTTTAACCATGCGCTTGCCGTGTTGGCATCTAGCCCAGCTGCTGTCATTTCTCCTAAACCAGCAGTAAGTCCCTGATACTTACTACGATAGTAAATAACATGGACAGCATCTTCTAGAGAAAGTGCTCCGCTTGCCCATGCGGCAGCTACTTCACCAACACTGTGTCCGGTTACGGCTTTAGGGAAAATCATCTGTTCCCTAAGCACTTCAGTTATACCTACCTGAAGTGCAAATAGTGCGGGTTGTGCTATCTCGGTTTGTGCAAAGCGTTCTCTTCCATTAATACCTGCTAGTTCGTCGCTGAGCGAGTAGCCGGCAAGAGGTTGGAATATAGCATCGACTTTCTCAACCGCTACACGAAAAGTATCAGAGGTGCTTAAGAGGGTGCGGCCCATGGTTTCCCATTGGCAACCATTGCCCGAGTAAACGAATGCAATATCTGAGCTTGGTTTGTCCAGATAAAAAGGAGGTGTTTCTTCTGTTATCAATGCACGCAGTTTTCTTAAAGCGCTTGGTTTATCACCAGCCCACGTCACATGTGCGATTGAGTGCCGCTCTTTACGGAAAAAGTAATGGTAGGCAGTATCGTAAAAAGAGATGTCGTCTAGTTCAAGCAATGCAATTGTTTGCTTGATCGAGTCTTGAAGCGCCTGACTGTCGCGCGCGCTTATAATCAAAGGTAAAGTTGATGTCTGCTCTAGAGCTTCTATTAGGTGCTCAGTGGTAATAGGTGCTTGTGGTGGGGATTGCAGTATGACATGTGCATTGGCGCCACCAAAGCCAAAAGAGTTGACACCGATAGTGAGCAAACCTTGTTTTGGTAAAGGCATGTTTTCAGTAACAACGCGAATATTCCACTCATCAAAATGGATATTCGGGTTGGGGTTTTTCATACTGATCGTTGCAGGTACCAGTCTATGCTTTAAAGAGTAAAGGGCTTTAGCCAGCCCTGCTACTCCAGAGGCCGTTTCCATATGGCCTAGATTACTTTTTACCGAGCCGATAGGTAACGGGGTGCTTCTTTGTTCACCTAAAGCAAGGCTTATCGCACGTGTTTCGATAGGGTCGCCAACGGCGGTGCCTGTACCATGTGCTTCAAGATAATCTATCTGTTCTGCCGAAATGCCCGCATTCTCATAGGTTTTCGCCATTAAGTTTGCTTGAGCATCGGGGTTGGGTAGCGTCAATCCCGATTTGTAGCCGTCTGTATTAACACCAGAACCGGCAACTACCGCCATAATGTCATCGCCATCTCTTAGCGCTGCATCATAATCTTTAAGGAAGAATAGCCCGCCTCCCTCAGAGCGAACGTAACCATCAGCAGCTTCATCAAAAACTTGGCAACGCCCTGTGGGTGAAAGCATGGTCGCTTTTGCGAAGGCGATAAAACCATAAGGTTGCAGGTGAAGGGATATACCGCCGGTTAATGCTTGTTCAATTTCTCCCGCACGAATAGCCTGGCATGCTTGGTGAAAAGCAACCATCGATGAAGAGCAGGCAGTATCGATGGATAAGCTTGGGCCATGCAGATCGAGCAAGTAGGATATGCGGTTTGCAGCGATGCTTGTGGTGTTACCCGTGGATATGGATGAGTCGCTAATCGTTAGATCTTCTGCAAAGCGGTAGGCGTAATCAGAGCCAGAAATCCCAATAAAAACACCGCAATCGCTCCCTCTGATGCTTGAGGGGGAATGCCCAGTACTTTCAATCGCTTCCCACGCCAGCTCAAGTAAAATTCTTTGCTGGGGGTCTATTAAAGATGCTTCACGAGGAGATATCCCGAAAAAACTGGCATCAAAGCCAGATACGTCACCTATTGAGCCTGCTGCAAACGTATAGCTGGTACCTGGGTGTTTCTTGTCGGGGTGCTGATAAGCATCAAAAGACCAACGGCCTTCTTCTACATGCGTAACAAGATCTTTGTTATTTACAAGATTATTCCAGATAGAGTTATCAGGTGAGCTAGGAAACCTAAATGATGCGCCAATAATAGCAATACGTTTTTCCATAACTTGAGCTCTATCCTCGGTAAAAAAATCTGATCGTAATTGTACGTAAAAGCCTACAATATTACAGGAATTTCACGTTGGTTTTTTTGTTTTTTAAGAACAGATTCTTATAGTAAGTTGTGTTTAGCTATAATGTGTCCTTAACTACTAGTATAAGGAACTACTTATGCTCTTTTGTTCTATGGATTGTAGCCATGCAAATCTACTCCCTGTAGGATTGGAGAATAAGTATTTTATCCGAGCATTCGACTGGAAATGGAATAGAGCGTAGTGCAGTCAACTTTCAAAACGAGTCTTATTTTGCTTAGTACGCTTCTTGCGTGCACCACTCATGTGTCAGCAGCCGCCTATCAGTCTAAATCTCAAACGTGTCGAGCCGATGGTGGCTTTAAAGTAGTCAATTCTGTTGGCCCGGTTGCTAGTTTGCGATTAGGTAAAAATTACGAGCAGGGTGAGGGTGTTAATAGAGATATTAATCAGGCATTTGAATGGTACTGTAATGCTGCTATGCAAAAAAATGCCGACGCACAGCTCAAGACTGCTTTGCTTTTATTGGAAGGCAAAGGCATTAAAAGAGATGTTAGCAAAGGTATGTACTGGCTAAACACTGCAGCTAATAATGGCAGTCACGATGCTGAGTTAGCATTAGGAATTTTGCTGGTTGATGCTGACGCTATTCGTAGTGCGGTTCTTTTTAAGCGAGCTGCTGCTGGCGGTAATTTATATGCGAACCATCGTCTTGCAGAGCTCTATTATTATGGAATGGGAGTGCCCCAGAACTACCGTAAAGCTCAAGAGCTATCTGAACTTGGCGTAGCCGCTGGATTTGAGAAAAGTAAAGAGCTGCTAACGCGGATACAGATAAAACAGACTTCAGGAGTGTTTCAATCAGAAGAGCCCGTTCCTTCTGTTGAGTCGGTTGCTCTCATTCAACAACCGCCTGCGTTGAAAGAAGAATCACAAAAAAGTAACAGTTTATTACAGAGTTTCTTAGCCATTCTACCGTCGTTACCTAATTTTAATACTGAATCGTCAGCGGCAGGTGGTAATGAGGTAGCTGTGGTTACTTCTGAAGCAAGCTCTGTTTCGGTGCGGCCAGAAAGGAAGCTTTTAGTTGCTTCGGCTAATCCAGTGATAGTTAAGCCTCCTGTTGCTGAGGTTGTCGTGATAACGGCTGCACCACCAAGAGTGGGTGTGGTTGCTCAGGATAAAGTTGTTATTGAGAGTAGTGCTGTTCCAGATAAAACAATTACTTCAAATGAAGCTGTTGTATCAGATAAGAAAATACCTTTATTACAGAAAGAGCTAGAAGATCAGCTAGTGAAAGCGGCAACCAAAGAGCAAGGTGAAACTCGCCGTGCAATTGTTGAGCCTGTGAATAAACAAATTGAGCTAGCTAAGCCCGCAGCTGTAGTAAAAAAACCTGCTGTGGCTAATAAGCCTAGAGTTGTTGATGTGGTGCAGCCCACGGTTTACAAGGCTAGCTCAACAGCACCTGAGGGAGATATTACAGATTTGGTGCGTGGTTCTGCATGGATTAATAAGCAACCAGATATGCGTTACGCTATCCAGCTTGTGCAAGCCAGCCAGCTTAGTGGGATTGAGAAATTCATCAAAAAACATGATTTAGATGATAACTCATATTACATCCATGCATTGCAGGATGGCCAGTACCGCTACATATTGTTGTATGGCAATTACCCAAATAACCGAACAAGTAAAAAAATAGCTAAAACATTGCCTGATGCGGTTCAAAAGGCAGGTTATTGGATCAGAACCTTTGGTGATTTACGCCGTAGTTATAAAATAAGCCCCTGAGCTGTTTCCCTGGAGATTTTATGGGTGGCAGCGTTGTACACTCAATACAAAAAACCTCAACCCTCCTGATAGCTATAGTCATGCTGTCCATGGCTGCTGTACTTGTTTATCAGAGCAATGACATAGCCCAGCGCTCTATCCACATAAAAGAGCGTGAAATACAGTTGGCGTCGTTAGCTAAAGTTTTAGAACTGTCCGTTGTTAAGCTTCAATATAACCTATCTGATTTTCGGTCGATTCAGGGTTCTCATAATTGGGATGCGCGTTTAAATACAGCGGCTGAGACGGCGCTTGATTTTCGTATTGCTGCACAAAAAATGCGCATGCGAGATAGCGAACAAGCGTTTGTGTACGATGCTTTATTACCCACTTTTCATGAGTTTTATCGAGTGGGTTTACATATGGCGAGGGCCTATATTGATGGAGGTCCGGAGGTTGCTGTTCTTTTTGCCGGCCAGTTTAGTGTGACGGCGAACGCAATGAATGCAAAAGTGGGTGCTATCGCTCAGCGCTTACAGGTAAGTACTAAAAAAAGCCTTGTTGAGTCGGCTTTAGCTGCGCGTATTCATGTGTGGACTGGAATCACTTTTGGCGTTGTTTTTGTGTTGCTTATGGTGCGCTTTGGTTTCTTTTTGTGGAAACAGTGGGTTAAGCCTGTTATTCAGCTTGGGGACTCCGTGTCGTCTTTGGTTGCTGATATAAAAGAGAGTCCAGCCGCTGTCCAGCTAGCAAAACCTAATATAGTTACTAACGAAAGCATCGCTAAGGTTTATGTCGCTATTGATGACCTAATGTCACACGGTGACGAAAAAGTAGATGATTTACAGCGTGAGTTGCAGTCTTTAGTGTTTCTTCGTCAAGCACTCGATGCTTCGCATGCTTGTGTTATGTTGACTGATGAAAGCTTTAGGGTCTTGTATGCGAATAGTGCTCTGGAGCAGCTTTTATATAAGCAGCATAAGGCTTTCGTGGCGGAGTTTGGTGAGCTGAACCCTGTTGATTTAGTAGGAAAGCAGCTAGATCTATTTCGTCGTAATCCAGAAAAGCGTGTGGCAGTGTTAGCTCGTTTATCTCATCGTATGCGAGCCCGTATTCCTGTTTCTAATCGTATGATGAAGCTGGTGGTCACGTTACTAGAGGACGCTGGGAATTCGCCCGGCTTCTTGATTGAGTGGCAAGACGTTACGGATGAATTTAAAGTTGAGCAGCAAATAAAGTTACTAGTGGCGTCTGCCGCTAAAGGTGACTTATCTAAACGTATCTCCATTGACTCTTTAAAAAAACTTGCTCCAAGCTCATTTCTTGGTCATGTGAGTCGTGATTTAAATGAGCTTATGGAAGTTGTCACTTTAGCCTTGGATGGATCAGAAGGTTCTTTATGCTCGCTTGTTGAGGGACGTTCAGATGAAGATTCTGACATTGATCTGCCTGGCAGATTTGGTGACCTTTCTGAGAGTATAAGGAGGTTGTCTACTCACTTAAATATGCTGGTTATAGAGAAAAAAGAGTTTTCTAAATGGGCTGCTTTTAATACTCAGGGTGTATTTAAGGTTTCTCGGGAGTTGCAAGATAACGCTCAGAAGCAATCTGGATCGGTTGGTCCTGTATGTTTTGAAGCTGAAAAGTTATTAGCTCTGACTCAAAAAGTTAAAAAGTCTGCGCTTTCGCTTAATAACGGAGTTAACCAGGCTGAGTTAAAGGCGCAGCAAGCAGGGCAATTCATAGAACGGCTTGTTGAGTCATATCAACAAATGAATAAGTCTAATGTGAACATTACTGATGCGGTTGATATGGTCGAGCAAGTAGCGTTTCAAGCAAACTTGCTGGCGTTAAATGCCGCTGTTGAGGCGGCGCGAGCAGGAGAGCAAGGAAAAAGCTTTGCGGTAGTTGCATCAGAAGTGAGAGTTCAAGCTATGCGTGCTGCTAAAGCTGCAGCCGATATCAAATCTTATGTTAATAGTAATATTGAGCACGTAGAAAGTGGTATTGAAAATGCGGATGCTTGGAACTCCTCTATTCTTGAATTGTTATCAATATTCTCTGTTGCAGAAAGTGATGAATTTAGTCACTCTTTATCGGAGCAGCTAAAAGGTGTCGAGCAGTTAAAAGGGTCGGTTAGTAATATGGACTCTTTAGTGCATCAAAATGGAACCCTGGTAGAGTCTTTGTCAGATTCAGCAGAGTCAATGAAGTACCAATCTGAGCGCTTAAAATACTTACATGAATAGCGCTGGGGCGTGAGTTAAGTTTCGTGTTTATTAAATGAGAAAGGAGCCTTGTAGGCTCCTTTTTATGTATTGCGCTGTTAACTGGTCAATCAGTGCGGTTGCTTGTTGTTTATATCAAATTGTAGATAAAAACTGTGGCTACAGCAGCAGGTGTGATAAAGCGTAATATAAACATAAAGATCTTGAAGCCGAAGCCATTGCTTATATCTAATTGGTTTTCGACAGCCTGTTTGTTCATAAACCAGCCGACAAAGATAGCAATGAATAGGCCACCTAGCGGCATCATTAAGTTAGCTGTAACGTAATCAAGTAGGTCAAAGATAGTTTTATTTTCAAATACTGGAATAAAATCAAGAGGGTGTACGTCCGCCCACTCGTTAAATGACAGGATTGTAAATAAACCTAATACCCAGATTGATATGCCGCCAATTAGCGTGCCTGATAAACGGCTAATGCCTTTTTGTTCTTCTAGCCACTCTACTACCGGCTCAAGCAGCGATATGGCAGAGGTTACGGCTGCTACAACCAGCAATGCAAAAAACAGCGTTCCGAAAAGGACACCGCCTGTCATTTGTCCGAAGGCAAGTGGAAGCGTTTGGAAAATCAAGCCAGGACCTGATCCTGGTTCAAGACCGTTTGCGAATACTAATGGGAAGATAGCTAGCCCTGCTAATAAAGCAACAGCGGTATCGACGACTGAAACCGCAACGGCTGTTTTAACGATAGAGACATTTTTAGGAAGGTAAGAGCCATATGCCATCATGACGCCCATTCCGAGGCTTAAGGTGAAGAAGGCATGCCCAAGTGCAGTTAAAACGCCCTCGGTTGTTAATTTAGAGAAGTCTGGTTGAAATAGAAAAGCAAAGCCTTGTGCAAAATCACCGCTGCTTAACGCGTAGCCGACCATTACCAGTAATAGAATGAAGAGTATTGGCATCAAGATGTTGATGGCTTTTTCCATGCCTGAGCGAATACCGCCAGCAACAATGGTGATTACTAGCATCATAAAGACAGAGTGCCAGAGTAGTAATGTCCATGGGTCTGAAAGTAAGCCACCAAACAATGCGCCAATACTATCGGCATTGCTGTTGGTAAAAATACCCCCTGCAGACTGGCCAACGTATGACAATGCCCATCCGCCGATGACGGAATAGAAAGAAAGAATTAAGAACGAGGCTGTGATGCCCATCCAGCCTATCCATGTCCAGCGTGATGATAGACCGTCACGTTGAGTCAGCATGCGCAAAGAGTTGATAGGGCTGCGTCCGCCACGGCGGCCAATCATAACTTCTGCAATCATGATCGGCATGCCAATAAGCGCTATGCACAGTAGGTATACCAGTACAAAAGCACCGCCACCGTTTTCGCCCGTGATATAAGGGAATTTCCAGATGTTACCCAGGCCTACTGCAGATCCACTGGCGGCTAAAATAAAGGCAAGGCGTGAAGACCACATAGGGTTGTCTTTACGCGCTTCGCTAACAGAAGCGTCTTCCGTGTAGGTTTGACTAGTTTGTGTCACGACTTTTTCTCCACTTATTTATTTTTATTGTGTTTTTAGTTATTTATACCGTTATCTTCTTTGGAAGCGTTCTTCTGCCAGCGTATTGGCAATCATGCCCGTAGGTAGGTTGCTGGTATCGCTGCGAACAAAGATTTCATCTAATGTGTCTGCAATGGTTTCTATATGTTGTGATACTTTTTGTGGTGTGTGCCCGACGCGATCATAGAAGATGTCGATAATGCCTCCTGCATTAATCGCAAAGTCAGGTGCGTATAAAATTCCGCGCTCTTTCAGCATCATGTCATGTCGTGATGCTGCTAATTGGTTGTTAGAGGCACCAGCAATAACCGATGCTTTAATGTTAGGGATGCTGTCATCATTAAGAATTGCGCCGAGCGCGCAGGGCGCTAGTACGTCAACATCAAGAGTTAGAATTTCTTGTGACGAAACAGCAATAGCACCAAGTTGCTTGACTGCTTTATCGACATACTCTTGGTGAATATCGTTCACGTAAAGCCTAGCGCCAGCTTCGCGCAGGTGCTCAGCGAGACGATAACCAACATTTCCGACACCTTGAATAGCGACAGATAGCCCTTTTAGGCTGTCTGTTCCTAAGCGGTGTTTTACTGCGGCTTTTAGGCCAATAAAAGTGCCATAAGCTGTAGCCGGTGATGGGTCTCCGTTGGATAACTGCCCATCAATACCTGTGCGCTCAGTAATGCCTGCAACATATTCTGTATTACGGTTCATGATTTTAAGATCGAGGACGCTTGTGCCGGAATCTTCTGCTGCTATGTAACGGCCGCCCATGCTTTCTAGGCAGCGGCCCATCATCTCAAGTAGCGCTTCGGTTTTATGCTGTCGTGGGTTGCCAATAATGACTGATTTACCGCCTCCAAGTGCCAGATTCGCTAATGCTGATTTATACGTCATCCCTTTGGATAAGCGTAGAGCGTCTGTTAACGCCTCTTCATCAGAGGCATAGTTCCACATACGACAGCCGCCAAGTGCTGGCCCGCGGTTAGAGTTGTGTACAGCGACAATAGCTTTTAGACCAGAAGCTTCGTCGTGAAAAAAGTTAACCTGTTCATGATGATCAAACTCGATGTGGCTAAAAACTGACATATTTACCTCGTATCCTTAACTGTTTTTTAGTGCTTCAAGCTTGTGCGCTAATTAGGTCAACGTTGCTGCTTTTTTCTGTTTGCAGCTCTGCATGTAATGCTTGGCGTTTAGCTTTGGCTTTGAGGTAGTTTTCCTCTTTCACCGGACCGTATCCGCGAATCATGCCGGGGATTTCTGCCAGCTGTTGAGCTGCGCTGTAGTTAAAGTTACGACCATTGCTGTCATTCATGACTTTTTCTATCAGGTTTATATCGGTTTCATAGTCACGGATGATCTGTTTTTCTAAGCGACGGTCTTCGCTCCATGCAAAGATGTCCATAGGAGTGCCACGTAGGCTTTTCATCCGCGCGAGTAGGCGGAACACGGGCATGATTTTCTGGCTGAAAACACGTTTGCGTGGCCGCCCTGTATGCTTGTCTTTTCGTGCAATGAGCGGTGGAGCAAGGTTAAACTCTAGCGTAAAGTCTCCTTCGAACTGCTCTTCAAGTTGATGCCTGAATGTCTCAGAGGTTAATTGTCGAGCGACTTCATATTCATCTTTGTAGGCGAGTACTTTGCTGTAATTTTCAGCAATAGCGCGACTGATGTGAGTTTTATTTGTTTGCTCTTTTTCGGTGCGGCTAAATTGTGAAAGACGCTTATGGTAGCGTTGCGCAAGTGCTGCATTTTGGTATTCAGTTAAGTGTGAGAGCTCTTTCTCTATTTGCTCGTCCAAAGAAGGCAACATGCGAACCATTTGTACAACCGGAGCAGGCTTGACTACTTGTGTGACATTGTCTAAATCGTGTGCTGCGCAACGACCCCATAAAAAAGCTTTTAGGTTGGTATCAACAGAGGCGCCGTTGAGCTTGATCGCCTCTTCGATTGATTCACGGCTTAAAGGTAATAGGCCTTTTTGGCAAGCATAACCAATCGTGAAGAGATTAACTGCCATACCGTCGCCCATTAGGTCTGTTGCTAGTTGGGTGGCATCAAAGCAGAAGGTGCCTTCAGGACGCGCTGTTGCTTCAATAACAGCTTGCATCTCTTTATTTGGCACCTGTAGATCTGGATCGCGGGTAAATGCAGCAGGCATTGTGTCGTGATTATTTATAATAGCAAAGCTGCGTTTTCCATCTAGCTTACCGAGCGCTTCTTCGCTGGCGCCTACCATTAGGTCAAAGCCTATCAGTAGGTCTGTTTCGCCTGCGGGGATACGTACTGTGTGAAGTTGCTCTTGTGTAGGTGCAATACGAATGTGGCTCATAACGGCGCCGAACTTTTGTGCCAGGCCGATTTGATCGAGTACACCAACACCTTTCTCTTCTAAATGCGCAGCCATGCCCAGTAATGCGCTGACAGTTACAACGCCGGTTCCGCCTACACCTGTCAGTAGAATGTTATAAGGTTTGTTGATTGTTGCTGTTATTGGTTCCGGCAGGTTCTCTGCGGGTGGTGTGGCATTTAAGCCTGCGGCTTTTCGTAAAGTTCCGCCTTTAACGGTAACAAAGCTTGGACAAAAACCACGGATGCAGCTGAAATCTTTGTTGCATGATGACTGATCTATTTGGCGTTTGCGGCCGCGCTCCGTTTGTTTGGGTAGCACTGATAGGCAGTTTGATTGCACACCACAATCGCCGCAACCTTCACATACTTCGCTATTAACAACAACGCGTTTTTCAGGGTCAGGCATTTGGCCGCGTTTGCGACGTCGGCGTTTTTCAGCAGCGCAAGTTTGATCATAGATTAGAGCTGTGCAGCCTTCGGTTTCACGAAACTCGCGTTGAACGGCGTCCAGATCATCGCGATGATGGAAGGTGACGCCATCGGCGAAGTCGGCTCTGCTTGGGTATTTGTAAGGCTCATCACTAACGATGGCTAGACGACGAACGCCTTCACCAAAGAGTTGGTGGGTGATTTGTTGGACGGTTAGCTGCCCATCTACGGGTTGGCCGCCGGTCATAGCAACTGCATCGTTGTAGAGGATTTTATAGGTAATATTTACTTCAGCAGCAATTGCTGCACGTATCGCGAGTAGCCCAGAGTGGAAGTAGGTTCCATCACCTAGGTTTTGGAAAACATGTTGATTGTTAGTAAAAGGTGCTTGGCCAATCCAGGTTGCACCTTCGCCGCCCATTTGTGTAAAAGTTTCCGTGCCACGGTCCATCCAAGTAGCCATGTAATGGCAGCCTATGCCGCCTAAAGCTTTGCTGCCTTCAGGTACGCGAGTAGATGTATTGTGTGGGCAACCCGAGCAAAAATGCGGGGTGCGTTCTACCAGCGAGCGTGGTTGGGCAAGTTCGGCCTCTTTGGCGCATAGAAATGCTAAACGTGATGCAACCTGTTCGCTTTGGTAAAAAGGCGCAATGCGCGAAGCGATAGCTCTGGCAATCATCGCGGGTGTAAGCTCGCCTAGTGTTGTTAGTAGCTCTTGGCCATTCTCATCACGCTTACCAACAATCCTTGGGCGGACGCTGTCCTGCCAGCTATATAGATAATCTTTGATTTGGTCTTCAATAATGCCGCGTTTTTCTTCAATCAATAGAAGCTCTGGGGTGTTTTTGGCGAACTCTCTAATACCAACAGGTTCTAGTGGCCAAACCATACCTACCTTGTAGAGTTTGATGCCTAGTTCGCTGGCTTTCTCGTGAGTGATGCCTAAATCGTCCAGCGCTTGGAGTACATCCATGTAGGATTTACCGGTCGTGACAATGCCTAAACGCGGGGCGGGGCTATCAATCACTGTCTTGTCTAGCTTATTGATACGACAGAACTCTTGTGCTGCTTTTAGCTTGTAGGTATGCAAACGAGCTTCTTGTTGCATTGGCTTGTCAGGCCAGCGAGCGTTGATTCCTTCAGGAGGTAACTCAAAATCAGTAGGGATTTCTATATTGATGCGATTCAAGTCTAGGTCAGCAGATACTGATGAATCGAGTAGTTCTGCTAATGTTTTGAAGCCAACCCAGCAGCCACTAAAGCGAGACATCGCCCAGCCATACAGACCAAAATCTAACATTTCCTGAATACCGGAAGGATAAAGTACCGGTATCATCGCATCGACAAAGGCATAGTCGCTTTGGTGTGGGAGTGTTTATGATTTACAGGCGTGGTCATCACCAGCAACCGCCAGTACGCCGCCAAACTGGGAGGATCCAACTGCGTTAGCATGCTTTAGAACATCTCCGGTGCGTTCTACTCCAGGGCCTTTTCCGTACCATAAGCCAAAGACGCCATCATATTTTGCGCCTTCAAACACATTAACTTGTTGAGAGCCCCAAACAGATGTCGCACCCAAGTCTTCATTGATGCCAGGTTGGAAAAAGATGTTGTGTGTCGCTAGATATTTCTTTGCTTGCCACAGTGTTTTATCAAAGCCGCCTAGAGGGGAGCCGCGATAGCCAGAAATAAAGCCTGCAGTGTTTAGTCCTTGCAGTTTATCGCGTTGTGCTTGCAGCATGGGTAAGCGTGCTAAGGCTTGGCTACCTGTCAGGTAAACGCGTCCAGAATCTAATTCCCACTTATCATTAAGTGTTACATCTTTCATGGGTGTACTCCCGTTTGTATACGGAAACATCACACATCAATTCGCATTACGCGGGGTTGTATTAGGCTTGCTTGGTGATTAGCAAGCTGGGCAACCAAAGCTAACGCCTGAATTGACAGGTGATGTTTCTTGGACCTTGGTGGAGGTCAGAATCAAAAAGAAACGATCAAAAGCCGAAAGCAGCCAGACGTTAAGAAAAAGGTGTTTGGTTTGGTATTTTCAGAAAACTAATCGCTAAGTGCAAGCCAAGTAAAGAGCGTGCTTGATTAGAAAACTTTGATGATAATGTGAATAGTGCTACACAATGATGGTAAGCGGAGTGGTGCGGTTGGGTTGTCATTTTAATACCTCAAACAAATACTGGATCTCAGTACTGGTTCACTTATTGTTATTTTTATCCGGCCTGTAGGCAGGTTTATGTTCGCTGCTCTTGTGAAGCATTGGATGCAAAGATAGGTGATCTTTTAATCAAGGTCAATAGCTATGAACACGGGATAACCTAAAAGAAAAAACTGTTGAGTTCGCAGGACGGTATCCTTCCGGTTGTTCCGAAAAGTTCCGATGATGTTGTAGAGAGCATTTTCGCATCAGCAAAGCTTCGACTAATACGGATAAGTGAAGCCCGTATTAGTCGAAGCTTTAAAATGAATTTTACTTATAAAATGCCTACTCTTCTAATTGAAACGGCGTTGCCGTGACTCAATTAAAATAGCTGTGACTATTTATGTTCTTCATATCGACCTGGCGCGATAATATGTTGAGGGTCGATGGCATTTTTAAATTTTGCTATTACATCAGAGTAGGCCGGTTCTGCTTTTGGTAATTTCCCCATAGCATGCGTCGATAGTCGGTAGGGGTAATACCCTTTATCAATGAGCTTTTCTAAGAGTTCATCGTGACACTTGAATGCTCGTTCTTCTTCTTCTGGAAAATCACGATCATAAGCAATGGCGATAACGCTATCGATACAGCGTTCGGTCAATAATGTCATTGAAATTGCCGGGTCAAAAGCAAATTTTAACAAAGTCGTTTCTATTATTTCTTCAAGAGCGCTGGCGTGTTTTCCTGTCATTGGCGCTATAGGTGCCAGCCATATTAAGCCACAGCGATCCCGGTTCGGGTCGGCGTTGTCTGCAGTTGGTGCAGGCTGTTTTTTGCGCCAATAAGTGCTGGGTATGAAAGAATTGCTAGGTACACCACGTGTAAGATTAATAACAGGTACTATCATCTCGACCGCTTTTTCTAAATTAATACCGGTGATCCATTGATAGGGGCGGGCGATGAAACTTGCGATTTTAAGGGTTCGATCGTCAATGAAATGAAGTTTTTTAGACGGAATGTGACGTAACGCTTTTTTAAGTTTTTTTCGTGCAAGCGCAACTTCTGCCCGAGTGCCATAAAAGGCTCCAGAGGCGTTCCATCCACCAATGTTTTTTTCTTTACTTTTTTTTGCTAGCCAATCTCTTGGTAGCGGTGTCACGTTGTTCACTTCGTTCCAGGGGTATTGTCCGAAAGCAGAGATTGCTTTATCGGCATTAACAATATGCATAGCACTTTTAAGGGTGCCATCTAGGCGCAAAGGCCTTAGAGAGTCTACTAAATTTGGCAGTTCCGCTTTGTCCACGCTACAAAAAAAAGCTTGTGAGTATTCGGGAGCGGGCATTAGCCAGATTGTCATTTGAGTCACAATGCCAAAATTAGATTGGCTGAAAATTCCGTCAAGGTATGCGCCAACCCCCCAGTGATATACTTCTGACGCTTGGGCGTTTGGAAAACGACCAAAACCGGTATGGAAGCATTCACCGTTGGCTAAAACTACCTCTAGGCCTGATACGTTACTGAAATGATCGCCTTTTGGTGTATGTCCAAATCCACGCTCTAATGTATTACCAATAATACTACATTCAGATGAAGCTCCGGTTGCATCCATCCACAAGCCTGTATTTTCAGACTGAAGAAATTCATAAAGTTGTTTTTGCGTGACGCCGGGCTCAAGTGTTACATATGCTAGTTCTTTACTCAGCTTTATAATACGGTTCATTGAGCTGAGGTCTACAATGACACTGCCGTCTGCTGTGGGCAAGCATGAACCATAGCCCCAGTTTTTCCCCGTGCTAATTGGATATAGAGGCGTTTTATATTGATTAGCTATTTTTGTAATCTTCTGTACTTGCTCTCTATTAGCCGGTTTTAGAATGGCTGAGATTCGTTGTTGTGTTTTGTAAGTTGCGGTTTCATATTGTTCTAGTGTTTTTTGATCAGTAATGATTTGGTTTGGCGTCAGAATCTGGGCCCACAGCTCAAGAGCCTTTTCGATAGGTTGGGACATCAGTGTCTCCGATATTTCTTTAATTTTGAAACAGTATTTCATCACATGAGTGTTTTGGATAGTTCATTTGATGTTTTGTAGGTGTTCGGAGTGGTGGGATGGTATATGTGGATCGTTACGCGCACAGCTAGATGAGGTCGTTTTATGTCAGCTAAGACGTTTATGAAAAACCCGGCATATGCCGGGTTTAATGTCTAAATCTTAGGTTCGATTAGCTGTTGGCTTGTGGCCTCGGGCATTTTCACCGGAGCGCTGTCCGTCTCTGTGACCAGGTTTTGGCTTCTTAGGGTGTTTAGGGTGTGCAGGGCGCTGTAAGCGAGATACAGGTAATGCATTAACGGGTTTGAAACCAGGAATCTCTTTACGGTCAAGAAGCGCGCCAGTTAGTCGTTCAATAGCCGCAAGCAACTTGAACTCATCTGCACAGACGAGCGAAATGGCTTGGCCAGAGGCGCCTGCACGGCCCGTACGTCCGATGCGATGGACGTAATCCTCGGCAACGTTAGGCAGGTCGTAATTTACAACCTGTGGTAGCTGGTCTATATCAAGTCCGCGGGCTGCGATATCAGTGGCTACCAGTACTTGAATTGAGTAATCCTTAAAATCGGCCAAAGCTCTGGTGCGTGCACCTTGGCTTTTATTGCCATGAATGGCTGCAGATTTTATTTTTGCAGCTTCTAATTGCTTGGTTAGCTTATTGGCACCATGTTTTGTTTTGGTGAAAACAAGAACTTGGCTCCATTGATGTTCTTTGATGAGCTGTATGAGTAGAGCGGCTTTTCTGTTTTTATCAACAGGAGAAACCCATTGCTCTACTGTGGTTGCCGTTGTATTGCGTGGGCTGACTGAGATCTCAACAGGGTTATTTACCAAACCTTTTGCAAGGCTGCGAATCTCGTCGGAGAAGGTCGCTGAAAACATTAAGTTTTGGCGCTTCTTAGGTAGCAAGGCAATGATCTAGCGAATGTCATTGATGAAGCCCATATCAAGCATACGGTCGGCTTCGTCAAGAATCAGAACTTCCAGTTGGTCAAATTTAACCGCTTTCTGGTTATATAGGTCCATGAGGCGACCAGGCGTTGCAACGAGTATATCGACACCTTTACGCAATCTCATCATTTGTGGGTTTATCTTAACGCCGCCAAAAACAACAGTGGAGTGTAAAGGCAAGTTTTTACCGTACATCTCAACACTTTCGCTTACCTGCGCTGCTAGCTCTCTTGTTGGTGTGAGTACCAGTGCGCGAACTTGGTTTGAACGAGGGCGATTACCTTTGGATAGTAGCTCCAGCAGGGGCAGTGTAAAGCCTGCTGTTTTACCTGTACCTGTTTGTGCGGCTGCCATGACATCTTTGCCTTCGAGTACGGCAGGTATTGCCTGGGCTTGGATTGGGGATGGCGTGGTATAACCTTTTTCAGCAACAGCTTCTAGTAAAGGTGCGGATAGGCCCAGGGAGGCAAAGCTCATAGATTATCTCTTATTGATGTTTTACAGAT
>JAWUYS010000049.1:0-31085 GCA_034110685.1 Neptunomonas sp.
AAGTGAAAATCTTGGGCGAAGAGGGTGAGGTGCTTTCTTATGGAGAGACCGGTGAACTTTGGGTAAAGGGGCCGCAGGTCATGCAGGGCTACTGGAATAAACCCGATGATACTAATCAGGTGTTAGTGGATGGCTGGTTAAAAACAGGTGATATTGCAAGAGTAGATCCGCAAGGTAACATTCAAATTGTTGACCGCCAAAAGGACATGATTAATGTCTCTGGATTTGCGGTTTATCCTAATGAATTAGAAAAAGTAATTAGTTGTCTTCCCGACGTGTTGGAGTGTGCTGCAATTGGTATTCCAGACGAGATTTGTGGAGAGCATATCAAGCTCTATGTCGTATCCTCGAACCCGCGTCTTTCTATTCGAGATGTTAGAGACTATTGTCGTGAGCGTTTAACCTCATATAAAGTGCCTCGTGTGGTCGAATTTAGAAAAAGCTTACCGCATAATGGCGTAGGTAAGGTTCTTCGGCGTCAGCTGCGTGAGGAAGAGCTCAATGCTTTGCAACACCCTAAATATGGTCGCCATCTTTAATAAGACCTTTCTATAAAATACTTCATGTGAATTCTGTGAACGATAATACTCAGCAAATTTCTTCTTTATTTAAGCAGCTTGATACGTGTCGCACGGTTGATCGTGAGCGTTTGAGTCACTCTATTAATAAAATGGTAGAGCGCATAAAAAATGCGTTGCCGGTTGATAGGACGCTAGCTTCTGTTGAATCCCAAATAGATACGAGTCAAAAGCTGGTGTCACAGAGGCAGTTATTGATAGGTGATATTAGTTACCCTGCATTACCGGTCGCAGATAGAAAAGATGAAATAAAAGAAGCGATTAGTCAGCACCAAGTCGTGGTGATTGCTGGCGAAACAGGTTCTGGGAAAACCACGCAGCTACCTAAGATCTGTTTAGAGCTAGGTTATGGTACCCAGGGATTAATAGGTCATACGCAGCCCCGAAGACTTGCTGCAAGAACTGTGGCCACACGTATTGCAGAAGAGCTTGGTACTCAGGTGGGTGCTAAAGTAGGTTATCAGGTTCGCTTTACAGATTTAGTCAGTGACGACTCCCTTATCAAGCTTATGACCGATGGTATCTTGCTGGCAGAAACTCAGCATGATCCGTTATTGTCGAAGTATCAGGTTATTATTATTGATGAAGCGCACGAAAGAAGTCTGAATATTGACTTTTTATTGGGCTACATTAAACGTATTTTGCCGCAGCGTCCTGACCTGAAGTTAGTAATTACCTCTGCCACGATAGATCTAGAACGTTTCTCTGAGCACTTTGATAATGCTCCTATTATTGAAGTATCTGGTCGTACTTACCCTGTTGAAACAATCTACCGTCCTTTATTAAGTGATGAAGAGGGCTCTCAAGATAGAACACTTCTGCAGGGAACTTATGAAGCTGTTAATGAAATAATTGAGCTTGATAAAGCGGCTAAGCGAACAGGTGCGCGGGATATTCTTATTTTTCTCAGTGGTGAGCGAGAGATAAGAGAGTCAGCAGAGATGCTAAGAAAGGCTCAGTTGCGAGATACAGAGGTAATGCCCTTATATGCGCGCTTGAGTGTAACTGAGCAAAATAGAATATTTCAGGGGGCTCGTGGTGCTGGTAGGCGAATAGTGCTAGCAACTAACGTAGCAGAAACTTCCGTTACCGTGCCTAATATCCGTTATGTGATCGATACAGGTGTTGCACGTATTTCACGATACAGTTATCGCTCAAAGGTCCAGCGGTTCCCCGTTGAGGCTAGTTCTCAAGCCAGTGCCAATCAGCGAGCGGGCCGTTGTGGGCGTATTGCTGCTGGAGTTTGTGTTCGTCTTTATAGTGAGGAAGACTTTAAGCAGCGTCCAGCCTTTACTGATGCAGAGATACGGCGTACTAATCTAGCCGCTGTTATTCTTCAAATGCTCAATTTAAAGCTTGGCAATATTGCTGACTTCCCTTTTATTGATCCTCCTGATAGCCGTTTTATTAGTGATGGCTTTAAGTTGCTAGAAGAGCTTGGGGCTGTGACTACGCGCAGGCAAATGACTTCCTTGGGTAAAAAACTCAGTCAGCTGCCGGTCGACCCACGTATTGGTCGAATGATTATCGAGGCCGAAAAACAAGGGGCTCTTAAAGAAACCTTAGTGATCGCTAGTGCGTTGAGTTCTCAGGATGCCCGAGAGCGTCCGCTCGACAAACAGCAGGCGGCAGATGAAAAGCACAAGCAGTTTGCGGATGAACAGTCTGATTTTGTGACTATGCTGAATCTTTGGAATCAGTATGAAGAACAGCGCCAAGAGCTTTCGCAAAATCAGTTACGAAAGTATTGCCAGCAAAACTTTCTCTCTTTTATGCGTATGCGAGAGTGGCGTGATGTGCATCGTCAATTGCATTTAGCGGCTAAGCAGCTAGGGCTGAAAGAAAATAAAGAGCCAGCTGAATATCGAGAGTTACATGTTTCGCTGCTGTCTGGATTGTTGAGCCATATTGGCTTTAAGCAGGAGAATAAAGAGTTTCTCGGCGCTCGTAATCGTCGTTTTCATATTTTTCCAGCCTCTGCTTTATTTAAGAAGCCTCCGAATTGGGTAATGGCGGCTGAAATGGTTGAGACGACTAAACTGTATGCTCGCATGCTGGCCCGTATTGAGCCTGAATGGGCTGAGTCGTTGGCGAAGCATTTAGTGAAGCGTTCATACCTTGAGCCTTCTTGGCATAAAAAACGAGCACAGGTGGTGGCAACAGAGCAGGTATCGCTTTTTGGTTTACTGATTATTCCCAAGCGTACCGTGCATTACGGGGTTGTTGATCCGAAAGTTTCACATCAGATTTTTATTCGGTCGGCGCTTGTTGAGGGTGATTTTTACACAAAAGGTCAGTTTTTTAGCCAAAATCGAGCTTTGCTGGAACAAATTGAAACATTAGAAGCCAAGTCTCGACGTAAAGACTTGCTGGTTGATGAAGATACGTTATATGACTTCTACGCAAGTAAGTTTATTGCGCTGCAAGGTGAGCACATAGTAAATGGTGCAGGATTTGAGAAGTGGCGTAAAGAAGCAGAATTAAAGCAATCGGATGTGCTTTATTTGACAGAGAAAGATCTTTTACAGCGCTCTGCTTCGCATGTGTCGCAACGTGACTACCCTGATGAGTTTGAGTGGAAAGGAATAAAGCTGAGTTTAAGCTATCATTTTGAGCCAGGAGCTATTGATGATGGTGTTTCTATTTCTGTTCCCTTGGCGCTTCTACGCCAGCTACCCGTTAAGCGGCTTGAGTGGCTTGTGCCAGGAATGATTAAAGAGAAATGTACCGCTTTACTTAAAGGTTTACCAAAGCAGCGTCGTAAAAACTTTGTACCTGTGCCTGATTATGCTGGCGCAATCGCAGAATCAATGGTGTTTGCCGATGGTGATCTGTTCGAAGCGATGTCTCATCAACTATTGCGTATGAGTGGGGTTAGGCTTGAATCATCCGAGTTGAGTCAGATTCAGCTGGATGATCACTATCGTATCAATATTAAATTAGTTGATGATCAAGGATGTTTGGTTGCAGAAAATAGAGACTGGAGCTTTCTGTGTGAGCATTTCGGGTCGTCCTCTGATGCGGCTATAAAAGAAGGACCACAAGACAGTTGGGGGCGTAAAGGGATAATTGAGTGGGACTTTGGTGAGCTGGCAGAAAAAATACAGTTGCGCCAAGCTGGAGGCATTATGATTGATGCTTGGCCAATGCTGGTGGATCGTAAAGACAGTGTTGAGCTTATGTTGGCGATGAATAAGGCTGAAGCGATACAAGCTTCCGTTCAAGGTTTTACGCGATTGGCCATGTTAGCGATGAATCCACAAATTCGTACAAGCCGCTCTAAAATTCCTCACTTAAATGAAAGTTTATTGTTCGCTAGTAAAATATTTACAAAAAAAGATTTAGAAGAAAATATCGTCCGTCAGTCAGTAAGGCGCGTGATGAAGTTAGATGAGGCGCTCCCTAAATCGAAGGAAGATTTTGCCGAAAAAGTTAAGAGTGCAAAAGCAGAGTTAAGTGCTAGCGTGCAAGAGTTAGCTAAGTTGGTTTTTTCAATACATAAGCAATATCACGCCATTGTAAAGCAATTGAGTTCTAGCGTTTCATTCGAGTCGGTAACTATACTGAATGATATTAAAAGCCAGCTCGAAAACTTAGTCTTCAAAAACTATATATCCTACATCTCGTGGTCTGAGTTGAACCAATACCCAAGATATATGGATGCCATTATGTTACGCCTTGAAAAGTTCCCTCGTGAAATCCAGCGTCAACGCCTGTTAAGTGACCAGCTTCAGGAGCTTTGGAAAGCTTTTGTCGAGTTAAGGGAGCATAAAATAAAGCTAGGTGGGAGCAATGCTTTGTGGGTCGAGCAACTCAATAGTTATCGATGGTATTTGGAAGAATATAGGGTTTCACTGTTTGCTCAGCAGCTGGGGACGTCGGTCAGTGTTTCTGAAAAAAGAGTACGTCAGCGTTGGAAGGATGTGCAAGCTGATTGAGATCAATAAAAAATAGATCATAAGTATTAAAGGATGCAGGAAACTTTCAAAGGGTTGCGATGTCTCCTTTGCTGTGGTTTAATTGCGCACAATTTAGTCATGTGCGTAAGTTTGCTGTATTAGATAAAAATGCTCATGATTCATGAAAATAACCATTACTTGTAAGATAATGGTTAAGAAAGAATTGATAGACATATGAAATAAAAGTAAAAAAAATTACTTCATATGTTTGAAATATTTTAAATTTATAGTACTTTCTTATGTAGCACTGTTCTAAAAAAGAGCGGGCATTAAGAAAAACTTGAATTCACTACTAGTATGTTGAATCTTGAAGGGGAAATATTGATGAAAAAGTCACTGATCGCTCTAGCTGTTGCTGGTGCTCTGACTGCTCCAATGGTTGCACAGGCTGACGCTACACTTTACGGTTCTTTGCGCCTTAAAGTAGTTGCTGAAGAAAATAAAGATCTAGACGTTGCTGATAACGCTTCACGTATCGGTATCAAAGGTTCTGTTGACACTAACATTGATGGCGTTAAAGCTATCTACCGTGGTGAGTGGAAAGTAAACGGTAACGGTGCTAACGAAGCTAACTTCGGTGCTGGTCGTTTGGCTTACGTTGGTTTGACAGGCGGTTTCGGTACTGCTGCAATTGGCCAGCAGTGGACTCCTGAATACAGCTTCGCAACTGGCGCTGTAGATATTCTTGATGGTAACTCTACTGCTCTTACAGTAGACGTTTTCCGTGCAAGCAACGTGATCTCTTACGTTACTCCTAACATGGGTGGTTTCCAGGGTGCTCTTGCTGTTGTTGCTGATGGTAGCACTACAAACGGCGAAGATGCAGATAACTATAACCTAGCTGCTAAGTACTCTGTTGCTGGATTTACAGGTGCTGTATCTCTGATGACTGATGAAGCAACAGATAACGACAGAACTTCTGTATCTGTTTCTTATGCTGCTGATGCTCTATATGTTGCTGCTTTGTACCAGGATAAAGATGCTCTAGCTGACAACCAGTACGAACTAGCTGGTTCTTACGCTTTCGGTAACACTAAACTGCTAGCTAACTTCGCTAAAGAAGGCGATGCTAAAGGTTACGGTATCGAAGTACAGCAGACTCTAGGTAAGCAGGTTCGTGCATTTGCTAACTATCTAGAAGTGAATGACGATGCAGCTGCATCTAGCTTCGCAGTAAAAGCTGATACTTTCTCTGCTGGTATGCGCGTAGACTTCTAATCTAAATTTAGATTAGTAATTCGCTTAAAAGGCTCCTTCGGGAGTCTTTTTGCGTTTTATGAAAGTTTGATTTTATTTTCTAGTGCAGTGTCTTACAATTAAGTTTTAGTCGTTTTGGGAAGTGATGATGTTGAATAAGCAAGCAGCAGGCTTTGGGTGCGGTGTTGCACTCATTTTTTCTTTTTATACTTCTGGTGCTATTGCGGCTGTTGAAAGTGATCCTTGGGAAGGAATTAATAGAGCAGTCTATAAAATTAACAAAACCGCTGACCGTGCGCTTTTAAAACCACTTGCTCAAGGCTACCACGCGGTAACTCCTGATATAGTTGAAACAGGGGTGAATAACTTTTTCTCAAATCTTGGCGATGTCACTTCATTAGCGAATAATATTTTGCAGTTAAAGCTGGAAGGCTCCGTTAAAGATTTTTCTCGTATTGTTTTCAATAGCACATTTGGTATTGCTGGCTTGATAGATGTGGCAACGCCAATGGGTATTCAAAGTAGCGATGAGGACTTTGGGCAGACATTAGGCTATTGGGGTGTGAAGCCTGGGCCGTATGTGGTGCTGCCTTTGTTTGGCCCAAGCTCTGTTCGTGATGGTTTGGGACGAATTCCTGATGCTGCGACGAATGTGTGGACAAATGAAGTAGCGCATATTCCTACGCGTAATACGGGTTATGGTGTTAACTTATTAGATACACGTGTAGGGTTGTTTTCAGCTGAAAAGTTAATTACGGGCGATGAGTATAGCTTTGTACGTGATGCTTATTTACAACAGCGAGATTATGCGGTTAAAGATGGACAAATGGATGGTCAGTTCAATCAGGAAGATTTTTAACGATAATTTTTCTTGATCAGATTAAACTACTATTTATGACAACACACTTATCAGATGTACAGCTAGTTGGTTTTGAAAAAGCAGACTTACCTTTAGTTAAGTCTGCTTTAGCTGATATGAACTCTGGTACTAGCTACTCTGTATCGACAGTGAATACCCCGCATTTTAAGCACTTTGGTATTTATGTCTTATTTATTTCCTGTGACGCTGATTTAGAGCAATTATCTGGTTTGCTCAGTGATGATGGGCGATTTCCTATCGTGCTTGTTTTATCTGGCAGTAGTGACGTTTCTGTCATTAAGGCTTTGAGAGCGGGCGCTGATGATGTTTTTTATTTGGAAAGCCTTCAGTCGGAGTGCGAAGAGTTTATAAGCTCTCTGCAAGTAAAGTTGACTCGATGTCGTCTGTTGTATGAAAGGTTGATTTATCGAGAGGGGTTAGAAGCTTCCCTTGAAGAGCTTAAGGACGATCAATACGCTGCTTTTCAAGTGCAAAGTCGTTTGCTTCCAGTTCAAAAACAAGTAATACAGAGCATTGAGTATCAATACAGCATTACGCCTTCACTTATCGTGAGTGGAGACTTTGTTGATGTTCTACCTATCAATAATGAGCTTACGCTATTTTATCTGGCGGATGTCTCTGGTCACGGAGCGTCATCCGCTTTAGTAACGGTACTTCTTAAAAATATAACTAGTAGGCTTCTGCGAAACTTTAGGCGTGATTCAAGTTATGACATCCTGTCGCCTTTAAAAACCCTCAATCGTATAAATTCTGAACTATGTTCTTTGGCTTTGGATAAGCATTTAACTATCTTTGCCGGTTTGATCAATAACACAGATAATACGCTTACTTATGCCGTAGGTGGGCACCATCCAATGCCTGTGTATAAGTCGCCAAATAGTATGTTTGTGCTGGAAGGGCGGGGAATGCCGGTTGGTTTATTTTCTGATGCTGTATTTTCACAAAATCAGATAGAGTTGGATGAGGAGTTTTCACTGTCTGTCTTTTCCGATGGTGTGTTGGAGCTTTTGCCTCAAAATTCAATTTCAGAAAAAGAGAAAGGTCTTTTTGAGTGGTTAGAGAGTAACAATGCAGATTTAGAAGTACTGAAATCTTATATATTTGATTCAAGTGAGCATCTGGAACAGTATCCTGATGATATTACTATAATGACTGTGTCGAGAGTTTAATCATGAGTCCGGGCTCAATTTTTTATGCTGTTGTAGATAACCACTATGTCATTAAATTTGTTGGTGAAGTGCGCTTAACGCTGTGTTCGTCTTTGGATACTCATATTGAGCGGATACTATCATCAGATCAGTGTGACCAAGTTTTAGTGGATTTAACAGAAGCCACTTGTCTTGATAGTACGACTTTTGGGCTTATAGCAAAGCTAGCGATACGTGCCAAGAATAAGGAATTCCCTACGCCTGTTTTAGTGTCGACGCACGATGATGTGACGAAAACTTTATTGAGTATGGGGTTTGATCATATTTTTGTTTTACTTGAGTCTTTACCGAAAACCCAATGTGAATTGCAACAGGTTCCGGTAGTGCAAGAGTCTGTTGAAGCAACTCAGCTTCGTATTATTAGTGCCCATAAAATTTTAATGTCATTAAATGATTCAAACTATGAAGCATTTAATAATTTGATTAGTGTGTTAGAGAAAAAATAGGACTTTTTCCTATAGCCTCGATTTATGCAGTCTGTAGAATAACGGTTGTCAGGGATGCAGCAGGGATGTTGATTTAACGAACGGAATTGTTCGTCTGGCCATCGCTTCAGGATTGTTGTGATGATTTACATGGATGTGAACGAAGGGCTCGTTGCAGGATGCATTTAGAGCCCTTTATTTTTTTATATGTTTACTTCGTGGCTTGCTAGTACTTGTTCTAGCTTTACCTGATCGGCTGCGAAATTCCTTATTCCTTCCGCTAGTTTTTCTGTTGCCATTGCATCTTCATTCATTAACCATCGAAAAGTTGCTTCGTCATTATCTGGAATGGCGATCTCTGAAGTAGCTGTTTCTGTGCTTAGCTTTTGAGGTAATGCAGCATGAGAGTTTTCTAGTTCGCTCATTAGTTGTGGGCTGATGGTGAGTCGGTCGCAACCCGCAAGGCACTGTATTTCAGTAATACTTCTAAAGCTGGCACCCATCACAATGGTTTTATAACCATTTACTTTATAAAAGTTATAGATGCTTGAAACAGAGACTACACCAGGATCTAATTCGCCAGAATAGTCTTGTGCAGGTTGCTTCGCTTTATACCAATCTAAAATGCGTCCAACAAAAGGCGAGATTAAATAAGCTCCTGCATCGGCACAGGCAGCGGCTTGTGCAAAGCTAAAGAGCAAAGTTAGGTTACAGTTAATGCCTTCTTTTTCTAAAATGCGGGCTGCTTGTATACCTTCCCAAGTTGATGCGATTTTTATTAAGATGCGATCATTGCTGATGCCTGCATCGTTATATAAGCGTATTAACTGGTGTGCTTGTTCAACTGTCGCTGCGGTATCAAAAGATAAGCGGGCATCTACCTCAGTAGAAATTCTGCCAGGGATTATTTTAAGAATCTCTAGGCCAATCAAAACGCTTAGCTTTTGAGTCATCAAAGATAGCTGTGTTTGCGGCTCTTGGCTTTGCTCGTATGCCCACGCTTTGGCTTGATCAAGTAAAGGGCTATAGATAGCTAGGCCAGCTGCTTTGAGTAGCAGTGATGGGTTTGTTGTTGCATCCACAGGTGTGAATTGACCGATAGCCTCTATATCGCCAGTATCGGCAACCACGGTTGTCATTGATTTAAGTTGCTGCAGTTGGCTTTCCATGAGTTGGATTTCCATAAATTATCTTTCGGTGAATTAGTTAAACTCTTTTATTTTAGCGAGGGCTTGTTGAATTACTTCAATACCCGCACCACGTTTGTGAGCTTGTTCACTAATCAGGCGGCGGAACTGCTTGCCTCCTGGCATACCATGAAATATACCTAAAATATGTCGAGATATGTGGTTTAGGTATACATCTTGTCTAAGCTGTTCTTCAATATAGGGTAAATACGCTTCAACAGCCTCTATGCGGCTCATAACCTGCTGGTTAATGCCATATAGAGCACTATCCACTTCGGCGAGTATATAGGGGTTTTGATAGGCTTCTCTTCCCATCATAACGCCATCAACATGTTTAAGGTGCTCTTGAGAGTCATCTAAGGTTTTGATGCCACCGTTAATGATAATTTCAAGCTTAGGGAATGATTGTTTAAGCTTATAGACCCTATCGTATTGCAGAGGCGGCACATCTCGATTTTCTTTCGGGCTAAGACCCTGCAAAATAGCTTTACGGGCATGCACGATAAAAGTGCTGCAACCTGAAGTTTTTACAGTATCGACAAAGTGATGAAGAAGTTCGTCACTGTCGAGGTCATCAATACCTAAGCGGTGCTTAATGGTGACCGGAATATCTACGGCGTCCTGCATAGCTGACATACAGTCCCGAACTTTTTCTGGATACTCCATTAAGCAAGCGCCGATCATATTGTTCTGAACGCGATCACTCGGGCAGCCAACATTCAAATTAACTTCATCATAGCCATATTCTTGAGCCAGACGTGCGCATTTGGCTAGATCTGTTGGGTCGCTGCCACCCAGTTGTAGAGCGACTGGGTGCTCGCCTTCGTTATAAGCCAGATGGCGATGTTTATCACCAAAAATTAGCGCGCCAGATGTGACCATCTCGGAATAAAGCACAGTGTTTTTGGATAATATACGATGAAACATCCGACAGTGCTTATCTGTCCAATCCATCATGGGTGCAATGCAGAAGCGGCGATCCAGCGTACCCTGTATGGTTTCTGGCTTTGGGGCTGTATTTGTTGAGTTATTCAATGTTCTGTTTTAGGCCGTTTTGGATTGTTGTAGAGTGTTTTAGCATATGCAATGCCACATAATTTTGTGTAGCGCTGAAAAACTATATGATTTCTATTACCCCGCGTAAACGTGCAGATAGGTCAACTGCAGAATTTGTATTAAGTGGGGTGGGCAGATTATATACGAAGATCCTCAAATTTTCGATCAACGAAAATTTGCCGGACACGGGGTGTGAAAGTGTTCGGCTTTTATTGATGAGGTTTCAGGTATGTGTGGTATTGAGCGCTTTAAGTGGGGGGATTAATTACATGAAAAAGCAGAGTATGTTGGCTGGTTTAACACTGGTTGGGCATTTGTTGTGACGTATTTGGTGTGGATTAATTTTGCTTCACTCGCTAGGTAGTTTTTTCTATTTTTATGCTCTCGCTATAAAACAGATAATACCCATCACAAGCGCGCCGGATAAGGCGGATAGTACGCAGGCTATTATCATTGGTTTATATTCGTTATTCATGTAATTCCCCTTTCTGCCTTGATTCAGTATAGGTGGTTGTTTGGGGCGGTGGTGATAATTACTTGTAATTTTGCTAACGAAAGGGTTGTCAGTGCTAGCGCTGGGTAGTCGATATTCGTCAGTATTATGCGATTAGCACCTTTTAGTTTATAAAAACTAGTGTGCTCATAAAGGTTAATACTGCATATAGAGCTTAATTGAGCCGTCAGGCTTCGAGTAAAAAGGTAGGAGAACAGTGTAGGGCTTTACGGATGAAATAAAAAAGCCCTGCAAAGAACAGGGCTTAGAATTTCAGATAAATACAGTCGATGAGTTTAGCGCTGGTCGAAATCGACCACGACTTTATCTGAGATAGGATGTGCTTGGCAGCTAAGAATGTAACCGGCTTCGATCTCGTGTTTTTCAAGACCGTGAGTGATGTCCATATCGACTTCACCCTCCACTAGTTTACATTTGCAGGTAGAGCATACTCCGGCTTTGCAGGCGTAAGGTAGCTCCATGCCATTGTCCATGCCAGCATCTAAGATGTTTGAACCTACTGTTGCCAATTCAAACATGATTGAGCGACCATCAGCAACAACAGTGACTTTGCTGAGTTTTTCTTCGCCAAACTCTTCGATACGTTTCTGAGCTTTGTCCAGAATTGCTTGGGAGTCGGCTGATGAGTTAGCAAATAACTCATAATGAATCTGCTCGTCGCTCAAGCCTTCCATGCGAAAGCCGCGAGATACTTCAGACATCATAGACTCAGGGCCACATATAAAGGCTTCGTCAGTGCTTTTGATATCAATCAGACCACTTTTTTGAAGTGCGTATCCTTTCTTGTTATCAATACGGCCATTAAGTAAATCAGCTCCTTGGTCTTCAAAGTCCATAATATTGATCCACTGGAAGCGATCCATATAGCGGTTTTTGACAAAGTTTAGCTCTTCTTTGAACATAACTGAGTTACTGCGGCGGTTACCGTAGATCAAGGTCACACGGCTACCTGGTTCAACAGCCAGCGCGGATTTAATGATCGAGATCATCGGCGTAATACCTGAGCCTACAGCAATACACATGTAGTTCTTGGCATTGTCGGCTTTGAGTGCGGTATGGAAACTACCCTGGGGAGGCATAACTTCTATTTCATCACCGACTTTAAAAGTATCATTAGCAAAGTTAGAAAACTTACCATTTTTTACGCGCTTGATACCTACGCGCATATGCCCATCGTTAATGCCTGAACATATTGAATATGAACGACGCACATCTTCACCGTCGATCATGGCTTTAATAGTCAAAAACTGACCTTGTATAAATGTAAATTTTTCTTTTAGAGCTTCTGGAACATCGAATGTTACACAGACAGCCGTATCCGTTTCCGGTTGTACGTCAGCTATCTTTAATGTGTAGAAATTGGTGTCAGACATCGCTTCACCTATATCTTTTTAAAATAGTCAAATGGCTCACTGCAATCATTGCATTGGAACAGAGCTTTGCAGGCGGTAGAGCCAAACTCACTGATCCTACGAGTATTTCTGGAATTACAATGCGGGCATTGTGCATGTGCTTCTGGTGTTAAACCTTCTTCACAAAGATCGGCATCTTCAGGTGGCGCAATGCCATACTCGCGAAGATTCTTACGTCCTTGTGGCGACATCCACTCTGAACTCCAGGCAGGCGAGAGCTTGGTTTTTATAACCACCTCTTGATAACCTGCTTTGTTGAGTTCGGCTTTTACATCGCTACTGATGGTATCCATAGCAGGGCAGCCAGAGTAGGTGGGAGTGATTGTCACTACCACGCTGCTTCCGTCGCGCTCTACATCACGCAAAATGCCTAGATCCCAAATACTCAGTACGGGTACTTCAGGATCTTTTACTTCATCGAGAATATCCCAGAGATTTTTTACCTCTGCGTTATTGCGTTGTTGCAGACGTTGATACTGTTCGTCTGGCATCAGTGAGATCTGTTTCATCATCAATTACCACTGGCAACCGGGGTGGGAGCGGTGCACAATTTGCATTTGGGTCAGCATGTGGCCCAAGTTTTCTGTGTGATAACCGGTGCGTCCACCACGTACAGCCCAGCTGTCTTCAGGGACTGTAATGGTTGCTTCGGTGAGAATAGCACTGACTTCTTTGTGCCATTGATCACGTAGCTTAGAGACATCAACACCAATACCGTTGTCAGCTAATAATTGCTCAGTTTCATCCATATCGAACATCTCATGGGTATAGCCCCACAACTGATCAACGGCTTTTTGAGTGCGTTTATGGCTTTCTTCGGTACCATCTCCAAGTCGGTGGACCCAGTCGCGACTACGGCGTACGTGGTACTTTGTTTCTTTAACTGCTTTTGCGGCGACTGCAGCGAGCCTTTCATCTTTTGATTTTGCAAGCTCAGGTAGTACTAGGCTGTAGTAAACATCAGCAAGCAGCTGGCGAACTTGTGAATAAGCAAAGTCACCGCGTGGCATTTCTAGTAATAACAGGTTGCGATAGTCTCGATCACTACGCATATAGGCAAAGTCGTCTTCGGTCCGGCCATCATCAGCAAGCTCTGCTGCATAGGTGTAGAACATACGTGCACGACCTACGTAATCTAATGACACGTTGGCGTAGGCGATATCTTCTTCCAAAAATGGACCATAGCTTACCCATTCAGATATACGGTGTCCCAGTACAACAGCGTCGTCGCCTAAGCGAGTCGTATATTCCAGTGTGGCTGCTTTAATTGCATCACTCATCTTAAATAGTCCTCACTGAATTACATGTTGTTAACTGGATCAGGCAATACATAATAAGTTGCGTGACGGTATGGTTTGTCATCTGAAGGATCGTAAAAGCTCTCGGCATCATCTTCTTGAGAAGCGCAGATATCGTTTGATTTCATAACCCAAATGCTAACGCCTTCGCTGCGACGGGTGTAGCAATCGCGAGCGTATTCTAACGCCTGAGCGTGATCTTCTGCGTGTAAGCTGCCTACGTGTTTATGATCAAGACCACGCTTTGAGCGGATGAATACTTCAAACAGTTCTAGTTTTTCAGTTGTCATGTCAGATACCCCTTACGCCACGTTTTTTATTTTGTTGGCATTTTTTTTGTCGTTATATGCAGTAATAGCATCACGTACCCAAGCGCCTTCTTCATGAGCGGCAACATGATGCTCAATACGCTGGCGGTTACAGTGGCCATTTCCGTTGATTACGCTGTAGAACTCTTCCCAGTCGATGTCGCCATGATCATAATGACCACGCTCTTCATTCCATTTAATGGCAGAGTCTGGGTGTTCTAATCCCAAAAATTCGATCTGTGGGACTGTCTGGTCGATAAATTTCTGGCGTAAGTCGTCATTGGTTTCACGTTTGATCTTCCACTCCATTGATTTTGCAGAGTGAGCTGATTCTGAGTCGTGAGGACCAAACATCATCAGTGCTGGCCAGTAGAAGCGATTCAAAGAATCCTGAGCCATCTGTTTCTGTTCAGGTGAACCTTGAGCCAGAACTAGCAGAGCTTCATAGCCTTGACGTTGATGGAAGCTTTCTTCTTTACAGATGCGAATCATGCCGCGTGCATAAGGGCCGTAAGAGGTACGCTGTAGAGATACCTGGTTCACAATAGCTGCACCATCAACTAGCCATCCAATTGCACCGACATCTCCCCAGGTAAGGGTAGGGTAGTTAAAAATAGATGCGTATTTAGCCGTGCCTTTTTGTAATGCTTCGATCATTTCAGCACGAGAGATAACGAGCGTGTCACAAGCACTGTAAAGATACAGTCCGTGGCCTGCTTCATCTTGTACTTTGGATAGCAGAACGACTTTACGACGCAAAGAAGGCGCGCGGGTGATCCAGTTTCCTTCAGGTTGCATACCAATCACTTCAGAGTGAGCATGCTGAGACATCTGACGGGTAACATTCTTGCGGTATGCATCCGGCATCCAGTCCTTGGGTTCTATTTTCTCTTCAGCGTTGATCTTACGCATGAAATTTTGTTCTTCTGGCGTCATTGTTCTGCTCTCCGATGTTCTGGTTCGTTTGTCAGACTACGAATTTTTTATTGTCTTCATAGCAGTCAGCATCTATCCAATCTTGCTATTGGTCTTGCCATTTATAGTATAAAAAACTCGCCTTTTAGGAAGACTCATCAGTTACATATAACAGCGATAGAATAAATGTACCTCGAAACTTTTTTAAATGATACATAAAATTACATAAAAACATAAATTAGTGTATCACTTGGTTTGGATTTGTTGCTTGTATCCCAGTGTTTATGAGACTTTTGGCGATACTCTAAAGGTTAGGTTTGTTCATTAATAAGATTGAAATCAAGACGTAAGTCTAAAAAATAGGCTGGCCAATAGAGGTGAAAAATAGATTCTTTAGCAAAGGAGAGCGAAGCAGAGTAAGAAAACTAGAAGGTTACTTAGCGTATATGCAGTGATTTTTTTTTGTTAATGGAAGGCTAAAGCAGGTGGGGTGTGTCTGATATAATGCTGTTTACACCCATGCCCCAAAGTTCTTTAGCGGCACTAGAATCATTACATGTGTAGACGATCAATTGGTAACCGGCCGCTGTAATGGAGTGTGCCAGTGATGGTGTTAAGTATTCCCAATCGCAATGTAAGCTAACGGCATTGAGCTCTTGCATTGTGCTGTGCCAGTAACAGTCTATATCTTCGTAAAGCAGACCTAGAGGTTGCTCTAAATCGCGTTGTCGGTAATAGCGTAAAGTGTCATGATCAAAACTACTGATCAGCAATGGCTTACTGCTGTTCCAATGCTTTTTGATAATGGGATGGATAAGGGACGTTATCTTTAGAGGTGAAACCCCTTCCTGTGGTTTTAACTCAAGATTAAGGCCCATGTTTAAAGTAGATATTAACTTAAGTGTTTCGGTTAGTGTGGGAATTCGCTCACCGCTGAACTCCTCAGAAAACCATCTGCCAGCATCTATGCTCGAGAGATGCTCAGAAGTAATATTCAGTAGAGAGCCTTGGCTATTGCTGCAACGCTCTAATGTATCGTCATGAAAGAGAACAACGGTATCATCGCCTAAAATGCTCGCATCAACTTCAACCCAATCTATTTTATGTTGAGCGGCTGCATTAATCGAAGCAAGTGTATTTTCAGGGGCTAGGGATGCTAAACCTCGGTGGCCAATGATACGACTTGCTTTCATTACAGGGTCTCCTAAAAATATCCGCTACTTAAAGGCTTATGTTTATAAAAATTTCACACTAGGTACTTTTTTAACTTCAGCGGCTTCGGCTTCATCCAACTCAAAAAACTCAAATTTAGTAAAGCTAAAGCGCGTTGCCACTAAATTGGATGGGAAGCTGTCGACCATAATATTGAGGTCTCGTACTGAACCATTGTAAAAGCGTCGTGCCATTTGGATTTGGTCTTCCAACTCTTTTAGCTGCCCCTGCAGATCTAAAAAATTAGTATTTGCTTTTAAGTCTGGATAATCTTCAGCTAGTGCGAATAGTTGCCGCAGAGCACCAGATAACATCGTTTCAGCCTGTGCTGTAGAGTTTGTCGTTGTTTGCCCTGCTTGTATTGCTGTGTTGCGTGCATTGATGACTGTTTCTAGGGTTGTTTGCTCGTGCGAAGCATAGCCTTTGACGGTTTCGATAAGGTTCGGGATGAGATTATGACGGCGCTTTAGCTGCACCTCTATACCGCTCCATGCTTCTTCTGTTCGTGCTCGTTTATCAACCAATCCGTTGTACAAGCTGATAACGTAAAGAACGAGAGCAACAATAAGCCCAAGAATAATTGAGAGTGTTAACACAAGATTTATCTCCGCCACTATGCTTAACAATGCATGCTAAAGGTTGATATTAAGGTTTGAAGTTTAGCTTACTACAACTGAATGCTTCCCGTATTGTTACCAGCCTCCGCCACCCCCTCCGCCGCCACCGCCGCCAGATGAGCCGCCGCTAAAACCGCTTCCAGAAGAGGAGGGCGGGGTTGAAGACGATGCGATGGCGCTGTCTAGCCCATTAGCTAAATTTGATGATAATGAAGAAATATGGCCATACTTGTGACCTTTGTACCAGTGTAATGAGCTGTGACTGTCGTGAGTTTCAGCCATCAGTATTTCAGTAAACTTTTCACCCCATTCATTTTCTACCCCAAGTGCGATGGCATAAGGTAAGTATTGCTCGAACAGCTCAGGCGTTTTTTCGGGTGGGTGTTGGGCGTTAAGTAAGTCTTTTTCTGCTATTGCGAGATAGCTTTTAAAGCCTTCAATACCATCCATAGTTACCCTTCCTGCTATGGTAGGAGCCTCCAGTAGCCAGTAAAATAACATGAGGGAAAGGCCTGATATTAAGCAATATGCCGGGATTGCAATGTTCTCTATATCGAATGAGAACTGCCCAAACATTGAGATGAAAGGCCCTCCAGCAGTAAAAATGAAAACTGCTGGCAAAAGTGCTGGTATGAGTTTGAAAATTTTCATGGCAGGTGATGAAGAGTTAACCGCACGGATAGAGCGGCGAACCGCGGTGATAAATACGGTACCGAAGATACCGGCAAATACCGACAGGAATATTAGCTCAACTCGTTGATCTTGAATGGCCATAAAAATGCCTAGAATAATGGCAAGCGCCGCACCAATAAAAAACCAGAGTCGATTGTTAGAGAAGTTTTGCTTGGCATACTCTCGAATTAGAGTCTTTTTAAGATTTATTTGCGCGTTAGAAACGGTTACCGAATACTTGCCGCCAATACTTCGTTGTTGGCGGTTATTTTTAAATAACTCTTTAGCCAATGCTTGTTCGCTAGGAAACAGCTCTGTAGTGCCTCCTGTTTTAGTGACTATGTAACTACTGTTGTTCGAAGTGGGTTCAATTGTTAAGTAGCCTTTTGCTGCGAGGTTAATTAATGCAGCAGTAAAAGCAGAGGGCTTAACACGTCGATCTTTTATGAACTGACAGGCTGCTGGAGATAATCCTTTTGGCGGAGAAAATAGAGGAATAATGGTTCCGCTCTTAGGGTCCCTGCCTACTGAAAACCAAGCAAACAGTAAGTAGCCTAAAATAATTAAGGTGCTTACACCTGCAAAAATAGTCATACGAAAATCGTGCATGAGCCAGCTACTTTGTTGTGATGCTGATGGCGCGTTTACGACCCCTTTATTCCAAGCGACAACAATACTCATTCCTTCGTGAGTACTGAGCATTCGGCTGCTATTAAATGAAACTTCAAATGGAAGGTTTTGTACGGCATTAGCATCACTTGAAGTGCTACCCGTCCTGCCGGTATAGACGGTAAAGTTCTTGATAACAGCGTTTGTTGGTAGTGAGATGGTTGCGCTTGCCTTATCAATAGGAAATGTAAATCCATGGCCTATTGCATTAAAGTACAGCTCATCTTGCTGTGCTAAAAACTGAATCTGTCGATTAGTGCGGTAAAAAATTTCATAAGTATGCTGGCCTTTAGATACATATTTATCTTTATCGCCAATGTATATGCGGACGCCATTTTGTTGTTTTTGGGTGTGATATTGCTCGTTTTCTCCATCACGCATGACGCTGATGATTTCAAAGCCAACATGGTGCTTCTTGGAAGTGGCTAGGGCGTTAGATGTTGTGGTAGGTATGGTATAGGTTGTGGGAAAGTCACGATAGATACCACGCCTAATCGCTGCATGTTCTGCTGTCACAGTGATTGTTTCTGTGACGAGTAATTCGCCATCTTCTGTCACTAAAATGCGCGTGTCGTAATTGAGTATACGTTCTGCAGAGAAGACTGAAGGTGCGCCCAGCAATAAAAATAACAACATGATATAGCGCGCTATTAGAGTTCCTTTCACACTTGTGTTCCTGCTCTTTCTATTTTTAACGACTCAAAGACAAAGATTGATTGAATGTGGCGTTATGTTTTCTTAAAGGAGTGTTCTAACAAATATACCTAATATTTATAGTATATTTGCTAGGTGTCAGTATAGGTAAAGCGCTTAATAAGAGTAGGAAACAGTGAGCGATCCATAGCTTTGAGCATCCACTTGCGCCTCGAATTCCTTAGTACGATAGACGCGAGCGAAAGATACTTTCCACTTGTTGTATACCCCAGCTATACCAATTGCCGCATCTGCCACTAAGTGCTTTTTAGAAACTGAATGGCTGTCTTGGTAAGAGTTTCCGTCAAGAAATATGTTCTGCAGGACTAAGCGACCATCGACAGAAGCAAAGGCATGTAGCCCCCAGCCTTTACGTAAACGAGGGTCTGAATTTCCTGGCGCGCTGTTGTCACCTCCGGGGCGTAATGCTGATGTACCAAAGTCATCGGGTAGGCGAAAACCAAAGCGTAATTCAGCACCGGTGTTAGCATAGGTGGCTACATTACCTAAGCTGCCGCCGTAATGGGTAATAAAATCGTAGCTCAAGCGGCCATAAATAGGACGTTTAGAGAGGCGGTGTTTATGTTCCCAAACCAGCTGAAATCCTGGCTCGTTTTTTAATTGGTTGTCCCATCCTTGAAACAGATCAATGCCCCGGGTGCGGTGCACTAAGTCTTGAGCTTCCTGTGCAAAGGCGGCAGGACCTACAACACCTAAATTAACTTCAACAGAGTTAAGAGTGTTTTGTGTTTTTGCATGATAGCCAAAACCTGCATATAGCCAGCCTGCATACGGGCGGTCGCTTGGGTCGACGGTAGTCCTGTCAGAGTCCTCAGGTGTATACATCTGCTGGCCAATCGTGAAAACCAAGTTGCGATGTATATCGTCTTTGCTGTTTTCTGGGTCTGGGTAAAGCGGAGTGAACCAATAGTTTACTTCTCGTAACCAATTAGGAAGCTCTGGGTCATAGAGGTAAGTGTCAATATCGGGTGAAACCCATGCTAAGCGAATCCCGTTGGTGTAACTTTGATCGGTATCGGCAAATAAGTCGTTCTCAAAATAGAGATTGTGCGTCCAGGGTGCAGCAATCGCAGAAGTTGATGATAACGCTAGTGCTATTAATAGTGGTAGGTATTGTGGTTTCATTTTAGAAGAATAATTTAGGTGTAGGGCGTCGGGTTAGCAATCGCCATGTGATAAGAAATAGGAGTATGAATACCCCCATGGTTATTTGGGGTAGCGTTAGACCAAAGAGCTGCCATGTGTTGTCTAAGCATTCATTATTGTTAGCCAATAGTGTTTGTAGATCAGACAAAAAAGGAAGTGTGCTGCTCAAGGTTTCAAAACCACTACTAAAGCCTGCACTACAAAGTGTTTCGGTTTGCTGTAATCCTAGCCATACATAGCGAGCTGCGGCGGTTAATCCTAAAATGGCGAATAGCCAATTGATAAGCCCGTATAGGCGCTGACCAAATGTCCAAGGGTTATGCACAAACGCCAGGAAAAATAAAATGCTCATACATAATAAACTCAACCGAACTATGCTGCATAAAGAGCAGTTGATGGAGCTAAGCTGCTGTTCTAGGGCTGTTGACGCGTAAGCTAGCGAGGCACCAGTAATGAAGAAGCCTGCTAAATTTAGCCTTCGGTAAGAAAATAGCTTGTTATCAGTTTTCTTCACGGCCAGCCCTATATTTAGTGAGTTATTCTCGTGTTGAGAGTGTTACTTTTTTAACCACTGTCCATTTGGTTTTTGTAAATAGCTGCCTTGGGGAGCTCTATCATATAAGCGCTGCCCAATCCGTATTTCCATTACATTGAGTGTAACCCCAGCTTTCTTCGCACTTTTATTATAGGCGGCTTTTCGTTTAGCGTTTATCTCGTTCATTAAGCGAAGGGTGTTGTTATTGGGTGATGCATGCACGCTGGCAAGGTAGCCTGAGGGCGTTTCACCCAGAAGGCCTTGCGTTTTTGCTTCGGCTAATGTGATTGCCCAAGCGGGTGTTGCTATAACACTCACTAGTAATAAAAGAGCACTTAGGAGTTTAGCTGTTGTTCGTATCATTAGTTTTTACTCCTAAAATAGGTCGCTTTGATCACTGAGAAGGTCATCAATCTCACGATCAACTTTAATAAGAATCTTATGCTCAATTTTAACATTTAGATTAATATTTATAGGCTCATTTGGGACAGCAACCTGTACTGTGGGTGAGCACCCCATTAGCAGGATGCTGCTAAGCAGTACTCCTGATAGAACCGTAATATTGCGTTGCATAAAGGTGTTCCTTCAACGTTCGTCTAAGGTGTACGGTAACGTTTCTCTATCCTGTTCGTCAATTCGTCAGTGAATTGCAAGGTTTTCATGAGCTTAAGTAGGTTCTCTTCAATGTTCATTGAGAAATTCACCTGTTGCCCCTTGTTCCATTCAGGGTTGTTACCGCCTAACTGTGTTTTTAACAATAGAGCTCCGTCTGGGGAGTAGTCTGCCAATATGGACAACTTATTATAGTGAAAGTTAGATAGAGCATCCAAAGCGATACCTAAACCTAAGTAAGATTCTCGCAATGCTTGGATACTTGCATTTGGCTGGTAACGAATAATGCCTGGCCCGCGTGCATTCAACTTGCCTTTAGTAACACTGAAACCTGAAGTGTTGTAGCGAAGCGGTAAGTCACCATCAAGAACGCCTTCCCCGCTAAGTCCTGGTTGTTGCTCTAGTTGTAATAAAGCGTCAAGAGAGAGGCTACGCAGATACAAGTCTGTATTTATTGTTAGAGGGCTTAGCACGCTGTAAAAAGGGGCCAGTTGAAATGTGCCTTCTAGTAGTGAGCCTGATAGGTGTCTTATGTCTGCTATGGCATTTGTTGTCCCTAGTTTATTGAGGCGGAACTCTGACTTAAGGTTACTGATTTGTATTCCCGCATCAATTTTGTCTATTTTCAGGGAACCCTGCTCATCTATGCGCTCGCCTCTGAGGTGGGTTTTGCTGCTTATAGATATGCCATCTACAGAAATGTTGTCGTGGGTAAGGCTGATATTACTCGCGCTATGATTAATTGTGCCGTCTAAGCGTCCGCTAAACCATTGAAAGTGTCCGGTCTGTGTATAATTGCCACTGGTAAAAGTTAATGCTTCTGGCAGCACGAAAGGTAAGTAGGGCTGCCATTGGGCTTTGCTACCGGCTAGTGGTATCTCTTTAATCCGCCATTGCGCATCAATTAACTCTTTGTCTAAATCAGCGTTCATGCTGATGGCTGTGTTTAGTGCAATCTCCTTGCTTTGAACACTAAGGCCTACTTTGATATTGGGTAAATGAGTATATATATTCCCGCTAACTTTTAAGCTGGGTAGTTTTTGCTTACCTTGTTTTAGGTTAATTAAGCCTACTTTGATATTTATTGAAGCTGTTTTTTGAGTGAAATCGATATCTTTAAATGCTAGCTTGATGGGTTGGCTGGCTATATGTGTATCTGCATTACGGATAGCTTGGGGGGTAATAGTAATGCTGAAAGGCTCTATAGCTGTTGTTCCATTTTCCTGGATATTGAAAGCAGTATTTAATTTAACGCTGGCTTTTTTTACTGCTAGGTCGCTTAGTTTGAACTGGGAAATCGATAATTCACTTTCGGGTGCAAGGCTAAGTTTTAGCTTGTTAGGGTAGCTGTACCCGATAGCGGAAGACAGCTTCAAATATAGGCTCTTTAAGCCGATATCTTCAGTGGTATTGGGCGTGCCATTAGTACCTATAAAAGGGTTGCTTACCCACATATTAAGTCGATTGTCTTGTGTTGTGGTCAGTGTTAACAACCACTGTTCAATATTCCCTTCAAAGTTCTTTGCAAAGGAAAGGTCAGTTTTTCCTGAGTAAGATCCGCTGATAGCCGGTATTTTTTCTATTTCGGGAAGTTCTAGCAGGCGTGCTAGTTTTTGGATTTTTTCTAAATCTAAGGAATGTAATGTCTGCAGAGTAATCGTGTCACCATCACTTGATAACTGCCCCGTTAACCTGAAAACAGGATTGAAGACGGGGGCTGCACGGTCAATGATATTTATTTTAAAGCGATTACCTTTTAATAGCGTAATGTCAGAGTGAGTTAGTTCTGTTTCGTTGATGCTGCTGAGTACGCGGCTGAGCAGTAGCTCCTGAGTTAGGAATATGTTCCCGGTAAAATGATAAAGAGGCTGATTAGGGCCGTGCCACTTTACATCCAGTTGACCTATGACTAATTCATTCGCGGGGGCAAAATCCAGCCATAAATCTGGCAATAACAATGAAAGATCAAGTGAAGAGGGGGCTTCTTCTGGCTCCTCTTCAGTGCTGTTACCTGTCATAGCAATATCAAGATTGGCAGAAGGAATTTCTATGCGGCTAAGCTCGCCTCTAAGAAATAGTGCCCACGGCTCGTAAGTGATTCGGATGGGGCCTGCGGTGAGTGTGGAAACGCGATTATCAGTGTGTTTCTCAACACTTATTTGGGAAATGAGTAGCTCCCGATGGCTGGGGTATTCAACGCTAAATACAGGTTTTTGAAAGCCTTGGTCTAGTAACCAGCTCTCTACTACATTTTTAGCAATGAATGGCATCGCAACATAACTCAGCGAAGGTAGTGCCAATAACACTACCAAGCTAAGCAAAAGCCAGCGTTTCATTTTATTACCCAACTAGCATGCTAGATATTATCCAGCATGATATCGTCGAGACGAGCAACCGCTATTTTTATCATAAAAATAAGCTCTGAATAATCATCCGTATTTGCTTCAATATCTAGATCCCCTAAGCGATCTGCTATTTCATCCAAGGTCTCCCCTTGGGGGCTAATGTTATTCTCTCTCAGTGCCCAGTGAATCAGGCCTGTTACTTCAGCTGCACTGCTTACATCATCTAGGTTATCTAGGAATTGGTCGCGCTTTTGGCACAAAGTAGGCATGAGTGAATCATTATCATCAGTACTTACATAGAGTCTTAGTAGCTCATCTGCTGTTGTTACTTTTTGAAGGTCTAGCTGTTCGCTCATTAGCGAATTTTCCTGACAATATTCAAGCCATCACGTACGGTAAGAAACACATTTTCCATATCAGGATCATCAGCAATTAAACGGTTGGTTTCTACTAGCGTATCGTCTATTTCTGATTCGGGTTGTAATACTTTTCCTGACCACAATACGTTATCTAAAATAATGAGTCCGCCTGGGCGGGTAAGCTCTTTTACTTTCAAGTAGTAGTTAAGGTAGCTGCGTTTATCAGCATCAATGAAGGTGAAATCCAGAGGGCCATCTAAAGTTTCTAGCGTATCCAGTGCTTTACCAAAGATAACCTCAATTTTATCGCCATGCTCGCTGCGTTCAAAAAAAGTTTTTGCAAACTCTATAGCGCGAGGGTTGGTTTCACAGCAGATAAGTTTGCCATCAGCCGGCATGCCTTCGGCGATAGATAATGCTGAATAACCAGTAAACATACCAATTTCAAGAGCGCGTTTAGGCTGGTGGATGGCGCTTAGCATTTTAAGCGTACGGCCAACCAGTCTGCCGGATAGTTTTTGTGGCCAACCCATAGTTTCATTGGTGGCAGAGATTAGTTCTGTTAGCAGAGGTGGCTCTTCACTTGTATTGAGAAAAGCATAATCTTCAACGGCTTCGTTAACCAGGTACTCCATTAGTGCGGAATCTCTCTTAATAAGGCTTTGCTGGCCCAGCCGTTTATAGCTGCGCCAGAAATAGGGGTAAAAGTAAATTTGCAGAGAATAATATCACTTTCTACACAATGATTGATGCTTACTTGTGTACCCGCAGGAGCAAGTTGGCAACCCGTAGCGGGTTTATTGCCCACTCCATATAAGGCGTAATGAAGTAGCTGGCGATAATTTTTTTCAGAATCGCATATTTGGTAGCCTCCTTCGGCGACTCTCCATTGATCTGCAAAAGCGGTTAACGAAAAGCTGAGTAAGGATGTTAAAACAACGGCTGTTTTAATCATGAGAAGCCTTAGCGGTTATCTGTTGGTAGCCATGGTAAACGTGAAGTCGCTATCTGCAAAGTTGTAGGAGTGATTAAACTCATAGATGGGTAGGGTTAGCCGTAAAATTCCTCTACAATCACGCCTATCAACCCCTTTGAGTGGAGTAACGGCGCGTGGATCCTATTTTTACCTTTTTGATTACTGGTTTTGTTTCAATGTCTGCAGCATTAAGCGCGGGTGCAATTAATAAACTGCCAGACGAACAGAAAACAGGAAAGCTAGCTGAGCGTAATACCCAGGTTGCTATCATCATGGCAGGTAATTTAGCTGCGCTATCAATGATTGGCGCGATGGCATTTGGCATGCTTAATTTAGTCTGGTGGATTCCACTGGTCTGCTTGTTTATCTCTTTCCCAGTGGTTCATATTTTAGTAATGCAGCGCTTGATAGGGGATGTTAAAAATTTGATTTTAATGACGCCATTGGTCATTGGCTCTATCGCGACTCTCTATTATTACTGGTAAGCACTGATGACACTAGCGCAAATATTAGCCGGTTGGGATATGGCTAGCTCGCTAATAACAGCGTTGCTGGTTAGCGTGGTCGCGTTGCTCTTATCGCAACTTATGCGAGCAAAATGGCAATATCAGCGCGAGCAGTTAGAAAAGCATTTGCATCAGCAGGAGCTAAAAGAGGTTCAGTACCAAGAGCGTCTATCCTACCTGTCTAAACTTGAAGATAAGGTTGATAACTTAGAATTTGACCGTTCTGACTTAAGAGAGCAGTTAGCTATTCGACAAGCTCAAGTAGCGGAGCTAGAGGCTAGGTTGCATGCTGATAGAGAGTCCGCTGAAGAGAAGCTTGTTTTGTTGACTGAGGCTAGGGATCAGCTTAAGCAAGAGTTTCAAAACTTAGCAAATCAGATATTCGATGAAAAGTCTCAGCGCTTTTCTGAGTCTAGCCGTAAAGAGATGGGAATGTTACTCACGCCTTTACGTGATCAACTTGGTGATTTTAAGCGCCGTGTCGAAGATGTATATGATCGCGAAGCAAAAGATAGGCGTGCTCTACATACAGAGATTAGCCAGCTTAAGCAGCTAAATGTTCAAATGAGCCAAGATGCGATTAACTTAACTCAGGCGCTTAAAGGCGAGAGTAAAACGCAGGGTAATTGGGGTGAGATTATTCTTGAGCGGGTGCTTGAAGAATCTGGGTTGCGTAAAGGCCATGAGTACGAGGTTCAGGTCTCTTTAAAAGATCAGCAGCATCGTTATCAGCCTGATGTGATTGTCCACTTACCTGATGGTAAAGACGTCATTATAGATTCTAAGGTGTCGCTAACCGCTTACGAAAAATACTGCTCAAGTGATAACGAAACGCATAGATTGCAACACAGAAAAGCACATGCTATTTCATTACAAAATCATGTGCGGGGTTTAGGAGATAAAGCCTATCAAAAGCTAGAGGGGGTTCGCTCCTTAGATTTTGTGCTGATGTTTGTGCCGATTGAGGGGGCTTTTTTATTAGCGCTAGAGCATGACCCAGAACTTTTCCGGTTTGCTTTTGAACGCAATATTATGTTGGTTAGCCCAACTACATTGTTAGTCACGTTACGTACGATCCAAAATATTTGGAGATACGAGCATCAAAGCCAAAATGCTCAAGAGATAGCTAAGCGTGGTGCTGACCTATACGATAAATTCGTTGGTTTTGTTGAATCTCTTGAGGATGTAGGAAAGCACCTTTCTCGCGCGCAGCAAGCCTATGATGTTTCGTTTAACCGTTTGTCTTCGGGCAGAGGCAACTTGATTCAGCAGGCAGTGGCATTAAATAGTTTGGGGGTGAGTGGCAAAAAGGTACTCCCTAAGCGTTTTACAGAAACCTCAGAGACTTCTCTTGGTAGTGAAGACCTATAAAACTAATCAGCGCAAGAGCTAAAAGTGCTTTGAGCTTGCAGGTTAGTTGTTATTATATTCTTGATTTCAAAGAATATTAACAAGCGTTTTATACTCCCGTTTTAATCAATTGTTTAATACGAATGTATTTATTTTTGTTTGAAATCATACTCTAGCTAATTGTTTGTCAGTAAATTTTACATCTATATTTTTTAAGATAATTATTTGTTTTCAAGATCTTGAATGCTATAGCAATAATTTTGTTGGTTTGAGCTTTGCATGTGTTTATTTGTCTTCCGTTTTAATTCCTTTAAGAGGGGTAAAATTATGAAATGGAACAAATATTTGAGTGTGACCGTTCTGACGTCTGGGTTTTTGTTATCATCAATGTCGGCTCAGGCAAATGTTTTAACCTACGATACTTGGACTACCAACTCTGGCGATTCTCCTAATTACATCTTTACTATAGACGACTCGACCGCAGGCAAGTTTAACTATAATTTAACAATTGACCCTTGGAATGCAGAAGCATTGGGCTTGTTTGTTGATTTTGGCAATGAGGATGTGGGTAACGCAGCGGCTGTAGGGCTTGTTGATACTACTGTCATTGTTCCTGGTGGCTCGGGGGTTAGTTTGTTTGCTACTGATACATCCTCGAATAACTGTGGGGGAGGGTGTACTCTCAGCGGTTTGAATCCATCGTTAATTGCTCCAGATGGTGAATGGGAGTTGGTGTTTCGTTTGGGGGATTCGGGGTATCAAGGGCAGCAAACCTTTAGTTGGGTGACTAATAGCTTCGGTCTAGGTTTATCTGATTTTGGTTTGGTGGGTGTTCGCTCGCAGGTTTTCTGTACTGGTACTGATTTACTTCCGGGTGATCAAAGCAGCTGTGACGGTAGCGATAAATCGTATAGTTCTACACCGAGTACACCTCCTCCTAATAACAGTGTGCCAGAACCGTCAACGCTGTTGCTATTCTGTTTTGGTCTTGCAGGGTTAGTGTATTCTCGCCGACAAGTATTGAAAGTATAGAGAGCTAAGTGTTTATCAGCTCTCTATATTGGTAATGGCTGTTAGTTGTGGGTTAGCTGCGACGCATTTCTCTATCAAAGTGAAACTTGCGTGAAGTGACGTGTTTTTCCATGGCGCGTATTCGCTTGTCTACCTTGGCCATTCTTGCGCGTATTTCTTCAATGCGGTTTGATGCTGATGCGCCGTAGTCAAACATCTTTTGCTTTAAGTTGGGTTTTTTCTCGCTGTACGAGTGTGATGCAAAGTTGCCTTCGTATGTGTTTCCTTTGCATGTCTTGCTTTCGTAAGGTCTGCTTGATAGCAAGAAAACAGCGGCTATATAAACCAGTACCGCAAAAGCGCCGGTGAACATAAATAATAAAATAGTGCATATTCTGACACCGGTAACTGACCACTGCATATTTTCTGCAATGCCGCCGCACACGCCTGCAATCCAGCGTTTATCTGTACTGCGGTATAAGTCGATGTCATAACCTCGGTATTTAGCTGTGAACATACAGCCTCCTTAATCTACTGAATGACGAGTTTGCCAATCAGGCTGCTCTGCGTCGAGAATGGTTTCAAGGGTTTCGAGTCGGCTTTCAAGGCGTTCTACTTCCCCCATGGCTGCTTCCAGTGTCTGCTTATCTTCATCCGAGAGCCCTTTGGAAGATCGCCATCTGCTGACATAGTGCAATACTAGCCACAGAGGAAGCACCATTCCTAGAAAGATAACTGTCGGTACGAAAAAGAACACGAAGCTAGACATTATTAATCACCGGATTTGTTTTTGTTCATCTGAGCTTTAAGCTTTGCCATTGCTTGGTCAACTTTCTCGTTGCGTTCGAGATCTTCAATCTCGTTCGCAAGGTCCTTAGTGCCTAGGTCATAGCTTTCTACTTCAGCTTCCATATCATCCATCTTACGCTCATAACGTTCAAATTTATCAAACGCTTCATTTAGTTTGTCACGGCTAAAGCGACGTCTAATCTCCAGACGAGACCGCGTAGTTTGCTCTCTGGCCAGTAGCGATTTTTGTTTAGCCTTAGCATCATCAAGTTTGTGTTGTAGTTGAGATATTTCGCTATTTAAGTCATTCAGATGTTCTTCAATAGCATCAAGTTCTTGGTGTGCAATTTCCAATGTTTCTGCAGCAGCAGCTTGCTCAGTTAATGCTGCGCGAGCAAGGTCTTCACGTTTTTTATTGAGTGCAAGTGTCGCTTTACTTTCCCACTCATCAGCATCTTTTTGTAGAGCAATAGCTCTGCGTTCCAGCATTTTCTTGTCAGCTATTACTTTGGCTGACGTAGTGCGGACTTCAATTAATGTTTCTTCCATTTCTTGAATCATCAGGCGAATCATCTTTTCCGGATCTTCAGCACGATCCAATAGTGAATTGATGTTGGCGTTAATAATGTCCTGAAAGCGAGAAAAAATACCCATTAGTGTTCTCCTGAGTTGTTCGTTATTCGCTTACTCGTTTTTTTGAATGAGTGTGCGTACTTATTGATAGCTAAAGCGATTTTTGTGCCAATTTTATAACTGGTTGATTTTATTTGGATTTGTAGAGTAGGGCTGAAATTCTATAATTTAATTATGATTATATTAACTAAATTATAGTTTTTTTAGCTAATATATAGTTTATGAGGCTATCAAATAAAAAAGCAATGTTAGGTGAGTCCCCTTTAATGTTGGACCTCTCTGACCAGATCTCTCGAATTGCACCGCTTAATAAGCCCGTGTTGGTATTGGGGGAGAGAGGTACAGGTAAGGAGTTGGTTGCAGAGCGTATTCACTTTTTATCAAAGCGATGGGATCAGCAGTTTCTTAAGGTTAGCTGCGCCTCGATGAACGATAATTTGCTAGATTCTGATCTTTTTGGGCATGAGGTTGGCGCTTTTACGGGTGCGGTAAAGCGCCACCTTGGGCGTTTTGAAAGAGCAGAAGCGGGCACTCTTTTTCTGGATGAAATTGCAACCTGCTCAACTCAAGTGCAAGAAAAACTGCTGAGAATTGTCGAGTATGGAGAGTATGAGCGTTTGGGTGGGCAGCATACTTTGCAGGCAGATGTTCGCTTAGTTGCGGCGACTAATGCCGATTTACAAAAAATGTCTGAGAAGAATGAATTTCGAGCGGATTTATTAGATCGGTTAGCGTTTGATGTTATCCATATTCCCCCCCTGAGATATCGCCAAGAGGATGTTTTAATTCTTGCTGAGAATTTTGCTGTCAGTATGTGTTTTGAGCTTGAGCGCCAATACTTCTCAGGATTTACCGAGAATGCAAAAAGCCAAATGTTGGAATATGGCTGGCCAGGTAATGTTAGGGAGTTACGCAATGCTGTTGAGCGAACTGTCTACAGGCAAGAGTCCGTTGATGAGTCAATTAATGAGTTGGTTTTAGATCCTTTCAAAGCGAGTTGGCTGCAAGCGAATGAAAGCTTTTCTATTGGGGCTCAACTTCCTGTTGAAGGTATTGGTGAGAGCGGGCTGTCAGATCAAGTTGAGGCGCTTGAGCAGCAGCTCTTGCTCGACGCGCTAAAAGCTGCGCGTTTTAATCAAAAACAAGCAGCTGAAAAATTGAATCTGACATATCATCAATTAAGATCGCAACTGCGAAAACATAAAATGATTCCTTTAAAAAGCTTTCTTGATCGTCATCATTCAGATCTAGCAGCAGGTAAAAAGTAGGTTTGTGCGGTGCTTTAAAATATAACAGGCATAAGTTTTGTGTTGATTTAAAATCAATAATGGATTTTGATAATTAATCGATATGTCGTAATTGGATTTTGATGTGTTGTTTATAAGTCAAATTTAAGTTTTGATTTATACTCTTTTTTCAATATTAGATATTGATTTTTATTTATATCGACGTAAAAGTTTTATTAAAGGTAGATAATATGGAAAGCGGCAATATTTTGCATAGTGGTAAAGGCTATCTGGTTGAAAAGTAGAGAAATATCTAAAGAAAGGAAAATAACTGCCGAATAAGTATTGGTATATATTGGTGATTTTTTGTACATTAGTAATTATTATCCAGTAATAGCAGTCGTTGCTGGATTTAAAAGATTATTGGCTTATAATTTGCTAATTAGAATTAAGCTCTTTAATAAGCAGTACAAAACATTGATAGAATTTTAAATATTTTATTAATTAATGGTTAATTAAATGAATACTGACCACAACATGATCGTCGCACTGGATATCGGCACCTCTAAAGTGGTGTGCTTGGTAGCCGAAGTAATGCCAGATGGCCATATTGAGGTTGTCGGTATTGGCTCGCACCCATCGCGAGGACTAAAGCGCGGTGTTGTGATCAATATTGAGTCGACAGTGGGTTCTATTCAGCGTGCTGTTGAAGAAGCAGAGCTGATGGCTGGTTGTAAAATACATTCGGTAACCGTTGGTATTGCCGGTAGTCACAT
>JAWUYS010000050.1:0-15858 GCA_034110685.1 Neptunomonas sp.
CGGTACAGGCGTAATGGCTGAAACTCGTGCTTCCAATCCCTGCTTTTCGATATCACCGATACCACCCACGTGGTAACCCGCATCAATAACCACAGCACCATCTTTTATCCATTGTGCTTTTATAAGCTCGGGCTTACCAACAGCACCAATAACAATATCAGCCTGTTTAACCTGATGTGCTAAATCAACTGTCCGAGAATGGCATACAGTGACCGTCGCATTGGCATTTAATAGCATCGCAGCCATTGGCTTACCTAAAATAGGACTGCGGCCAACCACCACTGCATGCTTACCTTGCATCGGCACATCATAGTGCTTTAATAAAGTCATTATTCCTGCAGGCGTTGCCGAACCAAAAGCTTTCTCTCCCATCGCCATACGACCAAACCCTTGCGTGGTGACGCCATCAACATCTTTTTCAAGAGCAATTGCATCAAAGCAAGCACGCTCATCGATCTGCTCAGGTACTGGATGTTGAAGTAAAATACCGCACACTGCAGGATCGTTGTTTAATGTGCAAATTTGCGCCAGCAGTTCTTTTGTAGTCGTGGTAGAGGGCATCTCAATACTTCGTGACCCCATACCTACTCTCGCACACGCATTAACCTTCATCTGTACATAGGTAGCTGATGACGGGTCAGCGCCCACCAAGATAGTTGCCAAAGCAGGCTGCTGGCCACCATCAGCCAAAAGCATTTCAACGGTCGCATGCAGTTGTTGCTCACGGCTTTTTGCCAGGGCTTTACCATCCAGTATCAAAGCAGACATCAATCGAACCTCGTAAATTATTCTTGTATTGCTCAAACAGAACCAAAAATTACCTGCTCCCAACCTTTTTGTATAGGGAGGGTAATTCATAGAACCGACAATATGTCCTATTTTACCTCAGCCTACTGGTGAGGCGTTGCTGTATCCGACATTTTTTGTTGCCTTAAACTTTCTTTAAGCAACACTGATCTTTTCCATCGCAGGATCGTACAAATTGAGTAGCGAAGGTGCTACTTAGGGGGATGTCGTCGTTATGTTGTTTTCTTAGTAATTACAGCCTACGAGTGTCCAGACAACCACCGCATCTGCCTCTAAAGATGAATTCAAAACCCAATGGGGTTCATCCCCAGTTAACGAAAAGCTATCGCCGGCCTTCAATTTATAAACTTTATCACCAATACCTAGCTCAAGTGAGCCTGATTGGATAAATCCCGCTTCCTCACCTTTGCGTGTTCTCGACTCTCTGCTACCCGCGCCAGGAGAAAAGATTGTTAAGATCATCTGTAACTGACCACTCAAGCGTGGAGAAAGTAATTCTTCGCGTATTCCTGTTCCTGAGAAATTGAGACTACGGCGAGCATCATGACGAACGATATGATTAAGCTCATCAAGAGGAGGATGCTGGTCGGTATGAAAAAACCAGCTAATCTGTACACCTAGTACTTCACTAATCGCTTGCAGCACAGGAATAGGTAAAGAAGAAACCCCACGTTCAACCTGGCTGACATAGCCAACTGAGCGTTTAATCTTTTCTGCCATCGCAACCAGTGTGATGCCCTTAGCTTTGCGTAAATCACGTATCTGACTGCCAATACGCAGGTTTTCACTGTCAGCAGTATTTTTAGTTGGCGGGTGTTGCTGGCTCATGCATAACCTATTGAGTGACATAACTACGATGCATAGTAGCAAATAACTTTGTTACGAAGTATCGCCTTACTATTAACAAGCAAAATCCATTCGATACAAAGGGCTCCAAAAGTAAAACTTCAATCGAAGGTATTAGATTATGTTCGAAATTTTGTCAAATATTCAGATTATTGAATAAAATTACAAACTTAGCACCCCGCCACAGCCCCCATAATTGCTGAACATCAAGACTGGATCTACTATGTCCGATGAGCTGGCCCTAAAAAACATCACCGTATAAGTTAACTATTGGGTTATTGTCACTTTAGGATTATGGAACTTATTAAATGAGTCACCAGGTTCAAAAAAATGCTTTTAAAGCGTGATAATGACTGATTAGCATTAATAATGCAGGGTCCATAGAAGGCCACTACTATTAATGCTGAGAAGTTTGCTTGAGTTTTTCAGGCGACCAAAACTCCCAACTTATCTTGCAAGATGGGAGAACATAAAAATCCAGGAGATACTTATGAAACATAAGAATAAGATCGTTAAAGTACTTTCCCTGACAGCTGGCATGGTGTTTTCTGCTAGCTCAATCGCCGCTAGCTGGAACATTGCAGTAGGTGACGGTGGCGGAAGTGCTCAGGAAGCCCTTGGTTTAAAGTTTATTGAAACTTTAGAAGCAAAAACTGGCGGCAAGCATACAGCAAAATTATTCCTAAACGGTCAGCTAGGTTCCGAGCAAGATACAGTCAACGATGCAGCATTAGGCACGTTAGACTTTTCAATCTTAGCAAGTAACAACCTCACGCCTTTCTCTCCTACCTTGGGTGTTCTTTCGCTTCCTTACATTTTCGAAAATCTTGAGCAAGCTCAGAAAACTGTCGAAGGTCCTATCGCAAAAGAATTAATCGCAAATACAGTTCGTGATTCTGGCGTTCGTATCATCGGTTGGACTTACTCTGGCTTCCGCGTTCTTTCTAACTCTAAAAAGCCAATCCAGAAACTGGCTGATCTAGACGGCGTTATTGTTCGTGTTCCTAAAAACGAAATCATGATCGATACTTATAAGTCTTGGGGTAACAACCCAACACCTATGGCTTGGTCAGAAACGTTTACTGCACTTCAGCAGGGAGTAGTTGATGGGCAAGACACGCCATACACTACTATCTATGCAATGAAGTTTGGTGAAGTTCAGAAGTACATCACTGACTTGCATTACTTGTTCTTGCTTGAGCCTCTGATTATTTCTGAGTCTTTATACCAAGATCAGAACAGTGACACTAAGAAAGCTATCGATGAGTCAGGTCTTGCTGCAACAGCTTATAGCTTACAGTGGCTACAAGATCAGGAAGCGACAATCAAAGATGAGCTAGTTAACAAGTACAACATGCAAATCGATACTCTAGCTGATGAAGCTGAGTGGGCTAAAAAAGCTCAGATGGCTGTATGGCCTAAGTACTATGAAAGTGTAGGCGGCAAAGACAAAGTTAACGCTCTACTACGCTCTTTGGGACGTGATGAAATCTAATTAAGTTGTAAGATTTCTTTATCACAATAAGTACATGCACCGTTTTTGGTGCATGTGCTTTATACCGGAGGTCATATCATGGGCAGTAAAATTGTTCATTTTCTTGATAATATTGAAAGTTACATCTGTCGCACGCTGTTGGTATTATTTGTAACATTACTGTTTGCACAGATTGTATCCCGCCAGCTTTTTGGTTATTCATTCTCGTGGAGTGAAGAGCTATCCGTTTACATGTTTGTCTGGTTTGTATTCTTCGGTGCTAGCTATGCTGCCAAATTAGCCGCGCACAACCGAGTTACCTTTCAATACAAATTAATGCCTGCAAAGGTACCACCTGTTTTAGAAGTTATTTCTGATCTAATCTGGATTGGCTTTAACTGTTACTTCGTATATCTATCATATGATTTCGTATTCAATAAAATGAACCTGTTCTGGAAGTCTCAGACACTCGGCATTCCAATGAAATACATCTACATGGTTCTTCCTATCGCTTTCGCTTTGATGACTTTTCGCATTATTCAAGTGAACTACTTCAAGTTGGTGAAGGGGGTTGATATTCGGGATCCAGAATCCCAGGAGCTGGATGAGCTAATCGATGACGCTCATCACATCGACGAAAACAACAATAAATAATTCGATTAATTCGGGAGTCGGCTCATGACCGAAACATCAATTGTCCTTATCTTGTTCGGGTCGTTTCTGGGCTTGCTAATATTAGGAGCACCAGTGACTGTCTCACTGGGTGTGGCAGCATTAGCATCGTTCCTTTATCTTGACCAGAACCCTATAAAGTTTGTCCAAATTGCTTTTACATCAGTAGGCTCCTTTCCACTGATGGCCCTTCCTGCTTTTATTTTGGCAGGTGCACTCATGGAGGCCGCAGGAATATCCAAAAGGCTAGTCCATCTAGCGGAGAGTTTCGCAGGCCCAGTTACTGGCGGCATGTCTGCGGCTGCAGTGCTTGCTTGTATGTTCTTTGGTGCCATTTCAGGTTCAGGCCCTGCTACTACAGCGGCCGTAGGCATGCTGATGATTCCTGCCATGGTAAAACGTGGCTATGACAAAGGTTACGCTTCAGCAGTTACTGCATCGTCTGGTGGTCTTGGTATCGTAATCCCACCTTCTATTCCTATGGTTATCTTCGGTATTTCAGCAATTGGTATGCAAGTACCTGCTGAAGCGATTGCTAAGCATGGTGAGTTTCAAAGTGTTTCGATTACCAAGCTATTTGTAGCTGGCTTCATTCCCGGCATGGTACTGGCCGGCGCGCTGATGACACTCAATTATTTTCGCTGTAAAAAACTAGGTTATAAAGGCACAGAAGAAGGCTGGTCTCTCTCGCAGATAACAGGCGCCTTCCGCACGGGATTTTGGTCTGTCATGGCCCCTCTGGTTATTTTAGGAGGCATCTATTCAGGCTTCTTTACACCGACTGAATCAGCAATTGTCGCTATTTTTTACACTCTCTTTGTAGGTTTCTTTATTCATCGAGAACTAAAATGGAAAGACTTAGCTCGCTGTCTGGAAACCACCACATGGTTGTCAGGTCGTGTCCTCTTGATTCTATTTACTGCTACCGTCTTTGGGCGCTTGTTGGTTGAGAATCAAATCCCAGCAATGGTTGCTGAGTCAATGCTAAGTGTGACAGATAACCTCTACTTAATCTGGATACTGATCATTGCGTTCTTATTGTTTGTTGGTATGTTTATGGAAACGTTAGCAGCCATTATGATTCTAACGCCTGTACTACTGCCTGTTACCTATAACCTAGGGATTGACCCAGTTCACTTTGGTATTGTGATGGTATGTAGCTTATCTATCGGCTTCTCTACTCCCCCCTTGGGAGAGAACTTATTTGTGGCCTCCGGTATTTCAAATATCTCACTTGAAGAAGTTACGGCCAAAGCTTTACCTTTTGCACTGGTCTCCGCCATGGCTGTTGTACTAATCGCCTTCGTTCCGGAAATCTCACTATTTTTACCCGGGGTGTTTGGTTACTGATACATCAAGCCCTTCCTCAGTGAAGGGCTTTCATTTTTTAGAGGGATATCAAAATGCTACCTGAAATCCGAAAAATCCTTTATAGCACTGACCTTTCCGCAGGCTCCACCGCTGCCTTTGAACACGCTACCTACATCGCTAAAAAGACTGGTGCTGAAATTCATATACTGCACATCGTTGAAAAACTATCTAGTGAAGCAAAAATCACATTGCAAACTTATGTAATGGACTCTGCAAGTCGACATGAGCTCTTACAAGAGCGTGTTCAGAACGCCAGGAAAAAGCTGGACGAGCGCCAAGCAAACTTCTGGGACAATCTTCACAAAGATGACGCAGACGTTCAAAAGCAGATTAAATCAATCAATGTTGTAGAAGCGTACCCTGAAGAAACCATATTAAAGATGGCTAAAGACTTAGATATTGATCTGATCGTTATGGGAACCCACGACAAAGGCCTGCTTCATACTTTTTTAGGCAGTGTGGCAAAAAATGTACTAAGCCATACACGTACACCGGTGATGATCGTTCCTTTGTCTAAAAGGTAGGTTACTCATAGAGACCAAATACTCTTGAATCCCTCATGCTAGCTAAAAAAAAGCCCTGACACTTTCGCGTCAGGGCTTCATCACATAAGGGGGAACATCTGCGATAAACCAGTTATGGTCTCTTCACTTCCTTATCAAAAACCACTTTCTAAAATTGAAATATCAGTATAAACCGAACACTACCCCACACGTAAACGAACATTAAAAACAATACTTATAACCAAGAAGAATATAAAACCTAAACCATTAATACAAAAAGGAAAAACTACACAAAAGCACTAAACAACACTATTACCACCTTAGTATTATTCATAATAAATCTCGAAATTCTCCTCAAAATTTCACATTATCTGTAATTTTATCTCTAGAATTATCATTTTAATTTAAATTAATCCTTAGCTTTAGTTGACGAATACAAACTAAACAAGCTATAGGTTAATGGTGATTTTAGGTCGACAGTATTGAAAACTGTCTCTTTTAGAACTGTTCGTTTAATAAGATGAGGACGTAGCTATGATCAATAAAGAGCATATGCAACAAATAAACATCCGAACGAGTATTAATGTCCAAGTTGAAGAACTTTTGCGCTGGAGGGACCCTCACTGTCCTGATAGCCTGCTGCTACAAGAAGAGTTTAGTCACGTGGATAATGAAAATGATTTTTGGATGGAATCTGAAGAAGAACTAACCCGCCACTAACAAAACCCAACTGGGCAGCTAGCGCAGCTAATGCGCTAGCCCGGTTTACCCTTCCTTATTAATATACGCGAACCCCAATATTAAGCAGCAGTCTCTTTGCACATCAATATATGCGCATGCTCAGCTAGAATTGCTTCATCGAGTCCATACAAGGTATCTAATATATGCATATGCAAGCTACCAGGGCCCTGAGACTGCTGTGCAGCGATTTCTCCTGCAACAGACAGTGTGAGCATTGCCTGTACACTGGCATCAAATGCGCGGCGATTAACAGCGAGGAAGGTAGCAATGAAAGCTGTAGCAGCGCATCCCATTGCCGATACTCGTGTTTGCATTAAGTCGCCATTGGCAATCATAAGGGCTTTATTACCATCAGTAATAATATCAGCCTCGCCGGTTTGAACAACAACCGAGCCTGTTTGTGCCGCTAATAACCAAGCCGCTTCTGCCGTATCTTTACCGACAAGTGCTTTAATCTCAGCACTATTACCGCGTATAACCGTTGGCTTAAAAGTAAGTAGCTCGCGAGCATAATCACAGCGTTTTTGTGAAGCATGCACCGACACAGGATCAAGCACCCACGGACGATGGTAGTCCAGGGCTGTTTCAATAGCCAAAGGTATGGCGGCCTTACGTGCGCTATCTAAGGTGCCTATATTGATGCTCAGGCTATCAGAACTAGCAACAAACTCCTGAATCTCTTCGACCCCCATCGTTAATGAAGGTCTAGCCCCTACAGCAAGCAATATATCAGAGGTGAAATCCATGGCGACAGTATTAGTAATACATTGTACCCGTGGTTTCTGGCGAGCTATGGTAGACAACATTACAGCACTAGAAGATGCATAATCAGTGCTACTTTGCGATTCAATATCAAATACATTAAATACAGAAGACATAGCTTACCTCCAAAAAATTACTCAGTCAGGAACGCATATTTGGCCACTAATTCACTTTTATAGTTTGCATTGCAACCACGAGCTGCGTGCGATTATCAATTTCAAGCTTACGTAGAATGTTCGACATATGAGTTTTAATCGTATGCTCAGTCAATGACATTTGATGCGCTATTTGCTTATTCCTTAAACCACAGCGAACCCATTTAAGAACATGGTTTTCTTGCCCGGATAATCGACAAAGAGCATGCCCTAAACGTGTTTTTTGACTATCCATTAAGTCACTCGACACCTCATCATCGTAGCGCCAAGTGCAGCCACTGAGCACTGTTTTAATCGCCTTCCCCAACTCCTCAAGTGAAGCGGTTTTAGCAATCACACCGTTAACACCACAAAATAATACCCGGCGCATCCAAGTTATATCTTTGTTATCAGTAAGCATAAGAATTTGGGTGTCTGGACGGCGCAGAACACGCTTCACATGCTCCAACTCATCAAGACCACTTAGACGTGCATCAAGAATTACAATGACGGCTTCCTGCCGCTTAGATAACAAGCGAGTCAATTCACAAAAACTATCAACACAAGATGTCTTGGCCATTATGCCGGCGTGATCAAGCGCAACTTGAATGCCTAAGCGGTATAATGGCGATGCATCCGCAATGATGACTTTCATAGTGACACCTATTAGCTCAACTCACTTTTAAGGCGCGCTCGCTCATCATCTGTATACTGAACACAACCTACCGGAATATGATCATTAATTGCATCACGTATTTGTTGAGCATCTTCTGCTGAAAATGCGCCACAAAGCTCAATAAGTTGGACATCTTTAGTGATCATCTCTTGTGCTACCATTTCTGCCTGAGCAACATCGGAAACACCAGACACCATCATGCTGAAGTTTTCACTATTCAAACGCGCATGATGTTTAAACATCTCTAGGTCATTACTCTTCACAATAAAGCCATATCGTTGTAGTGCCATCCCACTCTCCTGAAAATATATTATTATGATTGTCAGAGCATAAGCTCCGCTTTCTGAAGCCTCTTAAATAAAAACACACCGTAGAAATATGACTTTATCTTTGAGTACCCTCATTTAAGACTGCTTTAAGAAAACTCCTTAGTGCCAGAGCTTTTTGAAATGTGGAACCAGCGATAACCAAATACAGCATTTCATCAAGAAAAGCGCGCCACTATTGTCATTAGACGTAGACAAAAAAAACCGCTTCATGAGTATCATGAAACGGCTAACTCAGCAGCAAGCTGATAGGGACGAGCATAAAAAGCTAATGCGTAATAAACGCAAATCAAAAAAACTTATTTAATAACAGTTATATACAATTTCTTTATACGTGTGCTTGTACAACTGTAATAGCAATAACATTGACTACATCTTTCGCGCTGCAACCTCTTGAAAGATCATTTGCTGGTTTATTTAGACCTTGCAAGATAGGACCAATTGCATCCGCTTTACCAATTCTCTCTGCAAGCTTATAACCAATATTACCTGCTTCAAGATTGGGAAAAATCAGCACATTAGCACGACCATGTGTAGCAGAATCAGTTACTTTACGGTCAGATATTTCTGCCACAATCGCGGCATCTAGTTGCACATCGCCATCAATGGCTAAATCCGGCATTTTTTCTTTCACCAAACGTGTCGCTTCTACCACTTTATCGACTGCAGCATGCTTAGCACTACCGCTGGTTGAGAAAGACAGCATGGCAACACGCGGCTCCTCTTCCAACAAGGTTCTAGCGCTCTCTGACGCAGACATTGCGATCTGAGCTAGCTGTGAAGCATCGGGATCAATAACTAGCCCACAGTCAGCAAACAACACGCCACCTTTGAGCTCGTGAAAAGGTTCACACAACATCATTAAGAAAAAGCTCGATATCATCGCGCTAGAGGGAGCCATACCGATAATCTGAATCGCAGAGCGGACCGTATCACCCGTGGTATAAACAGCGCCTGCAACTGAACCATCTGCATCGTCTAGGCGCACCATCATCTGAGCGTAATGCAATGGGTCTTTAATGCTGATAGAAGCCTGCTCAACTGTCATGCCTTTAGCTTGGCGTAATTGAAACAGCGCTTGAGCATATCGCCCTGAAGAGTCAGACGTTGCAGGGTCAATCAAGGCTATCGAATTCAGATCAAAACCTAACTCAGCCGCTTTACTGTTAATTGAGGCGATATTTCCCAATAGAGTGACGTCGGCGATGCCTTTTTGAGTTGCTATCACTGCCGCTTCAATAATGCGAGGATCTTCCCCTTCTGCAAGCACAACCCTTTTTGGATCTTCACTTGCACGTTTAAAAATATTATTCAGGGCCTTCATAACTACTTATCCTCAAGGATTGATCAGAGGGAGCCTCTGAGCAACTCACTGTTAAAAATGAGCTGTTCGCAGGAGCCTAAAAAAGAGTCACACAAAAAGTGCTTACTAAAATCGAAACGACTTACAGGTATGTATGAAGTTTAAAAGAACCGAAGGCCGGCTAGCCTTCGGTTAGATATATCTTAATCAGTCTACAAAGGCTTACTGGAAGTCTTTGTACTTATCTAGGTGACGAACTGGCTTAGACAGTGCATCACGACGGAACGGATCGCCTAGTTCACGAGTACACATGATCTCGATAACAGTAGTCTTGCGATTTTCCATCTGGTCGTTAAGAGCAGCTTTCAAAGCAGCACCAACATCTTCTAGCTTGTCGACTACAACACCTTGAGCACCCATAGAGCGTGCAATGTCTGCAAAGCTTGGGTTTTCTAGTTCACCAGCAACGAAGCGGCGGTTGTAGAAATCTACCTGGTTCTTCTTCTCTGCACCCCATTGACGGTTATGGAAAACGATTGCAGTTACAGGAATATCTTCACGTACGCATGTCATGATTTCCATCATAGACATACCCCATGCGCCGTCACCAGCGTAAGAGATACCTGGACGATCAGGAGCAGCAACTTTAGCACCGATCATTGTAGGCAATGCGTAACCACAGTTACCGAAAGCCATTGCTGCGAAGAATGAACGTGGACGCTCAAAACGCAAGTAGCTGTTAGAAACAGAGTTAATGTTACCGATATCAGTTGATACCATTACATCAGCAGGCATCGCTTTTTCAAGCTCACGTAGAACCTGACGTGGGTGTAGGTATTGACCTTCTTCACCATTTTGCTCTTCGATCATCTCCATAGAGTAATCGTCGCGCTCGTGGATCCACTCGTCCAGTTCCTTTTCCCAAGATGCTTTTTCAGCTGCAACTTCAGCTTCACGAGCAGCACGGTTATCAAGGCACTTAGCAGGTTTGCCTTCCATCAGAGCCATAATAGATTTAGCTGCTGCTTTAGCATCACCACAAATTGCTACATCAACTTTCTTAACCAAACCTAGCATTTTAGGGTTGCAGTCAATCTGGATGATTTTAGCGTTCTTCGGCCAGTAATCTAGACCATGCTGTGGCAAAGTACCGAATGGACCTAGACGAGTACCAAGCGCTAGTACAACATCAGCTTTAGCAATTAATTTCATCGCTGCTTTAGAACCCTGGTAACCCAGAGGACCACACCAGTTAGGGTGAGATGCAGGGAAAGAGTCATTGTGCAGGTAGCTGTTTACAACTGGCAGACCAAGCTGCTCAGAGATAGCAATAGCTTCGTTGAAAGCATCACCAATAACAACACCACCACCAGAAATCATTACTGGGAATTCAGCGTTAGCTAGCAATTCAGCAGCAGCTTTAAGTGACTCTTCACCACCAGCAGCACGTTCGATACGGATAGGCTTAGGAATCTCACAGTCAATATCTCCGTAGAACAAGTCACGAGGAATGTTCAACTGAGTAGGACCGTTTTCTAGCATAGCGCGATCAAAACAACGAGCAGTATATTCAGCCATACGCGTGTTGTTAGTTACTGTTACCTGGAACTTAGTAATAGTTTCGAAGAACGGTAGCTGTTGAGCTTCCTGGAAGCCACCCAACCACTGTGTGTTAGTACCCGTTTCTGGCGTGATACATACAACAGGAGAGTGAGCCCAATAAGCTGCAGCAATTGCTGTAACAAAGTTTGTGATACCCGGACCATTCTGAGCAATACACACACCGTGACGACCTGATACACGAGAGTAACCGTCAGCCATGTGACCACCGCCCTGCTCGTGCACTACAGGGATCAAGCGAATACCTGCAGGAGTGAAGATATCCATTGCGTCCATAAAAGCAGAACCCATGATACCGAAACAATCAGTTACACCATTTGCAACAAGTGTTTCCACCATTGCTTCACTAGGAGTCATACGAGCCATAGTCATAATTCCTTATTATTAATATTGGCAACATTTCTGTTACCGGTAGAAAAAGTTAAATAATCAAGCACAGTAAGAGATGTATTCACGTCCTAGTGCATCAGCTACTTCTTTGCTGGTAATCTGTCCATTATGGACATTCAGACCATTCGCTAGATGCTTGTCACGACGGATTGCTTCCTGCCAGCCAAGATCAGCCAATGAAACGATAAATGGTAACGTTGCATTATTGAGAGCCAATGTTGAGGTACGGGCAACCGCCCCCGGCATATTGGCAACACAGTAATGAACAACGCCATCCACAATATAAGTAGGGTCTTGGTGTGTTGTTGCATGGGACGTTGCAAAGCAACCGCCCTGATCAATTGCAACATCAACGATTGCTGAACCAGGCTTCATACGAGAAACCATATCAGCAGTCACCAATTTTGGAGCTGCAGCGCCGGGAATTAACACACCACCAATCACTAGATCAGCAGAAAGCACGTGTTCTTCCAACGTTGCTTTGCTTGAATAGACAGTTTGAATAGCCGTACCGAACTCAGATACCAAACGGCGCAACACATCGACTGAACGATCCAGGATAACTACTTGAGCACCCATTCCGATAGCCATACGAGCTGCGTTAGAGCCCACTACACCGCCACCTATAATAGTAACTTTTGCAGGTTCAACACCGGGTACGCCGCCAAGAAGCATACCGCAACCTTCTTTGGATTTTTCCAAGCAAGCTGCGCCTGCTTGAATCGACATACGACCTGCCACTTCAGACATTGGCGCCAATAGAGGTAAACCACCTCGGTCAGACGTCACTGTTTCATAAGCAATGCACGTTGCACCACTCGCTTGAAGGTCATCGGTTTGATCTGGATCTGGAGCGAGGTGAAGATAGGTAAAAAGTAATTGGCCTGGACGCAGCATTTTACGCTCAACCGCTTGTGGCTCTTTTACTTTAACGATCATATCTGCAGTTGCAAAAATCTCTTTCGCTGTTTCTACAATCGTAGCTCCTGCTGCAAGATAGTCAGCATCGCTAAAACCGATACCAACGCCGCCGTTAGCTTCAACCATCACTTGATGACCACGACTGGTTAGTTCCTCAACGCTAGCGGGAACCATACCAATACGGTATTCATGATTTTTGATCTCTTTAGGAACGCCTATCAACATAATACCACTCCCGTTTACTATTATTATCATTCAAGGTAGTAGAGTTTTTTTCTGGGTTGGTCTGTTATAAAAACATCATTACCAACGCAGGTTGCATGGTTAGAAGATTAGGAGTCTGGCCCCAAAGTCAGTAGAACCAGATTAAAAGAATGGGTTAAGCCAGAGCAAAAAAAACAACTTTATATTTAATAAAACTAATAAATTCAAAAACTTAACAAATCATAGAAATAAAAAAAACCACTTAATAAAGTGGTTTTTTTTTGGCTCCATCAATACGAAATCAAACCATAGCGTGAATCAATTCAGCCAATTTCTTGATTCCTGGCTCAATCCGGTCCGTAGAAATAGAGGAATATCCCAATCTGAAGTAGTTCTTCGGTGGAGCATCATCAAGAAAATGAATTGCACCCGCTTCAATCAAAATACTTTCTTCTTTCGCACGCTCCTGCAAAACAGAGGCATCCAAACCTTCAGGGCCTTTAACCCAGTAACAAGACCCCCCAAACGTAGGCTGGTCATGCGACTCTGGTAGGTGAGCTGTGAGCGCTTCATCCATTGCTCTCCAGCGCGTTTGGTAATTTCGCATAATGTTCATAATCAAAGAATCGTGATAACCGCGCTCCAAAAACAAAGCAACTGAGCGCTGATTATTAGCCGCAGGATGTCGCACCATTAAACGGCGCAAAGCTCTAGCTTCGTGAATAAGCTCAGCAGGCCCTACTAGATAGCCAACTCGCAAACCCGGCGCTAATGTCTTAGATAAACTACCGATGTAAAGCACTCGATTGTTCTTATCCAAGCTCTTTAAAGCCGGTATTGGGTTAGTTTTAAAGTTTGTTTCGCTTTCATAATCATCTTCAATGATTATGAAGTCATCTTCATTAGCGCGACGTAGAAGCTCATACCTACGCTCAATTGGCATAGTGACAGTCGTCGGACACTGATGGCTGGGCGTGGTATACACAAGATCACAGCCTTTAAGACGGTCATCAACAATCATGCCATCCTTATCAACTGGAATGGTACGCACCTGAGAAGGGTTAAGTGTCGCTATATTACGGATATCAACATAGCCAGGGTTCTCTAACCCCATCACACTATTCTTATCAAGTAATAGCTTTGCCAACATATACAATGATTGCTGCGCGCCAACGGTAACCAGTATCTGATCTGCCGAAGCCCAGACACCACGCCGTGGTAATAATCGTGTACGGATTTGCTCTACTAATAAAGGATCGTCATTATCAAAGCGATCCGCCGCCCACTCACTAATCGAGGGACCACTGACCGCATCTCGACAACACTCACGCCAATTCACTGTCGGAAATAGCGATGCATCAAACTGCCCATAAATAAAAGGATAAGTGTATTTTTGCCAGTCACGTGGCTTGATGACATTGGTTTGTTGCGAAGGCTTTAATTTAAAACGCCCTTCCCAATATGGACAATAAGTACCCGCAGATTCATCATCTTGAGAATCACTCGGCGGAGGTGTTTTTACCTGCCCCTGTAAGATATCAGGGTTAACGTAATATCCACTTCGCTCTCTAGCAATCAAATATCCATCATCTAACAAATGCTCATAAGTCAAAACGACTGTATTACGTGCAACATGAAGCTGCTGAGCCAGTTTTCGACTAGAAGGTAATGGTGAGTCAACAGGAATGTTGCCATTCAATATAGCCGCCGCGATCTGCTCTCTCAACTGCTGCTGAAGACTACCGCCCTTACCAGGAGTTAAGTGAAAGAGATGAAACATTCATTTAGCCTTTTACAATAATTTCTTGTTTTAATTTTTGCACACTGAAACCTTGCCATCAAACTTGTGTTAACTGATGGCCTCAAAGCGGCAAACCTAGAAGCGATGCATAAAATAAAGCACCATTACACGCAGTATAGTGTATGGCAGCCGATTACTCAGCAGACTTGTATCAAGGACAAAGAAATATTAATTTTTGGTAAGTTTTTCAACGAGGTAAAGCAGTATTCGTCGTAAAGACAACTATCCAAGAATGGATAGTTGTCTATTTACGTAGACTAAGACTTAGATAGTCGTGTCTTATGCATTAGGAGCTAGTTCAGCCAATGCATTATCAATAGCATCAACGATTTTATCGATATCAGCTTGTGTAGCAATTAACGCAGGGCTCAAACAAATAGTATTGTTGTACTCTTTGAATGAACGGTTAGTACGACCAATAATGACACCATTTTTCATGCAGTGTGCACCAATAGCCATCGCGACACTTTCATCAACAGGCTCTTTAGTAACACGGTCTTTGACCATTTCAAAACCAGCAAACAAGCCTTTACCACGTACATCACCGATGACGTCGTATTTCTCCATAAGCTGATTCAAACGGCCTTTCAAGTACTCACCCTGCTGATTTACATTATCAAGAAGATTCTCATCTTCGATGATTTGCATGTTAACCAATGCCGCCGCAGGACCTGCAGTACAACCACCAAACGTAGAGATATCACGGAAATAATCCATACGTGGATCTTCAGGGTCTTTAAACTGATCAAATAGATCTTCAGTCATAACGGTACATGAAATTGCTGCATAACCCGATGCAACACCTTTAGCCATCGTTACCATATCTGGTTTAATACCGTAATGCTGGTAGCCAAACCATGTTCCCGTGCGGCCTAAGCCACATACAACTTCATCGATATGAAGCAGGATATCGTATTGCTTACAAATTTCTTGAACTCGTTCCCAGTAACCATGAGGCGGCTCAATAACACCACCACCGGCTGTGATTGGCTCTAAGCACAATGCTCCAACAGTTTCAGGGCCTTCTGCAAGAATGACTTTTTCAATCTCGTTAGCAGCCCAAACACCATAGTTTTCTTTATCTGACTCTTCTTGAGCACGATATTCACAGCAATGCGGTACTTCTACGAAACCAGGTGTAAACGGACCGTACTGATTTTTACGCTCATACTGACCAGTCGCACTTAGCGCTGTAATAGTCGTACCGTGATAGTCACGCTCACGGAATAAGATTTTATGTTTTTGTCCGCCATTTTTCTTAGCCGCTAGCTGGCGAACAATTTTAAATGCTTTTTCATTTGCTTCTG
>JAWUYS010000051.1:0-33651 GCA_034110685.1 Neptunomonas sp.
ACAGCCTTTACAATTAAACCTGTGCGGCTGGAGCGGAAAAACCAAAAGATAACGCCAAATAAGATAAAAGAGAGGTAAACAACTAAGTCTTGAGCAAATACCATCTTACCGATCACAGCGATATCGCTGAGAAATGGGATAGCAATCACTTCCAACCCATCTATGGGTTTGCCCACAAAACCTGAGCCGATAAACGCCGACAAACCGCCTCCAAAAATGGTTAAAGCCAAACCCGTAGCCACTTGGTTAGCATTAAGCCCCAACGCTATCATGGCAAATAATTGCGACATTACCACGCCAGCCACAATCGCCATCAGAAAGCCAAAGAATAGATTGCCCGTCAGCCATGTCGCTATAAACCCAGCCACAGCGCCCATCAGCATCATGCCTTCTTGGCCTAGATTTAACACACCGCTTTTTTCACATACCATTTCACCCAGCGCTACAATCAGCAACGGTGTACCCGTGCGTATCATGGCGTAGAGAATATTCGTAATCAGATCAATATCCATTATTGTTGCTCCACACGGCTTGTCACTGTATCCATACCTGACCAAGGAAATTTAATTTTGTAACCAATCAATACATCGCAAGCGAGAAGGTAGAACAACAACATCCCTTGAAACAAACCGGTAATAGCTAGCGGCATATTCAGCTCAATCTGAGCCATCTCTCCACCCATATAAATGAGAGCCATTAATAGGCTGGCAAATAAGATACCGACAGGGTGTAAGCGCCCTAAAAAAGCCACAATGATGGCGGCATAGCCATAGCCTGGTGATATTTGTGGTACGAGTTGCCCTAACGGACCTGCTACTTCACCGGCACCGGCAAGCCCTGCCAAACCACCACTGATTAACATAGCAATCCATACCAGTTTCTTATCCTTAAAGCCGGCAAGCCTGGCAGCACTGGCATCTAGTCCCAATACTTTTATCTGAAAGCCAATAAAGCTACGAGCCAACAATACCCAGATAATTACGACCGCCAACAAAGCAAACAATATACCGGCATGTACGCGTGTATCCTCAACTAAAATGGGCAACAAGGAAGCATCACCAAACATAGCGGATTCAGGGAAGTTATATCCATCAGGATCTTTCAACGGACCGTGCACTGAGAAAATCAGCAAGTTCAGCGCTATATAGTTAAACATGATGGTTGTTAGGATTTCGTTCGCATTAAAATGTGTTTTCAGCCACGCTGCTAGTAATGCCCATAAAGCACCACCAGCAATACCCGCCAGCATTACAGCCGGCAAAGCCCATGCAGCTTCCACTTCGATGATGTTGACCGCTAACGCACTGGCAGTAAGCCCACCAATCAAGAGCTGTCCTTCAGCACCGATATTCCACACTTGCGCCTTGAATACGATGGCAAGACCAATAGCACAGAGTAAAATAGGTGCCGTTTTCACGCAGAGCTCAGCTAAACCATAGGTATCTGAAATAGGCGTATAAAGCATCGTTTTTAGTGCGAAAAGAGGGTCATGCCCCTGCAAGTAAAAAAAGATGCCTCCAGTAATTAAGGTAAGAACACCGGCTAACAAAGGTGATAAATAAGCCATCTTGCGGGAGTGTTCGGCACGAGGTACTAACTTAAGAAACATCTACCACTCCTTAATGTGTCTGAACGGCGGCTGCCGTCGCTTGTGCAGAAACGGCGTTTGCTTCAGGCGCTTCAACGTCAAAAACTTCTGTATCAAATATGCCAGCCATCCAGCGTCCAACTTCCTCGACGGTTGTATCTGGAGCAGGTTTAATCGGGGAGAGGGCGCCGTCACACAGCGCGCATAAGCGGTCTGATATTTGAAACAGCTCATCGATGTCTTCTGAAACGATCAAAATAGCAGCACCGCTATCTCGTAATTCAATCAGCGCCTGATGAATAGCCGTTGCCGCACCAATATCGACTCCCCACGTGGGGTGAGCCGCAATTAATAATCTCGGGTTCTGCATAATCTCACGACCAATAATAAACTTCTGCAAGTTACCACCCGATAAGCTTTTAGCATGGGTTCCACTATTGGGCGTCTTTACTTTGAATTTTTTTATGATTTTTTTCGCAAAGCTCTCGGTGCTCTCATGATCAATCATGCCATTTTTAATCAAGCCGGTTAAAAAGCCGGTTAGCAGGGCATTATCTTTCAAGCTCATATCAGGTACAGCACCGCGCCCCAAGCGCTCTTCAGGCACAAAAGCGAGTCCTTTACGGCGACGCTTTTCCGGAGATAAATTACCGACAGGCCCACATGGAAAATGAATAGCATCATGGTTTTTAATGATGTCTTCGCCACTAAGCGCTGCCAATAACTCTTCTTGGCCATTACCTGCAACGCCTGCAATGCCAACAATTTCACCGGCATGTACATCCAAGTTAATATTTTTCAGATCAACACCAAAAGGGTCTTCACTGATGCGACTCAAACCACGAATTTGTAAAAATATATCCTGCCCCAGCACCTTTTCATAATCCATACTGATAGGGGTTTCATCGCCCACCATCATCCGCGCCATACTGGATGCATCTTCTTCTGTAGGAAGACAAGCACCCGACACACGCCCTGCACGCAACACGGTCGCACGATGGCACAAAGCCTTAACTTCGTTTAGCTTGTGGCTAATAAACAAAATACTGCAGCCTTCTTCTGCTAAACGACGTAGCGTAACAAAAAGCGTATCAACCTCTTGCGGCGTTAACACAGATGTTGGTTCATCCAAGATCAACAAGCGAATATCCTGTACTAAACAACGTACTATCTCAACACGCTGCCTTTCTCCTACAGATAAAGAGTGCACATAGCGTTCAGGATTAAGCGCCATGCCATAACGTGCCGATACCGTGCGTATTTTCTCAGCTAAGGCTTTCATATCCTTAGCTTCATCCCCTAAAGCTAAAGCGATATTTTCGGTAACAGTGAGTGTTTCAAACAAGGAAAAGTGCTGAAATACCATACCTATGCCTAATTTTCTGGCATGCGCAGGGTCTTTAATGCGGAGCTTGTCTCCTTCCCACGTTATATCTCCAGAATCAGGCTTTACTACACCGTAAATAACTTTCATTAAGGTGCTTTTGCCTGCGCCGTTCTCTCCCAGCAGGGCATGTATCTCTCCCACGCCGATATCAATATCAATGCTATCGTTTGCTAGGCAACCAGGATACTGCTTGGTAATGCCTTGCATAATTAGCCGTTTGGGGCGGTCTGGCTGAAAACTTGCCGTAGGAGTGTTCATGTGTGTCCTCTTTTCACCGTTAAACCGTTTTTGCATCACGTAGCGCATAGCACTAACGTAAAATCAGTTACTCTCATAAATGCAAAAAACCAGCCAACAGCTCAAAAATAGATTCTTATTTTTAACGCACAATGGCAGAATTAATACAAAACCTGACTAATAAGACAAGTTTTTGAATAACTTGAATACAAATATTATTTCAAACAGTCGCCAAATAAGCTTCCCAAGAAATAAAAAGTCATTCAAAAACAAACTATTAAATATTCGTTACCTTTGATAAACAGATACTTTTTAATTCTGTAATGCACCCAGTCTACGCATTTTATCATGTTAGTGGCGTAATAAGAGGCATGAAATATGGATCCTTACCTAATAGATTGGATCAGCTTAATACTACGTTTTTTACACGTAGTCACAGCGATTGCCTGGATTGGCGCCTCTTTCTATTTCATCTGGTTAGACAACACACTACAAAGCCCCCCGCAATGGAAAAAAGACAAAGGAATCTCTGGGGATCTCTGGGCAATACACGGTGGTGGTTTTTACGAAGTTGCCAAGTACCGCTTAGCGCCTGAGCAGATGCCAGAGACACTGCATTGGTTCAAATGGGAAGCATACAGTACCTGGATTACGGGCTTTTTATTACTCAGCTTAATCTATTACGTCGGTGCTGATGCCTATCTAATCGATACAAGTAAAGCCGATATATCTCAGCTATCTGCGATTGCTATTGGTTTAGGTAGTATTCTTGGCGGAGTCATTGTTTATGATTTAGCGTGCAAGTCGCCATTAGTTAATCATGGCTTGATATTTGGCCTGCTCATGTTGGTTTTACTCACCCTCGTTGCCTTTGGCCTAGGTCTAATTTTAAGTGACAGAGGCGCTTATATTCACGTAGGTGCAATCATTGGTACCTGTATGGCGGCCAATGTCCTTGTCGGCATTATGCCCGCGCAACGCGCACTGGTGGCAGCCGTTGAAAAAGGCGAAGCGCCTGATCCAAAGTACGGAATTAACGCTAAATTACGCTCAACTCATAATAACTACGCAACCTTGCCAGTACTCTTTATTATGCTAAGTAGCCACTACCCAATGACATACGGCCACGAATACGGCTGGCTAGTTCTTGGGGCAATAATGTTGATTGCAGCGTGGGCGCGTCATTTCTTTAACTTACGACATAAAGGCATCGTTAAACCCTTTATTTTGGTCTCAGCACTTTTAGCGTTTATAGCACTGGCTTGGATCATAGCGCCTAAACCTGTGAGCCTCGATGCTTCAAGTAAAGCGCTTTCTGATGCAGAAGCGATTAGCTTGATTCAGCAACGTTGTCGTAGTTGCCATAGCGCTACCCCAACTGATGAGTTATTTACAACAGCACCTGCGGGCGTTATTTACGATACAAAAAAACAGATAATGAACTGGCTGCCACGCATACATGCACGTGCCGTTATCTCAAAAGATATGCCATTTATGAATAAAACAGGTATGACGGACAAAGAAAGAATAGCGCTCGCTGACTGGCTACAAAAAAACTAACGCTACTTACCATGTAATAATGATTGAATAGAGTCTGTGCCTCCTAGCTGCCTCATTTGGCGATTAATCCACACGACGCGTTGTTTGATATAAGTAGAGGGGCGCCCTGCATTATATTTTTTGGGGTTAGGCAGAACAGCAGCTAGCTTAGCAGCCTGTGTTCTCGTTAAGTAACGGGCCTTGATACCAAAAAAATGTTGGCTGGCCGCTTGTACGCCATAAATGCCATCACCAAACTCTGCAATATTAAGATAGACCTCCATAATACGCCGCTTGGACCACAAGCATTCCAGTCCCAATGTAAAACCCAATTCCAAAACCTTACGTATGTAATGCCTACCATTCCAAAGAAAAAGATTTTTTGCTGTCTGTTGGGAAATAGTACTCGCACCCCGAAGAGAGCCTTTTTTACGATAATCCTTTAATGCTATCACTAATGCCTGTGTATCAATGCCCCAGTGCTTAACAAAGCCTTGGTCTTCACTGGCAATAACCGCTAATGGCATCCACTGTGAAATATTATCAAGATCAACCCAAGCATGTTTAACGTTACGTTCAGGGTTTTGCCATTGATCGATCAACATAAAAGAAGATGATGGAGGATTAACTACCTTAAAGAGGCCAATAGTAGCTAATGACAATAAACATACTGACAGCAATGTTAAATATATATATCGCCATAGCGAATTCAATATTGATCTTTTCGCCATTCAATAGCCTCCAAAATAAACGTTACCTTCATACATTGAAGGAGCTAGGCCTTGAGCAAAATAAGGTCTAAGACAACAGCTAAGGTCAAAGTTCAGCTCATCGCTAATAAAGCACGACAGTTACTAGTCGATTAATTGATCGTATAAAAAAGATCCATTACTTGTTAAAAAGGGGGTATATCAAATAAAAATAACAACTCTTAGCCAAGAAGGCGAAGGAGTATCAGGAGAAGTTATGCACCCGTGTGAATTTCAGGCTGATTATATCATTATTGGAGCAGGCTCAGCAGGCTGCGTATTAGCTAATAGGCTCTCAGCTGATCCAAAAAATAAAGTTCTGCTATTAGAAGCCGGAACAAAAGACACCTATCCCTGGATTCATATTCCTATCGGTTACATCTATACCATGAACAATCCTAAAACTGATTGGTGTTTTAAAACACAGGCAGATGCCGGACTTAATGGACGCGCACTGAATTACCCTCGCGGTAAAGTATTAGGCGGATCTTCTTCCATTAACGGCATGATCTATATGCGTGGTCAAAAACAAGATTACGATCATTGGGCTGCTTTAGGTAATGAGGGGTGGAGTTGGGACGAGGTACTGCCATATTTCAAAAAATCTGAAGACCACTTCTCAGGCGCATCCGATATGCATGGAGCAAATGGCGAGTGGCGAGTAGAGGAGCAGCGCCTCTCATGGAAAATACTCGACAGCTTCCGACAAGCGGCTGCCGAAACAGGTGTTCCCTCAATAGATGACTTTAATACGGGAGATAACGAAGGGTTTAGTTATTTCCAAGTAAACCAGAAAAAAGGCAAGCGCTGGTCATCAGCCAGTGGATTCTTACACCCGATAGCACATAGACCTAATCTAACTATTGTTACTTGCGCTCATGTTGATCGCTTACATATTGAAAGTAAAAAAGTATTAGGTGTGGCGTTCGATGTCCAAGGTATTCCTACCTACGCACGAGCGAATAAAGAAGTCATATTATCGGCCGGTGCTGTTGTTTCTCCTGTTATTTTACAGCGCTCAGGTATAGGCAATCCCGACCTTCTAAAACAACACAACATAGACCTTGTCCATAAGCTTCCAGGTGTTGGTGAAAACCTACAAGATCACCTACAAGTTAGGGCGGTGTTTAAAGTCAAAAATGCAGACACCCTAAATGAGCAAGCTAATAGCTGGCTAGGAAAAGCAAAAATGGCTTTTGACTATGCTTTTTTCAGGCGCGGCCCTTTATCAATGGCTCCGAGTCAATTAGGAGGTTTCGCAAAAAGCGCTAAGCAATACGATACGGCTAATCTCGAATATCATATTCAGCCACTGAGTTGTGATAAGCTGGGTGACCCGCTACATAAATTCCCAGCTATTACCGTTTCTGTTTGCAACCTTAGGCCAAAAAGCCGGGGACATATTAGATTAAGTTCAACAAACCCCTACGCAGCTCCCATCATCACTCCTAACTATCTAAGCCATGAAGAAGATAAGCAAGTGGCAGCTGATGCACTAAAACTCAGTAGAAATATCTGTAAAGCAGATGCCTTTAAACAATACCAACCAGAAGAGTTTAAGCCCGGTATTGAGATCAATACTGATGAAGAGCTCATTAAAGCAGCGGGCGATATTGCCACCACTATTTTTCATCCTGTTGGTACCTGTCAGATGGGTAACGGCACAATGTCAGTTGTCGACTCACAATTAAAAGTCCACGGAATCGATCACCTGCGAGTAGTCGACGCATCAATTATGCCCACTATAACCTCCGGAAATACCAATTCCCCCACAATTATGATTGCAGAAAAGGCTGCAGAGATGATTTTAAGTAAATAATTGAATTTATTTTCTACTTTTTTTGCTCCGATCAGCCTCTCTATAGGCTGATCTTTTTCCCAAAATCGCTAATTACTCACATTTTCTTACACAATAGTTATCTACATGTACAATTATATACAGACATAAGTCATTGATTTTAAAAGAACAAACTGAATTACCAAAGACTTATCCACTGTTGATAAAATAATAATGTCTTCTTTCCTATTTTATAATGAATTATCCCCTTTTAAAGTTATTAACACTTTACACAGGTTTATCCACAACTAGGTTTTGGGTTATTCATTAGTTAAGCACTTTTATTCTTGTTGTTAATAACGTCTGTGTAAAACAGGGGATATCTAGGTGATCAAGTTGGGGGTAGTTTTGCCTGTGTATAACTCGCTATTTTATGCACACCTTATGTACTTGTACAGCAGAGGTATCTGACAGTTTCAAGACCCTGTTTGATTGTGTATATCTACTTGTTTTTGTTGATAAATATAGGCTTAAGAACAGATAAGGGGCTCCTTAATAATAACAACAACAATAATCTTATATATATATTCATATACCTTTAATATTTATTTAGAAGAAAACAATTGAAGAATAAAGTTGATCAATTTTTAGACATTCCTTCGATCAATTAAGACTGTATAATGCTCGTCCTATCAAATCTGTTTCGTTGTAAATAGATGAGTAACCTGCTTTATATCGAGGTAAAAGCATTGGACTATCCTGATCAATTTGATGTCATAATTATTGGCGGAGGACATGCGGGAACAGAAGCCGCATTAGCTTCTGCTCGTAAAGGCGCTAAAACACTATTGTTAACTCATAACATCGAAACACTTGGTCAGATGTCATGTAATCCAGCAATTGGTGGTATTGGGAAAAGCCATCTTGTGAAAGAGATCGATGCTCTCGATGGTGCAATGGCACGTGCTACTGACAAAGGGGGAATTCAATTTCGAGTTTTGAATTCTCGTAAAGGACCTGCAGTTCGTGCAACAAGAGCTCAAGCAGACAGAGTTCTTTACAAAGCAGCGATACGTAGCATTCTTGAAAATCAGCCTAATCTACAAATATTCCAGCAATCCGCTGATGATTTGATTGTTGAACAAGACGAAGTTAAAGGTGTAATTACCCAAACAGGTATTCGTTTTATTGCTAAATCAGTAGTGCTAACAGCAGGTACTTTTTTAGGTGGATTAATCCACATAGGGATGGAAAACTTTTCAGGAGGAAGGGCAGGAGATCCTCCATCAATAGCTTTAGCCAAACGCTTACGTGAACTTCCGTTTCGTGTAGAACGATTGAAAACAGGTACACCCCCGCGTCTAGATGCTCGTAGCGTTGATTTTTCAGTTATGCAGGCTCAACCTGGCGATACACCAAGACCCGTTATGTCATTTATGGGCTCTAAGGCTGACCATCCTGATCAAATCAGCTGTTTTATTACACATACTAATGAACGAACCCATGATATTCTTCGCGCCGCATTAGACCGATCACCTTTATACACAGGTGTTATTGAAGGTGCTGGGCCACGTTATTGCCCTTCAATTGAAGATAAGATAATGCGCTTTGCTGACAAGAATCAGCATCAAATTTTTGTTGAACCTGAAGGGTTGACGACTCACGAACTTTATCCAAATGGAATATCAACCAGCTTACCGTTTGATGTTCAATTGGCTGCTGTTCGCTCTATTCGTGGTTTTGAAAATGCTCATATACTGAGACCTGGTTATGCGATTGAATACGATTTTTTCAATCCTCAGGATTTGAAACACACATTAGAGACGAAATTTATCCAGGGGCTTTATTTTGCCGGTCAAATTAACGGTACGACTGGTTATGAAGAAGCGGCAGCACAAGGTTTACTTGCAGGGCTAAATGCTGCGGCAAGAGCCTTAGACAAAGACCAATGGTATCCACGCCGTGATGAGGCATATATTGGTGTGCTGGTGGATGACTTGATTACAATGGGAACATCAGAACCTTATCGGATGTTCACGAGCCGTGCGGAATATCGACTTATTTTAAGAGAAGATAATGCTGATCTTCGGTTAACAGAAAAAGGTCGTGAGCTTGGCTTAGTAAGTGATGAGCGTTGGACTGCTTTTTGTACAAAACGTGAAGCGATTGAGCAAGTAAAACAACGTTTAAGTAGCACTTGGGTACAACCTGGAACTGAAGCGGCTGAAAAGATCAAAGATAAGCTCTCTTCTGTAATGCAGCGCGAATACAATTTGGCGGATCTAATTCGCCGTCCCGAGCTAAAGTATGCGGATGTTGCTGAATTAAAAGGGCAAGCAGTGACTGATCCGTTGGTTGCTGAGCAAGTAGAAATACAGTTTAAATATGAGGGTTATATCAACCGTCAAATTGAAGATATCGAACGAGTTAAGTTGCAAGAAAATACCCCTCTACCTGAAGATTTTGATTATGAAGTAGTCGGTGGTCTTTCGAACGAGTTAAAAAGTAAGTTACAAGAACATCGGCCAGTCAGTATTGCACACGCATCTAGGATTCAAGGAATGACTCCTGCAGCAATTTCGTTATTACTGGTTAACATTAAGAAACAACAGATGATTAAGAAGCAACAAAAGGCCACTGGTTAATGGATTTGACACAATTACGTGCTTCACTGGTACGACAATCGCAAGAAATGCAGCTTTCGTTATCTGATGAACAAGTAGATAAGTTAATGGCTTATCTACAATTATTAGTGAAGTGGAATAAGGCCTATAATCTTACTGCTGTAAAAGATCCTACTGAGATGGTGACTCGGCACCTACTCGATAGTTTGAGTTTGTTGCCATTTATAAAAGGCCCGCGAATTATTGATGTAGGCAGCGGTCCAGGCTTGCCAGGCATTCCGTTGGCTATTTGCAGCCCAGATCTAGATGTCACAACATTAGATAGTAATGGTAAAAAAACACGTTTCCAGAATCAGGTTAAAGTTGAATTAGGTTTGACTAATTTAACTGTTATTAATGGACGTGCAGAACAATGTGATGATGAACCATTCAATGAGGTTGTATCGCGCGCCTTTGCTTCTATGGCTGATATGATCAAATGGACTCATCAATTGTGCCTGCAAGATGGTGTATTTCTTGCCATGAAAGGCTTATATCCTACTGATGAGTTAGCTCAATTGCCGGCAGGTATTGAGTTAAAAGCCAGTCATTCATTGAATGTAGCAGGTACTCATGGGGCTCGGCACTTAATGGTTCTTGGGAGAGAGTGAACGTGGCTAAGATCCTGACAATAACCAACCAAAAGGGTGGTGTAGGGAAAACGACAACCTGTGTCAATCTTGCTGCATCACTGGCTGCGACCAAGAAGCGTGTTTTGATGGTTGATCTAGACCCTCAAGGCAATGCCACCATGGGAAGCGGAGTCGACAAGCATGATTTACAGCACTCGGCCTATGAGTTGCTGACAGGTAAATCAACTGCCTCAGACGCTATTATTAAAAATCCAAAAGTGGGCTACGATGTTATCGGCTCAAACGGTGACCTAACGGCGGCAGAAGTTGAGTTATTACAGCTTCCAAGAAGGGAGTTTCGTTTAAAGACTGCATTAGCTCCGATTATAGATAATTATGATTTCATTCTAATCGATAACCCGCCATCACTAAATTTACTGACAGTTAATGCGCTTGCTGCATCATCTGGCGTCATCATTCCCATGCAGTGTGAATATTATGCGCTTGAAGGTATCAGCTCATTAATTGGAACTATCGATAAAATAAACCAACGGCTGAATCCTAATCTAAGGATTGAAGGGATTTTGCGGACCATGTTTGATCCACGAATGAGTTTGACCAAAGATGTCTCAAATCATCTAGTTGATTACTTTGGAGACAAGGTTTACCGCACCGTTATTCCACGTAATGTTCGCTTAGCAGAAGCGCCATCTCATGGTTTGCCTGTTTTGTTTTATGATAAAAATTCACGTGGATCAGTAGCTTACCTTGCATTAGCGGGCGAGTTGATAAGAAAAACAACGCAAGAATTGAAGAACTCCCAGAAAGCCGAGCAACAGGAAGCATAGTAATGGTTAAAAAAAGAGGTTTAGGTCGCGGACTGGATGCGTTACTGGCGGGTATTAATACTGACGATCAGGCTTCTGCAGAGGAGCAAGTAGAAACAGCAAAAAATGGCTATGAGGTGATGTCTGTTCATAAAATTCAACGCGGCCGTTACCAACCGCGTCGAGATTTAGAACCATCAGCCTTGGAAGACTTAGCCAGTTCTATTCGTGTGCAGGGTGTTATTCAGCCAATTATTATTCGCTTGGTTGAAGATGACCGCTATGAAATCATAGCCGGTGAACGCCGTTGGAGAGCATCACAAATGGCAGGGTTAGATGAAATACCTGTCATTATTAAAAATGTGCCTGATGAAGCCGCTATCGCGATGGCATTGATAGAGAATATTCAGCGGGAAGATTTAAACCCGATGGAAGAAGCGATAGCGCTACAACGTTTACAAGATGAGTTTGAGTTAACACAACAAGAAGTGGCTGATGCGGTTGGCAAATCTCGTTCTACGGTCACTAACTTACTGCGTTTGATGAAGCTTACGGATGATGTCCGAAAAATGCTGGAGTACGGCGATATAGAGATGGGCCATGCGCGAGCATTACTTGGCTTGGATCTAGATCAGCAGTTATTAGCCGCACAAGAAGTAGTAGGTAAAGCGTTATCGGTAAGGCAAACCGAAGAGCTTGTTAGGAAGTGGCAAGCAGGTGACGCTGTTAAGACTGTACGTGAAGCAAAAAAACCAGACCCTCAGCTTGAACAAATATCGAGTGATTTATCACGCCGTTTTGCGGCTAAAGTATCAATTAATCAAAGTAACAAAGGTAAGGGAAAAATCACGATAGCGTACGACTCTCCTGACGCATTAGAAAATATTTTGAAAAATTTTGCAGAGTAAATTGGCGAATAATAACTCTACAAGGTTGATGTTTTAAGGACTTAAGTATGATCTGCGATAAGACATTAGTGCAAAACCCTTACTATCAGGTTGAGTCTCTCGGGCTAACCCCATATAATCGGCACGCTGATTGGATAGAGATTTCCAAAATAGAGCAAAAGAGTCTTGTTGAAGGTAACACTTGGATATGAACCTGAAGCCAGGAAAGCATACTCAGGCGACACGACATAGAGTTATCAGAATATTTCTGATACAAGCTCTTTTGATAGCAGTAATGGCCGTCATCACTTTGATTTATGGTGTGACACAAGCTTACTCAGTACTACTGGGAGGGCTGCTTTATTTGCTACCTAATGCCTATTTTGCAAAACGTTTACTATTCAGTCGCCAGAAAAGCTCAGCAAATCGAGCACTGGCAGAAATGTATATCGGTCAAATATGGAAAATGGCGATATCGATAGTAGGGTTTTCAGCTGTCTTTATCATGGTTCGACCTTTGAGCCCATTTTCCTTATTTTTTGCTTTCATATTGCTACAGGTATCCGGTTGGTACTTACAAATGAAAGCGAATTACCGATTCCTAAAACTTTAAGAAACGAGAGAACTGAGAATGGCTAGCGGAACTGTCACATCCTCAGAATATATATCTCACCACTTGACCAACTTGACGTTTGGCAACCATCCTGAAAATGGACTAGGTTTCGCTCATACGGCAGTTGAAGCGGCTGAGATGGGATTCTGGGCAATTAATGTTGATACTATGTTGTGGTCTATCGGTCTGGGTGTGTTATTTACCTGGCTGTTTAGCAAGGTTGCTAAATCTGTTACGGCAGGTGTTCCAGGTAACACACAAAACTTTGTAGAAACACTCATTGAATTTGTTGAAGAAAACGTCAATAGCATTTTCCATCATAAAAATGCACTGATTGCTCCTTTAGCATTGACTATATTTGTCTGGATCTTCCTGATGAATACAATGGACTTGATCCCCGTTGACTGGATTCCTTATATCGCAGGCCAGATGGGTATTCACTTTATGAAAGTGGTTCCTACTACAGACATCAATGCCACTATGGGTATGGCGTTGAGTGTTTTTGGTCTGATTCTTTACTACAGCATCAAAATGAAAGGTCTTGGTGGTTTCTTAGGCGAACTGGCTTTCCAGCCTCTAGGTAAATGGATGCTTCCGTTTAACCTGTTTTTGGAAATCGTTGGCTTACTTGCAAAACCAATATCATTGGCATTGCGACTGTTCGGTAATATGTATGCAGGTGAGATGATCTTTATCTTGATCGCTCTGCTGCCGTTCTGGATACAGTGGGTTCTTTCTGTACCGTGGGCGATTTTCCACATTCTAGTTATTACATTGCAGGCATTCATCTTCATGGTATTGACAATTGTCTATATGGCCATGGCACATGAAGAGCACTAATTTGTAATCGCTGAATAAAAAGATTTTGATTTAAAATTTTAACCTTAACTTTAACTTTAACTTAGCAAATTAATCGGAGAAAAACTGATGGAAATGGCTTTGCTATATATCGCTGGTGCACTGATGTTGGGTCTTGGGTCCGTAGGTGCTGCAGTTGGTATCGGTATTCTTGGTGGTAAATTCCTTGAAGGTGCTGCTCGTCAGCCTGAACTGATCCCACTTCTACGTACACAGTTCTTTATCGTAATGGGTCTTGTTGACGCCGTTCCGATGATCGGTGTAGGTCTGGGTCTATACGTACTGTTCGCTGTTGCTGGCTAATAAGTAGAGATGCAAACCATTCCCAGTAAAATGGGTAACTACTTTTTAGAACAACCGCGAGAGGTAATGGCGTGAATATCAATCTAACCATCATTGGTCAGGCCATCGCATTCGCTATCTTTGTTATGTTCTGCATGAAGTATGTATGGCCACCAATTACAGGTGCCCTAGCAGAACGTAAGAAAAAGATTGCTGAAGGTCTGGACGCTGCTGAACGTGCTCAGCGCGATTTGCAATTAGCACAAGAAAAAGCTATGGCGAATATGCGTGAAAGTAAAGAACAGGCAGCCGCCATCATCGAACAGGCTAATAAGCGGGCTAGTCAACTTGTCGATGAAGCTAAAGAGCAAGCACGTGTTGAAGCGGAACGCATCAAGACAGCTGCTCATGCAGAAATCGAACAGGATGTTAACCGTGCGAAAGAAACTCTTCGTTCACAGGTTGCTGCACTAGCAGTTGCCGGAGCTGAAAAGATTCTTGAGAAGTCGGTCGACAAAGCAGCCCACGCTCAGCTGGTTGATAAACTAGCAGCGGAGCTTTAAGCGAGGTTTACGATGGCTGAACTCAATACAGTCGCTCGTCCTTACACAAAAGCTGCATTTGAATTCGCTCAAGAAAAGGGCAATTTAGATCAGTGGTCAACAATGCTTTCAACAGCTGCAGTAGTAGCTAATGATAGTGTTATGGCTAACGTGTTGGGCAATCCTGCGCTAACGAGTGAGCAAAAAGCAGGCGCTATGGTATCGGTATGTAAAGACCATCTGGATGAAGCAGGTGAGAATTTCATACGGTTACTAGCTGGAAACCAGCGTCTTGGTTTGCTCCAAGAAGTTAATGCGCAGTTCGAGCAGCTCAAAGCAAATTTGCTGAAGTCAGTCGATATCGATTTGACTACTGCTTATGAACTGGATGAGCAACAGCAACAGAAATTAACTCAGGCACTCAGCGCTAAGTTGGGTCGGGACGTAACACTAACATCTACCGTAGATAAAACTATCTTGGGTGGTGTTGTGGTACGGACACAAGACCTGGTAATCGACGGCTCAGTTCGCGCCCGTTTGGCGAAACTAGCTGAAGCACTGAATTCCTGAGTATGAGGAATAACCATGCAGCAACTGAATCCATCTGAGATCAGCGAGATTCTCAAGAAGCGCATCGAAAAGCTGGATGTGTCTTCTGAAGCCCGAAATGAGGGCACTATCGTCAGCGTAGCCGATGGTATCATCTTGATCCACGGTCTAGCTGACGTAATGTACGGGGAAATGATCGAATTCCCTGGCAGCATTTACGGTATGGCGCTCAACCTTGAGCGTGACTCTGTCGGTGCAGTAGTATTAGGAGATTACCAAGGCCTAGTCGAGGGCATGACTGCTCGTTGTACTGGCCGTATCCTTGAAGTACCGGTCGGACCGGAACTGAAAGGTCGCGTTGTTGACGCGCTTGGTAACCCAATCGACGGAAAAGGCCCTATTGAGGCTAAATTGTCTGACGCTGTTGAAAAAGTAGCGCCAGGTGTAATTGATCGTAAATCAGTTGATCAGCCAGTTCAAACTGGCTTGAAAGCAATTGATGCGATGGTACCTGTAGGCCGTGGTCAGCGTGAGTTGATTATCGGTGACCGTCAGATCGGTAAAACAGCTATCGCGATTGATGCGATCATTAACCAGAAAGGTACTGGTGTAACGTGTGTCTACGTTGCCATTGGTCAGAAGCAATCTACTATTTCAAACGTAGTACGTAAGCTGGAAGAGCATGGCGCAATGGATCATACCATTGTTGTCGCTGCCGGCGCTTCAGATCCAGCATCTATGCAGTTCCTAGCTCCTTATGCTGGTTGCTCTATGGGTGAATATTTCCGTGACCGCGGTGAAGATGCTTTGATTGTATACGATGACCTGACTAAACAGGCATGGGCATACCGTCAGATCTCCTTGTTGTTACGTCGTCCGCCTGGTCGTGAAGCTTACCCTGGTGATGTTTTCTATTTGCATTCTCGTCTACTTGAGCGCGCTGCTCGTGTAAACGCTGATTACGTAGAAAAATTCACAAATGGTGAAGTGAAAGGTCAGACTGGATCTTTGACAGCTCTACCGGTAATCGAAACTCAGGGCGGTGACGTTTCTGCTTTCGTACCAACCAACGTTATCTCCATTACTGATGGTCAGATCTTCTTGGAAAGTAGCCTGTTTAACGCAGGTGTACGTCCAGCGATCAACGCTGGTTTGTCTGTATCACGTGTAGGTGGTGCAGCACAGACTAAGATCATCAAGAAGTTGGGTGGTGGTGTTCGTCTGGCTCTTGCCCAGTATCGTGAGTTGGCTGCGTTCGCGCAGTTCGCATCTGATCTTGATGATGCAACACGTGCACAATTGGAGCATGGTCAGGCTGTTACTGAGCTAATGAAGCAGAAACAGTACTCACCAATGTCTGTTGCAGAAATGGGTCTAAGCCTGTTTGCAGCAAACGAAGGTTTCCTGAAAGACGTTGAAATTAACAAAATCGGTAGCTTTGAATCTGCTCTGATCTCTTTCTTCAACAGCGAAAATGCTGATCTGATGAACGACATCAACAAGAGTGGTGGTTTCAGCGATGAAATCGCTGCACAGTTCAAAGCAGGTATTGATAAGTTCAAGTCAACTCAGACTTGGTAAGCACTCTGTGAGTGGTGGCCTGCAGTATTTTGCAGGCCTTTACTGAGTTAAGGTTAGATAGGCGGATCTATGGCAGTCGGAAAAGAGATTAAGACGCAAATAGCGAGCATCGGTAGCACACGCAAAATTACCAGCGCCATGGAAATGGTTGCTGCGTCAAAGATGCGTAAGGCTCAGGATCGCATGCATTCTTCCCGCCCGTACGCTCGCAGTATCCGTGGTGTTATTCAGCATTTGTCAAAATCAAATCCTGAATACAAGCATCTTTACATGCAGGAACGTGAAGTTAAACGTGTTGGTTACATTATTGTGGCAACTGACCGTGGACTTTGTGGTGGTCTTAACGCTAACGCGTTTAAGAAAACTATCCAAAGCATGAAAGAGTTCAACGATAAAGGCGTCGAAATTGACGTTTGCGCGTTAGGATCCAAAGCAGTCTCATTTTTTAAGAGCTATGGCGGTAACGTAGTAGCAGCAAAAACCCATTTGGGTGATCAGCCAGAAGTAACGGATCTGATCGGTGCTGTGAAAGTTATGCTGGATGCTTTTTCTGAGGGCAAGCTGGATCGTCTGTATGTTGTGGCTAACACTTTTGTTAACACAATGACGCAGACCCCGCAGGTTGAACAAGTGCTTCCACTGAAAGCAGAAGACGATGAGGCGCTGCTGAATCATCACTGGGACTATATTTATGAACCTGACGCTAAAGAACTGCTGAATGGCCTTCTTATGCGTTATGTTGAGTCCGAAGTGTATCAGGCAGTAGTTGAGAATAACGCCTGTGAACAGGCGGCGCGAATGCTGGCAATGAAAAGTGCAACTGACAACGCCGGTGATTTGATTGACGAACTTCAAATGATTTATAACAAGGCTCGTCAAGCGGCAATTACTCAGGAAATATCTGAAATTGTTAGTGGTGCTGCGGCTGTTTAATGCGGTGAACGGGTTAAAATTTAAGAGGATCCGAACATGAGTAGCGGACAAATTGTTCAGATTATAGGCGCGGTTGTCGATGTGGAATTTCCACGTGACAGCGTACCTAAAATTTATGACGCGCTGACTGTTTCAAAAAATGGTCTAACACTTGAAGTTCAGCAGCAGCTGGGCGACGGTGTTGTACGTGCGATCGCAATGGGCCAGACTGAAGGTACGAGTCGTGGCTTAGAAGTAGAAAATAGTGGTGCTCCAATTTCTGTACCTGTAGGTACAGCAACATTGGGTCGCATCATGGATGTATTAGGTAACCCAATTGATGATTGTGGTCCTATCGGTGAAGAAGATCGTATGCCTATTCACCGTAAGGCACCAACTTATGCTGATCAGGCTGCTTCTAACGAGCTGCTAGAAACCGGCATCAAGGTTATCGATTTGGTATGCCCATTCGCCAAAGGTGGTAAAGTTGGTCTGTTCGGTGGTGCCGGTGTAGGTAAAACCGTAAACATGATGGAGCTTATCCGTAACATCGCTATTGAGCACTCAGGTTTCTCAGTATTTGCAGGTGTTGGTGAGCGTACTCGTGAAGGAAACGACTTTTACTACGAGATGAAAGAGTCCAATGTATTGGACAAAGTATCTCTGGTTTATGGTCAGATGAATGAGCCTCCAGGAAACCGTCTGCGTGTAGCGCTGACTGGCCTGACTATGGCTGAGAAATTCCGTGATGAAGGTCGTGACGTACTGTTGTTTGTTGACAACATTTACCGTTACACACTAGCAGGAACTGAAGTATCAGCTCTGCTAGGTCGTATGCCTTCAGCGGTAGGTTACCAGCCTACGCTGGCAGAAGAGATGGGTGTTCTTCAAGAACGTATTACATCAACTCATACTGGTTCTATCACGTCTATCCAGGCGGTATATGTACCAGCAGATGATTTGACGGATCCATCTCCTGCAACTACCTTCTCACATCTTGATGCGACAGTTGTATTGTCTCGTCAGATTGCAGAATTAGGTATTTATCCAGCAATCGATCCATTGGATTCTTCTTCTCGTCAGCTAGATCCTTTGGTTATCGGTCAGGAGCATTATGACATTGCTCGTAATGTGCAGGGTGTTCTTCAGCGTTATAAAGAGCTGAAAGATATCATTGCTATCCTAGGTATGGATGAGTTGTCTGAAGAAGATAAGCAGGTTGTAACACGTGCTCGTAAGATTCAGCGTTTCTTGTCTCAACCGTTCTTCGTTGCAGAAGTATTCACTGGTTCCCCAGGTAAGTACGTATCTTTGAAAGACACTATTCGTGGCTTTAAAGGAATTTTGGATGGTGAATATGATTCACTACCAGAGCAAGCGTTCTACATGGTCGGTGGCATTGAAGAAGCTGTTGAGAAAGCCAAAGGCATGTAATTGCTTTTGGTAAACCTTTAGAAGGAAAACAACATGGCTATGACTGTTCATTGCGATATCGTAAGTGCTGAAGAAGAGATCTTCTCTGGTCTGATCGAATTCGTATCAGTAACAGGTAGCCTGGGTGACTTGGGTATATACCCAGGTCACGCTCCGCTTCTGACGGAACTGAAACCAGGCCCTGTCGAAATGCGTAAGCAGGGCGGCGAACAGGATATCTTCTACGTATCTGGCGGCTTCTTAGAAGTTCAGCCTAACAAGATCATCGTTTTGGCAGACACTGCATTGCATGCAGGCGATCTGGACGAAGCGGCTGCTCTTGAAGCGCAGAAGCACGCTGAACAAGCGATGGGTGATAAGCAGAGCGAATTCGAATATGGTCGCGCTGCTACTCAGCTGGCTGAAGCTGCGGCTCAACTCCGCACGCTACAGCAAATTCGCAAAAAGCTCAGTAGATAAGACTGACGTCGTTGAGTTACAATCGAATAAAAAGGCAGCCTCGGCTGCCTTTTTTGTGTCTGTTTTTTAACCTATACAGGTTAAAACTTTGTAACGATTAATTTTGAAAGTTTTAAAGTACTCCCCATAATGTATCAAAAATAATCTTCTGAGCTGCCGATACCTCTTTTGAGTCGATCAATACTGCCGTTGGGTAGTTATTGGAGGCTAGAGAGATAATTGCACATTTTGGTGGATAAATAGCAATATAAGCTGCATCAACATGACCTTCTGTTTTAATCCATTTTCTCTCTGAAAGTTCAGCATCTTCACCACCATCACCAATCGCAATAACACGAACACCTATCTGTTTTTGGATCCGCTGGGCAGTATAATTTGGAAAGGGTCTATAGAGGTGAGAACGTATAGGCTTTGATGAAAAAACAGAATAATGCCGCTCATTACTCTTAGAAACGCTACTTAAAATATCCCTAAGTACAAACTCAATCCCGTCATCTCCTTCATAAAACTGCACATTGGCCGCTGAGAAATCTGGTTTTAGGTGGTTTAGCTCGGGAATGATCGAAGTTTTTAACTGTTGTATCGTATTTTCTATCTCATGTTGCCTTTGTTCAGCTAACTGTAAGAGTACTTCAGGATTGCGTGGAGAGAAAAGGCGACGTTTTCCTTTTGGTAAATAACTGACAATACCTTTTTGTAGAAGTCCTTTTAGGCAGTCATAAGTTGTACCACGATTGATGCCTGCTTTATCGGCAATGCTCCTGATAGGGCTAGGGCCAAGCGATAGTAAGGCTCGATAGATCGTTATTTCTCGCTGGTCAAAGCCGAGTCTTTCTAGAATAGAATATTGCATTTGTCAAAATTTTCCAGACAAAAAGTATTGTATAAGTTGAACTATAATATAGATTAGCGGACAGTAAATAAATTCTGCCAATAACACATCATTAGATGCTACAGGATCGGATAATGACAACGGATATTGTAATCCTTGCCGCGGGCCAGGGAAGCCGCATGAAATCTTCTCTGCCAAAAGTTCTACATGCTGTCGCTGGAAAGTCGATGGTCAAACATGTATTAGACCAGGCTCGTAATTTAGAGCAGGCAAAGCTTCATGTAGTAATTGGACACGGTGCAGCATTACTAGAAACCGCACTTGCTGATGAGCAGCTAACGTTCTCCCTGCAAAAGGAGCAGTTAGGGACAGGCCATGCTGTCGCTCAAGCGTTGCCTAACGTTGATCCTGAAGGTATCACATTGATTCTTTATGGTGTTGTGCCGTTAACCCGCTCTGAAACAATCCAGGAGTTGGTTGATAGTGCCTCTAAAGGGAATTTGGGTTTATTGACAGTACATCTGCAAAACCCTATGGGCTATGGTCGAATTATCCGTAATGATGCCAATAAAGTCATTGCCATTGTTGAGCAAAAAGATGCTTCACAAGAGCAGCTTAAAGTAACTGAAGTTAATACTGGCATAATGGCAGTGCCGACAGGTTTGTTGCTTAAATGGTTGCCACAACTTTCTTCTAATAATGCTCAGGGCGAATATTATTTAACAGACATCATTGCTATGGCAGCAGAACAAAGTGTTTCTATAGAAACCCAACATCCTGCTTGTGAGCAAGAGGTACAGGGCGTTAACAATCGAGTTCAATTAGCTGAACTAGAGCGTTGGCATCAACTGCAACAGGCTGAAACGCTTATGTTGAATGGCGCAACGTTAGCTGATCCATCTCGTGTTGATGTGAGAGGGAATGTGACGGTTGCTGGTGATGTCATTATTGATGTCAACGCGGTGTTTGAAGGCAATGTTGTGCTGGGTCACGGTGTATTGATTGAACCTAACTGCATTATTAAAAACGCAACGATTGGTGATAATACGCATATTCGTGCTAATAGTGTCATAGAAGACTCTACAATTGCGGCAAATTGCGACGTTGGGCCTTTTGCTCGTATTCGTCCAGGCACGCAGCTTGCTACGGGTGCCAAAGTGGGTAATTTTGTAGAGACTAAAAAAGCTATAGTGGGTGAAGGATCTAAAATTAATCACCTTAGTTATGTGGGTGATGCCGTTATCGGTAAAAACACTAATATAGGCGCAGGTACAATCACTTGTAACTATGATGGTGTAAATAAGTCTTTAACTGAAATCGGTGACCAGGTATTTATCGGCTCAAATACTGCTTTAGTGGCGCCGGTTAAGATAGGCTCCGGCGCTACTGTTGGTGCGGGCTCTACCATTACGAAAGAAGTTACACAGAGCCAACTTGCTGTTGCACGTGGCAAACAAACTAATTTGTCTAACTGGCAACGCCCAGTCAAGAAAAGCTAAGGAGAAGCAAGTATGTGCGGTATTGTTGGAGCAACAGCTGAGCGTTCAGTATCAGGGATTTTATTAGAAGGACTACGTCGCCTGGAGTACAGAGGATATGACTCTGCAGGTATGGCTGTTTGGGATGGTGAGCTGATTCATCGACTACGCCGTGCAGGTAAAGTACAGGCATTAGCTGATGCACTTGATGACGAGCCATTGACCGGTTCTGCTGGTATAGCACACACGCGCTGGGCAACTCATGGTAAGCCTGAAGAGCATAATGCACATCCACATATGTCAGGTACATCAGTCGCGGTTGTGCATAATGGCATTATTGAGAATTTTGAAGAACTAAAGTCAGAATTGATGATTTCTGGATACAGCTTCAGTTCTGAAACTGATACTGAAGTGATTGCTCATTTATTAGACCGGGCAATTAAAGCAGGTGCAGATCACTTAAGTGCTGTGAAAGACACGGTTTCTTCTTTAGATGGCGCTTTCGCACTCGGTGTTATTCATGAAGATAAACCAGGCGAGCTAATTGCCGCACGCCAAGGCAGCCCTTTAGTTATTGGTGTGGGGATTGGTGAAAACTTTATCGCTTCTGATCAGTTAGCACTACTGCCGGTTACCGATCGCTTTATGTTTCTGGAAGAAGGTGACATTGCACACCTAACAAGAGACGAAATCACCGTTTGGGATATTAATGGCGAAATCGTTGAGCGAGAAGTCACTCAGTATGAGCATGCCACCTCAGCGACGGAAAAGGGTAAGTTCAAACATTTCATGATGAAAGAGATCTACGAGCAACCCACTGTTACATTGGCTGCTTTTCAGGATCGGATTCAAGATGCTTTAGTTAATGAGCGAGCATTTGGTGAAGAAGCTGCGGCTATCTTTGACCAGGTCAAGCAGATCCAAATCATCGCATGTGGTACGAGTTATCATGCAGGCCTCATTGCTAAGTATTGGATGGAAGGGATAGCGGGTATTCCTTGTCATGTTGAAGTAGCAAGTGAGTATCGTTATCGCCCTGTTGTTATTCAAGAAGGAACCTTGTTTATCTCTATCTCTCAGTCAGGGGAGACAGCCGATACACTCGCTGCGCTGCGTGACGTTAAAGATCAAATCTTAGCGAGTCTGACGATCTGTAATGTCCCGGGAAGCTCGCTGGTTCGTGAATCTGATCTTTGCTTAATGACCAATGCTGGCCCTGAGATCGGAGTCGCTTCAACTAAGGCGTTTACTACTCAGCTAGTATGCTTGTTATTAACTACGCTTGTTATTGGTCGACGCTTTAAAATAACAGAAGCAGTGGAGCGCCAAATAGTTGAATCAATTATGCTGTTACCAGCACTAATTGAAGAGTCGCTACAAATGGATAGTGATATTGAGCTAATGTCGCAAGCCTTTGCTGAGAAGCAACACTCTTTGTTCTTAGGTAGAGGAACGCTTTACCCGATAGCAATGGAAGGGGCGTTAAAGCTTAAAGAGATCTCTTATATTCATGCAGAGGCTTACCCTGCAGGAGAGCTTAAGCATGGGCCGTTAGCGTTAGTTGATAAAGACATGCCGGTTGTTACTGTTGCTCCACGCAATGACATGTTGGATAAACTCAAAGCTAACTTACAGGAAGTAAGTGCACGTGGTGGTGAGTTGTTTGTTTTTGCTGGCTGTACACAAAAAGTGCAACCGGGTGAAGGTATTCACGTATTAGGTATGCCTGATATGCCTGAAATACTTGAGCCGATCGTTTATACGATCCCATTGCAGCTATTGTCTTACCATGTGGCTGTGCTGAAAGGTACCGACGTTGACCAGCCTCGTAATTTGGCTAAATCAGTAACGGTAGAGTAAGTAAGAGCTTGCTGCTTTTGATCGCAATGATTAAAGCCTGTAGAAAACAAGCTGTTCTGTGAGGGGCAGCTGATATATCGAGGTGTTATGGTTTTTTGAAATAACACCAATAAGTGATGTCCTCTTGCAGAAGTGGACATTACTATCATGCCTGATAGATCCGTTGTGCCCTTTCCCTTTGATAAATATATTTTATATGCTCACAATAGACCCCCAAGTTTTTAAAGAGGCTTTTTAAGACGATGACATCGCAACGCGTTGGGCGAGGCCCATCAGTAACTCGAGTTATGGAAATAGTAGAAGCTGTGTCCTCGTTAGAGCAGCCTATGTCGCCTGCTGATCTTTCATTTCACTTGGGTATTCCAAAGGCTAGTTTGCATCGCTTGATTCAACAGCTGGAAGATGATGGGTATATCCAGATAAACATGCGTGGAAAAGTCGTACCTGCAAGGCGCATGTACAAGGTGGCGTTAGGCGTTTTGTACAGTAGCCGCTTTCAGATTCAGCGCCAAGCTATCTTACAACGGCTGGGACGTCAGTTGGATGAAGCCTGTGGAATTGCAATTCCAGATGGAACTGAGATGGTCTACTATGACCGAGTCGAATCTAGCTGGCCTTTACAGTTTAACCTTAAGGCCGGTAGCCGAGTACCATTATGGTGTACGTCTAGCGGTAAGTTGTATCTTAGTTTTCTCCCGAAAAACATGCGCCATCGGATAATAAAGAACCTTCCTCTGGATAAGCTTTCTCGTTCAACGTTAACGGATCCAGATTCTCTGGAGGAGTCTTTGATCTTGACTCGAGCTAATGAGATGGGCATTGATAATGAAGAGTATATCGATGGTATGGTGGGTTGCTCGGTACCCATCAAGAATGAAGATGGACATTTCATTGCGAGCTTATATACCCATGTTCCTGTTGTACGTAAAAGCCTTGAGGAATTGAAGGCATATGAACCACTGTTACGACAGGCGGCGGCTGAGATCAGTGATTTGGTAAATTCTCCCGTTATTGATAGCGGAGAGTGACCTGTAATCTTGGGGGGCTGTTTTAACCGATGATAAAGCCTTGGTTAGAAAACCAAGGCTAGGGTTCACTTAGATTTTATGCTGGGAATGAGAAGTCGACACCTTCTCGGACTCCACTAGAAGGCCAGCGTTGAGTGATAGTCTTACGTTTGGTGTAAAAACGTACAGCATCAGGACCGTATGCATGTAAGTCACCAAATAAAGAACGCTTCCAACCACCGAAGCTGTGGTAAGCAACAGGTACTGGTAGCGGAACGTTGATTCCTACCATACCTACTTGGATATTGTCAGAGAAGTAACGTGCTGCTTCGCCATCACGGGTAAAGATACAAGTACCATTACCGTATTCGTGATCGTTGATCATCTGCATTGCTTCATCCATGCTATTTACACGAACAATTTGTAGGACGGGGCCAAAGATCTCCTGTTTGTAACTTTCCATGCTGGTGGTTACATTGTCTATCAAGGTGGCGCCGACGAAGAAACCGTCTTCGAAACCTTCAATTTTAGGGTTGCGGCCATCAACTACAATCTTGGCGCCATCCTGCTCTGCACTATCGATAAAACCAACGACCTTCTCTTGATGCTGGCGCGTAATGACTGGGCCAAAGTCATTACTACTATCCGAGTAAGGGCCGACTTTTAGCGGCTGCATGGCTACACGCATCTTGGCAATGAGTGCATCGGCTGCGGCATCACCCACGGCAACGGCCACTGATAAAGCCATGCAACGTTCACCGGAAGAGCCGAATGCAGCGCCAAGCAGTTGGTTAACAGCGTTATCCATGTCGGCATCAGGCATCACGATAGCATGGTTTTTGGCGCCTCCTAATGCTTGGCAACGTTTTCCATTGGCGTTTGCTGTGGTGTAAATATATTCAGCGATGGGAGTTGATCCGACGAAGCTAACCGCTTTTATACGCTCATCACGTAGCAATACATCAACAGCTTCTTTATCACCATTCACTACGTTTAATACACCGGCTGGTAGGCCTGCTTCATATAGAAGTTCTGCAACCAACATAACTGAGGAAGGGTTGCGTTCAGATGGCTTAAGTACAAAGGTGTTGCCGCAAACGATTGCCATTGGGTACATCCACAGCGGCACCATTGCTGGGAAGTTAAAGGGTGTGATGCCAGTAACAACGCCTAGTGCCTGAAACTCACTCCAGCAATCGATCCCCGGACCGACATTTCTGCTGTGTTCGCCTTTTAATAGCTCGGGAGCACCACAAGCATATTCTACGCACTCGATACCGCGTTGGAGTTCGCCCATAGCATCATGGCTAATCTTACCGTGTTCTTCTCCAACGACTTCGGCAATACGTTCGGCGTTTTTCTCTAACAGTTCTTTAAAGCGAAACATGATCGCTGCACGTTTTTGCGGTGGCGTACTACGCCATGCCGGATAAGCTGCTGCCGCGGCGGCAATTGCTTCTTCAACTGTTGCCTTGTTGGCTAAGGCGACATTTTTACTCGCTTGGCCGGTTGCCGGGTTATAGACAGGCGTTGTACGTGTGTTATCGGCCAATGTTACTGCGCGATTGTTGATCAAATGTCCTACAGTTTTCATATGGAGTTACTCTCTCTTTTAAAGGCTTTATACAGGGACTAATAGTTTTTTTAATTCCAAAGGGTCTTATAAATCGCAATAATTTCTTCTTTAGTGGGAACACGAGGGTTATTGCCAGGGGATCCTGAGTTAAGTGCTTGTGTTGCCATTTCTTCTAGCAAAGACAGAAACTGATCCTGATCGATGCCAAATTGTGATGGTGTCGGCACTTTTAGCTCATCGTTAAGCGCATGCAGTTCGCTCAATAGTTTTTGATTGGCTTGCTCTGTGTTGTCTTGTGAGTCGGCAACACCCATCGCACGGGCGCAGTCGGCATAGCGCTCTGGCGCACCCGCGATCGAAAACTCCGTTACGCTTGGCAGCAGCATGGCGTTTGATAGACCATGGGGGACATGGAAAAAAGCACCTATCGGGCGGCTCATACCGTGTACTAGTGCAACTGAAGCATTAGAGAAACCGATTCCGGCTAAGGTCGAACCTAACATCATTGCTTCACGAGCCTGCTTGTCTTTACCGTCATGGAAAGCGCGACGCAGATTAGGGCCAATCAAGCGCATGGCTGCGAGGACTTGCGAATCACTGTAAGCGTTGGCTTTTTTACTGACGTAGGCTTCCATCGCATGCGTTAGGGCATCGATACCAGTATCGGCGGTGATCCTTGGCGGCAGGCTTAGGGTCAAGTTAAAGTCGACCAAGGCGGCGACTGGCATAAAACCAAGACCAACGCAGAGCATTTTCTCATCGTTGGCTTCATCGGTAATAATAGTGAATTTGGTAGCTTCGGAGCCGGTGCCTGCTGTTGTTGGTATGGCTATTATCGGTAGCCCCAATTCATTGACGATTCTAGGGAATTTATAGTCGCGCATCGAGCCACCGTATTTACCGAGAATGGCAATCGCTTTGGCGCTATCGATAGGGCTTCCGCCGCCCACGGCGATAATTGCATCGTAGTTACCGTTTCGCACTTTATCCACGCCGGCCATAATTGATCCGATAGTGGGTTCGGGAACGGTATCATCAAAGACATCACAGCTAATGTTCTGTTTAGATAATGCTTCTTTAATACGGCTAACATAGCCCAGCTCAACCATCACTTTGTCCGTAATGATTAGCGGTTTTTGGCAGCTAAGGCTGGCCAATACAGAGGAAATCTCTTGGCTAGCACCTTCACCCACCTGCATGATGCGAGGCAGTATTATTTGAGTAGACATTTTGGCTCCTACATTTTCAGATTATTAGGGACAGCTATTTACATTCATTTAGCTGTCGTATTCATGAGTTAAGGCGCATAAGCGGTGGCAGGCAGCCAGGTGACAATGCCTTGCCAATTGAACACGATTGTCAGACCAACTAGCTGTATCAAGATAAAGGGCAATACCCCGCGATAAATATGGCCGAGGTTTATACCCGCTGGCGCGACACCCTTTAGATAAAACAAGGCAAACCCAACTGGTGGTGTTAAGAAAGAGGTTTGTAGACAGACGGCGAACAGTACAGTGAACCAGATCAGGTCGAAGCCTAAGGCGGATACAACAGGGGCCACTAAGGGCAGGATGATCAGGGTCAGCTCGATCCAATCGAGGAAGAATCCTAGGACAAAGGTGATTGCCAGAATGCAGATAACTATTCCCGTGGGACTAAAAGGCAGCCCGGTTAGAAACCCTTCGATTAGCTCGTCTCCACCCAAGCCGCGAAGTATCAGTGAAAACGCAGTAGCTCCGAGTATGAGGGCGAAGATGAATGCTGTGGTCTTGGTTGTTTCGCGACCAACGTCCCTGAGTACAGAAATTGATAGACGACCGTTAGCAAATGCCAGCAAGGTAGCCCCTAGAGCACCAACACCAGACGCTTCAGTTGGCGTTGCTATACCAAAGAAGATGGAACCGAGAACGGCGATGATTAGACCGGCTGTCGGTAGTACCGCCTTGAGTACACTGAATATTATTTTTACTGAGACAGGTTCAGCATCTTTCGACAATGGTGCAGACTGCGGATTAAGAAAACTAAGTGTCATGATATAGGTGACATAGAGCCCTGCGAGCAGTAAACCAGGGAATAGGGCACCCAGAAACAAATCCCCCACCGAGACGCCAATGCGGTCTCCCATCATCACCAGCATGATGCTAGGTGGGATCAATATGCCCAAAGTACCGGTTGAGCAAACAGTGCCGCAGGCCAATTCCTTGCTATAACCTTGCTTCATCATCAACGGTACGCCAAGTACCGCCAGTAGCACCACTGAGGCTCCGATAATTCCGGTGGAAGCCGCTAGCAGTAAACCTACAAAGGTAACAGTAACGGCCAGTCCGCCTCTGACTCTGCCGAATAGACGGGATAAATTGACCATGAGGTCTTCAGCTACACCTGAGCGATCTAGCATCAATCCCATAAAGACGAACATCGGAAGGGCTACGAGGACCCAGTTAGTCATCACGTCCCACATTCTAGGGATTACGACGGAGACAAAGTTCCAGTCGATACCTATAAAGGCATCAAACCAATGGTCCATGAACATAGCTAGGGCGGAGAAGATGATGGCTACACCACCTAATACCCACGCTACCGGATAGCCGGTAAACAGCAGTAATATAAAGCTGCCAAACATGCAGGCGGCAAGGATCTCGTTGATTTCCATGAGTAATACCTACTTTGTTTCAGCCAAAATGAAGGAAGAGTTCTGGCGCAAAAACAGCAGGGCACAGACCCGTGATAGTCGAGATAGAGCTGCTAGAGCGAGTAGCCCAAAGCCAATAAAGAGCACTGATTTGATTGCCCAACGGTAAGGAAGACCACCCGGAGCGTCAGATACTTCACCTAGTTCCCATGAGTAGAGGATGAAAGGCACCGCATACAAGAGCACGAGGGTTAGAAATGGGATCAGTAAAAACACAATGCCCAGCAGTTCGATCCAGGTTTGAGCTTTGAGCGATAGACGATCATGAATTAGGTCTACCCGCACATGGTCATCGGCGATAAAGCAGTAGGAAAGTCCGAACAGCCAGCCTATTGCATAGAGGTGCCATTGGAGTTCTTCGAATTCGATCCGCCCTTGATTAAATAGATAGCGCATCACGACATTGAAGATTATCACCACCATCAGCACCACCCAGGTCCAGGACATAAGATTGCCGATTTTCAGTAGTACTCGGTCAATCAGGTCCGACAGCCGAGTATGTGGGAGCTCGGTATGGTGGTTAAAATGGTCGAGGTCCATAAGCGTTGCTATGGGTTGGCCGTTATCCCGTGTATCCTGCGGCATAAGTCCTCCATTTTCGGTATGTAGCTAAATCGGCGTCTGCTTTTTTGGCAAAGCGAGGCTCCGATCTGCGCCCGCAGGCGCAGAGGTTTATGAAGTAAAAATATGGAGTAGAAGGGCAGTGGCAGAGTATCCGGCCACCGCTAGATGCTATTCAAAGTCGCGAGGTAGATAGGCAAGTTTTTTCCAAGACTTATACTCAAGCATAAAGGCTTGTTGGGACTCGTACACGCGCTTGAAGTCTGGATCTTTAGCGGATTGTTCCTGCATTACTTGGTCGGTCAACCCTTTTAAGTCTGCTAGTAGCTTGTCGTTTAGCGTTCGTGCGGTGACCCCTTTGTCTTTAAAACCATTAACAACCGCGCCCTGTAATGATTCTCCTCGAGTCAGTGCTCGCAAGGTACCTGCAGTACAAGCCATCTCGATCATCGCTTGCTTAGAACTATCGAGGTCATCCCATATCTCTTTATTGACGATTAGGTGATTGGCGGTAAAGGTTTGGTGCCAGCCTGGGAAGTAATTGTTCTTTGCGACCTTATCGAACCCAAGTAACTGATCAATGGCCGGCATCGAAAACTCTGTTGCATCGATAGCACCCTTTTCAAGCGCCGGAAAAATTTCACCGCTGGGCATTGAGGTGACTGATGCGCCTGCTTTTTGTAGTACCTGACCACCTAAACCGGCGAAGCGTATTTTTAAGCCCTTAAAATCATCGATGGATTTAATCTCCTCGCGGAACCAGCCAGCCGTTTCTGGACCAATCACCCCACATAGCACTGGGTGAATATTGTGTTTTGCGTAGAGGTCTTGAGCTAGTTTTTGTCCTTCGCCTTCATACCACCAAGAAGCGTACTCCCAAGGTTCCATACCAAAAGGCACGTTGCTAAACAGGCCAGAGGCCGGAATTTTTCCCTGATCATAACCCAGTAGATAAAGACCGGCAGGGATCTGCTTATTTTTGACAGCTTCTGAAATAGCAAAAGGAGGAACAATCTTGCCCGGCTCATAGACTTTGAACTGCACGCTACCGTTACTCGCTTGCTTGAGTTGCTCGGCAACTCGGGCGATGGGGTCGCCTAGGGCAGGCAAGTGGGTTCCAAATACCGACTGTACTTTCCATCGAACGTTATCTTCAGCGTGAAGTGCTGAACTCATTGATGTTGCTAGAACCCCGGCAAGGGTTGCTTTAATGACGGATGAGCGAAGTTTGGTTGTAGCTTTGTTCACAGTTAAATCCTCAAGTTTGGCGATCTACTGAGCATGATAAAAGCCTCTGTGGATAGATCTTTTTTATTAGTATTTAAGGTTTCGTATCTATAAATTGGAACTCTAAATACCATAATGACGTTTTTTTATCGTGTCAATATATTTCTATATCGGTATTTTGTGTTCCATAATAGGTTTTTTGTGAGTTTTTGTGCTTGTTATTGAAGGAATGACTGGAGGTTAAAAGATATATTTAGATTCTCACTGCTTATCCAGTGTTACTTGTAACGATGCTGATAAGTTAAATATATCTACCGGTGACAGGCTTACATCAAGTACTAATGGTTAGGCGAAAATGCCTATTTGAAAACAGTTAATGATATTGAAAAATAAGTAATTGATCATCGAGAACCCGGTCGTAGAGACGGGAAGGTGAGAGCATGTTTTTAGCTTGAGAAATTGCCGGTAAAAGCTATTATTTACAAGGGTTTAGAAAGTTAGCTTGCTTATGTTGTAGCGTATTTTTCAGCGGTGTTATAAAAGTTATAAAGCATTTAGTTATATTATTAAGTGTTCTGAAATTGATAGCTTATTGCACGTGTCGCTGATTTTAAATTGTTGTTTGTATACCCCTAAATGGGGCATACAAATAAACATGATAAATTTTTGGAGTAACTTGTAACAACGCCTAGTTTAGGCGGTTTCTGCAAGTGCATAATCTAGCTCTTTTAATAAATCTTCTACAGATTCTGCGCCTACAGATAAGCGTAATAAGTTTTCTGTAATTCCTGCTGTTGCTTTGTCTTCTGCCGGCATTCCTCCATGAGACATGCTGTAAGAGTGATTGATCATGCTTTCGACACCCCCTAAAGAATCTGCCAAAACAAAGTAATGTAAACGCGCTATAAATTTCTTTGCTTCTTCTAGACCGCCTAATAAACGTATTGCTATTACAGCGCCGCCACTTACCATTTGGCGAAGGCATAATTCATGCTGAGGGTGACTTTTCAATCCCGGATAGAAGACGGTTTCAATACCTTTATGCTTCTCAAGATGGCGTGCAATGACGAGAGCGTTATCACTTTGACGCTGCATGCGCAGGTCAAGAGTCTTTAATCCACGCAATGCTAGGTAACTATCGAACGGGCCTTGAATGGCGCCTACCGCCATTGATACAAACTGCAAACGTTTAAATAACTCTTCGCTAGAGGCAACAACAGCTCCGCCAATCAGGTCTGAATGGCCACCGATATATTTACTTGTAGAGTGCATAACTAAATCAATACCGTGATGAAGTGGTTGTTGATTCCACGGTGATGAGAAGGTGTTATCTACACAGCTTAAAATATTATGTTTGCGTGTCACCTTTGCAATTGCTTGTAGGTCAACCAGCTTCAATAAGGGGTTAGTGGGTGTTTCTATCCAGATCAAAGCAGTGTTTTCTTGAATACTCGCCTCTACCGCTTCGATATCATTAAGGTCAACGTAAGTGGTTGTAAATCCTGATGTTTTAGAACGACAATCTTCTAGTAAACGAAATGTACCGCCATATACACTATCAGTAACAATTACATGAGCATCTTTAGGTAATAACTCCATTACTGTTGCTGTGGCAGCCATACCTGAGGCGCAAGCTACCGCTCCTACACCGCCCTCCAATGATGCTAAACAGGTTTCTAATGCATATCGTGTAGGGTTTTCGCCGCGGCTATAACTAAACTGAGCGGATTCATCAATGTTGGGTTTTACAAAGGAACTTGCCGTAACAATCGGTGTAATAATAGCATTGTACGCAGGGTCTGTTTGCTCGCCTGCATGTATCACCTTCGTAGAAAACTGAGCTGTCTTTTGAGTCATATTTATTCTCGTGCGTTACTTTAAAGTAGATGTGTTTAAGGCGGGCATTAAATATCTGTTGATTTCAGTGTGCGAGTTTCTTGTGGTAACGCAAACCAGCGCAATTTCTCGGCGGCTTCAGGAAGTATCAATTCGTATTGCAAACCATCTCTGTTATTTTTGCGAATTTCTTCTTCTGCTAGAGCCATGTAGTCCGATAAATTTGTATCTGAAGGCAGGTCAGTAGATTGTTTTAGGTTGTCGCTAATATGATTAAAATCTAAAGCGGCTAGGCTAGATTTTTGAATGTTTTTTATATCTTGATAGCGCCATACACCACTGGATTGATCAAAGTTGTAAAAGGATAAAAGCTTGCTGCCGTGTTGTGCTATTAGCTCTACTGCGCGAACAATATAATTAAAGCTTTCTTCATTAATAAAATAATTGAAATTTAGGCGAACCCAGCCAGGCCTAAGAATCATCTGACCCTTAATAAGTTGCTCTTCGAGCGCTTTGCTATAAGCCATATCCATGCCGAGTAAGCTGTGACCATAAGGCCCCGCACAAGAACAGCCTCCTCGGGCTTGAATGCCGAAAAGGTCGTTAAGTAGGGCGACTACAAATCCATAGTGGAGATCTTTGTCATTGTGCTTTATTCGCAAAGATATAATCGATAACCGGGGAGCATTCAGGTTGCCAAGGATCTCTATATTGTCACAGGCTGACCAACGCGTTAGAGCACGTTTAACGAATAGTGCCTCCCGACGTTCGATCTCTTGTGTGCCAACGGCCTGCTGTAACTTGAATGCTAGCCCTGCCCGAATGGACTCTACTATTGCTGGTGTCCCTCCTTCTTCACGACGTTCTATGTTGGTTATGTAACGGGGATCTTCTGGAGTAACATAGAGAACAGTGCCACCACCGGGAACAGCGGGTACTAGATTGTTGATGACTCGTTGGTTTACAACCAAAATTCCTGGTGTGCCTGGTCCTCCAATAAACTTGTGAGGCGAAATAAATACCGCATCTTTGTTGCTGTTTCCTAACGTATTTTTACTATCTCTCATGTTTATGCCGACATAGGGCGCTGCCGCTGCATAGTCCCAAAAAGAGAGTGCATCGTAGC